>CAZTNB010000148.1:1869-7290 GCA_964614825.1 uncultured Gammaproteobacteria bacterium
TGGCGCTGGAAGCGCGGCAACCAGTGCGCCAGCAGCTCCAGCCGGTGCACCGGGTCCGGGTCCTGCAGCAGCTGCTGCCGCTCCTCCTGCTCCAGCGGCAGCACGTCCGCGAGGCGCCACGCCACCCAGGCGGCATCGTCGAAGCAGGACTTTGCCGCCGCCGCCAGGTCGCCGCCCACCTGCTCGGCGATGCGCTCGAGGATGGTCGCGAGCAGCGCGTACTCGGGCGGCACCGGCAGCACCGGGTCGGCGGCGATGAGCTCCACCTGGCCGATGATCAGGCCGTTGTCGCGCACCCGGCTGCGGGCGACGTGGAAGCGTTCCCCGCCGCGCGCGGTGATGCCCAGCAGCCCGTCCGGCAGGGTGGAGAAGTCGATGATCCGCGCCACGGTGCCGAACGCGGCCGGGATCGCCGGCTCGCCGGCCTCGCGGCCGCGCACGATCAGGCACACGCCGAAGCCGCCGCCGGTGCGCGTGCAGTCGCGCACCAGGTCGAGGTAGCGGCGTTCGAAGATGCGCAGGTCCAGGCGCCCGCCGGGCAGCAGCACCGTCGACAGCGGGAACAGCGGCAGCTCGGGCGCGGTCACGCGCCGAGTCTAGCCGGCCGCGCCCGCGGCCGGCGGCGCGGCGGATGCGCCGGCGCGCGCCTCAGCGCTCGACCTCGGCGCGGCCATCGGGGAACACGCGCACGTTGACGTACATGCCCTCGTTGTGCGGGTTGCCGAAGAACTGCAGCACCCAACCCTCGCCTTCCTGCACGGTGTCCTTGACGTAGAAGGACTCGCAGGGAATGCCCTGGTCCTGGCAGTACTTCTGCATGCCGGCATTGCCGCGGGTGAAGGCTTCCTGGATGTTGGCCACCGGCGTGCCGCCGATCGCCTCGGACGGGATCACCACCGGCGCGGGGGGCGGCGTCGGCAGGCTGGACTGCGGCGCGGGTGCCGGCTCGGCGGCGGGTGCGGCCGCGACCGGGGCGGTCTCGGCGACCGGCTCCTCGGCCGGCGGCGCGGGCGGCGCCTTGCTGCTGCAGGCCGCGAGCGCCAGGGCGGCGCTGGCGAACAGGAATCGGGCGGATTGGCGGCGGGTCATGGGGGCTCCGGGGTGACTGGGGAAGGGGCGCCGCTCGGTGCGGCTGCCGCTTGGACAACGAAACGGCGGGGTGCGTTCTCGAAACCGCCGTTGGACATGAAAACGACCTGGTCGCCGGGCCGGGCCAGGGCCGCCAGCCGGGCCACCAGGGCCTCGACGTCGGGCGCGGTCTCGCCGCGGCCTCCCAGCGCCGCGGTCACCCGCGCGGCGTCCCACGGCAGGTCGGGGCGCTGCAGGAACACCACCGCGTCGGCATCGCGCAGCGATGGCGCAAGTTCGTCCGCGTGCGCGCCCAGGCGCATCGAATTGCTGCGCGGCTCCAGGCCGACCAGGATGCGGCCCTGGCCCACCCGCGCGCGCAGGCCGGCGAGCGTGGTCGCGATCGCGGTGGGGTGGTGGGCGAAGTCGTCGTAGACCACGATGCCGCGCGGCCGGCCCACGCATTCGAGCCGGCGCCGCGCGCTGCGGAACGCGGGCAGGGCCGCCAGCGCCGTGGCCGGCGCCACGCCCACCGCGGCCGCGGCCGCGATCGCGGCCAGCGCGTTCATCACGCTGTGGCGCCCCACCAGCTCCCACTCCGCCGTGCCCACGCGCTCGCCGCGATGGCGCAGCTCGAAGGCCGAGCCGTCGGCGCGCAGCAGGCGCGCGCGCCACTCGGCGTCGGCGTCGATGGCGAAGCGTTCCACCGGCGTCCAGCAGCCCATCGCCAGCACCTCGGCCAGGCGCGCGTCCTCGCCGTTGACGACCAGCCGGCCGCGCGCCGGCACGATGCGCACCAGGTGGTGGAACTGGCGCTGGATCGCGGCCACGTCGGGGAAGATGTCGGCGTGGTCGTACTCGAGGTTGTTGAGCACCGCCACCTGCGGCCGGTAGTGCACGAACTTCGAGCGCTTGTCGAAGAACGCGGTGTCGTATTCGTCGGCCTCGACCACGAACTCGGCGCCGCGGCCCAGCCGCGCCGACACGCCGAAGTTCTCCGGCACGCCGCCGACCAGGAAGCCGGGCGCGCGCCCGGCGTGCTCGAGGATCCACGCCAGCAGGCTGGTGGTGGTGGTCTTGCCGTGGGTGCCGGCCACCGCCAGCGAACTGCGCCCGCGCAGCACGGCCTCGCCCAGCCATTGCGGGCCGGACACGTAGTCGAGGCCGGCGTCGAGCAGGTACTCGACCGCCGGGTTGCCGCGCGACAGCGCGTTGCCGACCAGCACCCGGTCCGGCGCCGGCCGCAGGTGCTCGGCGAGGTAACCGCGCCGCAGCGCGATGCCCAGCGCCTCGAGCTGCGTGCTCATCGGCGGATAGATGTCCTGGTCGCAGCCGTCCACCGCGTGGCCCAGTTCGCGCGCCAGCGCGGCGAGCCCGCCCATGAAGGTGCCGCCGATGCCGAGGATGAAGAGGCGCACGCGCGGCCGGCTCAGGGCGTGGAAGAGGTGGCACCGGCGCCGAACAGCGCGAGGTTGAGCACCACTTCGGCGGCGAGGAACGCGGCCGCGATCAGCACGCCCGAACGCAGCGGCACGTCGAGCGCATGGCGCAGCACGTGGCCGCTGACCACCAGCTTCCACGCCAGCAGGGCCAGCGACAGCCAGCCCAGCAGCACCTGCGCGGTGGTCAGCGCGCGCGCGTCCTTGGGCAGGTCGCCCACGCCCAGCACCACCGGCACCGCGAGCAGGTTGAAGGCGATCGCCGCGGCGACCAGCGCGGTCGCGGTCTGGACGAAGCGCTCGCGGCGCTTGGCGATCGCCAGCGGGAACCATGCCAGCGCCAGCAGCAGCAGCACCTCGAAGCCCAGTTGCGGCGCCGCCACCGCCACCGCCACGCGCTGCGCCGACACCGCCAACCCGACCGCGAGCGCGAACAGGATCAGCGCCGCCAGCAGGGCGGGCGAATAGGGCAGGTCCTGCGGGCCGCGGCGCAGCAGCAGGATGTCCCGGATCGATTCGAGCAGTGACTTCATCGGCGGACGCGGCGCCCGGGGTGGCGTCGCCAGGACGACTCAGGCGCTGGCGGCATGCGCACCGGCATCGAGCGAGCGCACCGCGCCGCGGATGCGGGCGTAGACCTCGTCCATCGAGCCCACGCCATCGACCTCGACCAGCGTGCCCAGCGTGCGGAAGTGCTCCACCACCGGCGCCGTCTGCGCCTCGTACACGCGCAGGCGCTCGCGCACGGTCTCGGGCTTGTCGTCCTTGCGGCCCTCGGCGGCGGCGCGTCCGGCGAGGCGCTCGAACAGGAGTTCGGACGGCACCGCGAGCAGGATCGCCACGTCCAGCGGCTGGCGCAGGCGCTCGAGCAGGCCCTCCAGCGCCTCGCACTGGGCCAGGTTGCGCGGATAGCCGTCGAGGATGAAGCCGGGCCGCGCGTCGGCCAGGGCGATGCGCTCCTCGAGCATGGCGAGCACGATCTCGTCCGAGACCAGGTTGCCGGACTCCATCACTGCCTTGGCCTTGAGCCCGAGCGGCGTCCCCGCGGAAACGGCCGCGCGCAGCAGGTCGCCGGTGGAGATATGGGCGAGCCCGAGTTCGGTGCGGAGACGGGTGGCCTGGGTGCCCTTGCCGGATCCGGGGGCGCCGAGGAAGACGATGCGCATCGATGGGGTTCCCGCGAGACTTCGATTTTGGGGTCGGCGCGGCCGGCGCGCCACGGGCCGGTTAGACTTGCCCGGGATCGCCCGGAACCGTAACGGCCCGGTCCGGTCAAGTCAAATCAGAACAAGCGTTTGGACGTGCCCGGAGGCATTCGACGATGGTCGCAGGCAACCTGCTGTACGCCCAGTCGGGCGGCGTCACCGCGGTGATCAACGCCACCGCCTCGGCGGTGATCGAGACCGCGCGGCGGCACCGCAGGACCATCGGCAAGGTCTATGCCGCGCGCAACGGCATCATCGGCGCCTTGCGCGAGGAGCTCTACGACACCACGCACGAGTCGGCGGCGGCGATCCGCGCGCTGCGCCACACGCCCGGCGGCGCCTTCGGCTCCTGCCGCTTCAAGCTCAAGGGCTACGAGGCCAGCCGCGAGCAGTACGAGCGCCTGATCGCGGTGTTCCGCGCCCACGACATCCGCTGGTTCCTCTACAACGGCGGCAACGATTCCGCCGACACCGCGCACAAGCTGTCGCAGATCGGCGAGAAGCTCGGCTACCCGATCCATTGCATCGGCGTGCCCAAGACCGTCGACAACGACCTCGCCGTGACCGACTGCTGCCCGGGCTTCGGCTCGGTGGCCAAGTACACCGCGGTGTCGATCCTCGAGGCCAGCCTCGACGTGGCCTCGATGTCGGAGTCCTCGACCAAGGTCTTCGTGATGGAGGTGATGGGGCGCCACGCCGGCTGGATCGCCGCCGCCGCGGGCCTCGCCGGGCGCAAGCCCGACCAGGCGCCGCAGATCATCCTGTTCCCCGAGGTGGCCTTCGACGAGGCGAAGTTCCTCGCGGCGGTGAAAGCCACGGTGGAGCGCGTGGGCTGGTGCTCGGTGGTGGTGTCCGAGGGCCTGCGCCGCGCCGACGGCAGCTTCCTGGCCGAGGCCGGCACCCGCGATGCCTTCGGCCACACGCAACTGGGCGGCGTCGGGCCGGTGGTCGCCAACCTGGTCAAGGAGAAGCTGGGCTACAAGTTCCACTGGGCCGTGAGCGACTACCTGCAGCGCTCGGCGCGGCACCTGGCCTCCAGGACCGACGTGGAGCAGGCGCTCGCGGTGGGCAAGGCGGCGGTCGAGTACGCGGTGGCCGGCCTCAACGCGGTGATGCCGGTGATCAAGCGCACCGGATCGAAGCCGTATCGCTGGCGCATCGAGCCGGCGCCGCTGGAAAAGGTCGCCAACCACGAGAAGAAGATGCCGGCGGACTTCGTCCGCGCCGATGGCTACGGCATCACCGCGAAGTGCCGCGCGTACCTCGAGCCGCTGATCCGCGGCGAGGCGCCGCCGCCCTACGACGCCACGACGGGCCTGCCGAAGTACGTGGCGCTGCGCAACCGGCGCGTGCGGCAGAAGCTGCCGAAGTACGCCATCGCCGACAAGTGACGCTACCCGCCCCGCGGGTAGCGTCATCCCGGCGCAAGCCGGGATCCAGCAGCGCGTCGCCGCTGAAGGCGTTGCGCCGCTGGATCCCGGCTTGCGCCGCTGAATTCCCGCCTGCGCCGGGACGACCTCGGCACGGGCGGCGGCGCCGCGCGATTTCCGGCGCGCGCCATGGGCCGCTAGAATCACGATCCCTTCCCGTTTCCCGCCCGGAGATCCGCCTCATGCCCGTCAAGGTCGCCATCAACGGCTACGGCCGCATCGGACGCAACGTGCTGCGCGCGCTGTACGAGGCGAACCGCACGCACGAGATCCAGGTCG
>CAZTNB010000149.1:0-7288 GCA_964614825.1 uncultured Gammaproteobacteria bacterium
TCGCGATAGATCTCCGCGGTGTAGGCCCGGCCCGGCCGCAGGAAGCCCAGCGGCACCTGCAGCTCGCGCCCGTGCTCGTCGGTGAGGCTGCCCAGGTACCAGTTCTCGCCGGCCCGATCCTTGCGCGCGATGGTGACGAAGTCGCCGACCTCGCCGTTGAGCACCCGCGTCTCCGACCAGTCGGTCGGCACGTCGCGGATGAACTGGAACGCGTCGAGGTGCTGCTCGTAGTTCTCCGGCAGGTCGGCCGCCATCTGCACCGGACTGTAGATCACCACGTACAGCGCCAGTTGCTTGGCCAGGGTGCTCTGCAGCGGCTGGCCGCGGCCCTGCAGGCTGAGGATTCCCGGCGTGAAGTCCATCGGCCCGGCCAGCATGCGGGTGAACACCAGGTTGGCCTCGTGCTCGGGCGGATTGGGCGGGTTGCCCCACGCGTTGTACTCCATCCCGCGCGCGCCCTCGCGCGCGAACCAGTTCGGATAGGTGCGGCGCAGGCCGGTGTCCTTGATCGGCTCGTGCGGATTCACCGCGATGTGCCGCGCGGCCGCCTCGGTCACCACCCTGAGGTGGTGGCGCGACATCCACTGCCCGTCGTGCCATTCGCGCCGCACCACGCCGTCGCCGTCGTTGCGCTCGATCTGGCCGGCGTCGGCGACGTAGCCGGTCTTGACCGAATCGATGCCCAGGCGCTGGTACAGGTCGAGCGCAGCGCCGAGCTGGTTCTCGTAGTGGCTCACCGCTCCGCCGGTCTCGTGGTGGCCGACGAGGCGCACGCCGCGCGACTTCGCATACGCGGCCAGGCCTTCGAGGTCGAAATCGGGCGTGGGCCGGGTGAAGTCGAAGTCGTTGCCGTTGCCGAACCACTGGCCGTCCCAGCCGGTGTTCCAGCCCTCGACCAGCACGCCGCGGAAGCCGTACTTCGCCGCGAAATCGATGTACCGCCTCGTGTTCGCGGTGGTCGCGCCGTGCCTGGGCCCGGTGGCCCAGGTGCTCTGTTCGAGGTGCATCTCCCACCACACGCCGACATACTTCGACGGCACGAACCAGCTCACGTCGCCGAGCTTGTTCGGCTCGTTGAGGTTGAGCTCCAGGTTGGATTCGTACAGCGCCGCCGCGCTGTCGGCCACCCGCAGCGTGCGCCACGGGGTGTGGAACGGCGCCGTGCGGCGCACCTTCCAGCCGCCGGCCGCGGGCGAGAGCTGGGCCCGGAAGCGCTGCCCCTCGACCCGCCGCAGCCACATGCTGGAGTAATCCACCAGCGCCGCCTCGTGGAAGGCGATGTGCAGGCCATCCGCGGTGCGGATCGTCATCGGCGTGTGCACCTGGCCGACCTCGACCAGCGGCGTGCGGTTGTACAGGTACTCGTAGCGGTTCCATTCGCCGGCCGGGATCCACCACGCGGTGGCCGGCGGCGCGACGTCGAACTCGGTCAGCTCGTCGTCGATGATCACTTCCCGGAGTTGCGGCTGGTCCGGGAATTCGTAGCGGAAGCCGATGCCGTCGTCGTAGACGCGGAACACCACGTCGAAGGAGCGCTTGAGCTTGAGCTTCTCGGTGAAACGCAGGCGCAGCTCGTTGTAGTGGTTGCGCACGAAGCGGCTCTCGCCCCAGGGCTGCTCCCAGGTCTCGTCGACGCTGCGCGTGCTGCTGTCGGCCAGCATCAGGTTCCGGTCCAGCTTCTCGGTGTCGCGCAGCAGGAAGCCCAGCCGCGAAGGCCTGATCAGCGGCACGCCGAAGCGGCTGAGGCTCCACAGCGCGCGATCCTCCTCGAAGCCGAGGTCCACCCGCAGCACCTTTCCCGGCGACGCGATGCTGGCCACCGTCTGGGGGTTCTTGGGCGCCTCGGCGGCGTGGCCGGCGACGACGACCGCCAGCAGCAACGATGCGGGTGCGGCGCGAAGGTGCATGTCGGGCGTTCCTGCGGCTGGGGGTGGCGCCGGGCGACGGCGCGAGGCGCACGCCGATCCTACCCAGCCTCGCGGACGGGTGGCGATGCATACGTATGCGGGCGGGATCGCTGCATGTCCGGCGGCACGCACGGCGGAACGGCAGGAACCGGGAACGCCATCGGAAGGGCCCTCAGTCGACGACCCACACCAGCGCGGTGCGCGGTGGCGTGGAGAAGCGGCCGCTGGCGGCGTCGTAACGCGCCGCCGACGCCGGTCGCGTGTCGGCGGCGGCCGCCGCCAGGTGCACCGGGTGCAGGTGCCAGGCCTTGCCCCGCTCCGCCGGCAACGTGAGCTCGCGCGGCTGCGTGTCCACGTTCACCAGGTACAACAACTCGCGGAAGCCGGCGCCCGGGTAGCCGGCGCCATCGAGCTGCCCCGCCAGCACCGTCGCCAACTGCGCCGGGCCGGTATTGGGGAAGCGCAGGCGCGCGGCGACCTCGTCCGCGCTGCGCAGGCGGAACAGGGTCGAGCTCGCGCGGATGCGCAGCAGGTCGCGGAAGGCGTCGCGGGTCCAGGCGATCTGCGCCGGGCCCGGGCGCAACGCCGGGTCCGCCAGGCGCGGGCGCATCAGGTCCCAGCTGGCGCCGTTGTCGCGCCGCGGCGGCAGGCCGGTGCCGAAGTAGTTGTCGCCATGGGTCCAGTCGAGGCGGTTGAACCAGTCGCCGGAGTCGTAGCTGTTGCGGTCCATGGACTTGCTGCGCAGCACGTCCACGCCGGCGTGGAAATAGGCGATGCCCTGGCTGAACGCGGTGGTGGCGAGGCCCAGCACCTGCACGCGGGCGCGGTCCTCGGCGCTGGTGGCGATCGGCAGCTTGAAGGCGTTGAGGTCGTACAGGGTCTGGTTGTCGTGGTTCTCGACGTAGTTGACCACCTCGCCCGGCTCGCTCGCGTACCCGGCCGGCTGGCCGTTGTAATCGATGCGTTCCATCGGCACCGTCTCGCCGCGGTACGTCTGCAGCCGGTAGCCGCGCAGCGTGCCGGCGAGGCCGACGCGCACCAGGTCGGCGCTGCGCATCAGGTCCGCATTGCCGAGGTTGGCGGGCGCCAGGGCGTTGCGGTCGTACACCAGGCCGTTGATCCAGCCCTGCGCGCTGACCTGGCGCGCGTCGCCGTCGCCCGGACTGCCGCCGCGCACGGCGTCGCGCGCGCGGTCGCTGAAGGTGGCGATGCCGCTGCCGTTGAGCTCGAGTTGCGACGCCTGCACGAAGCGCGCGCCGTTGGCCACTTCGCCGAAGTTCCAGCCCTCGCCGAGCAGCTGCACCTCGCGTCCGGCGGCGGCGTCGACCTTCGCCTTGAGCTCCTCCATCACCGCGCGCGGCTGGTGGCCCATGAGGTCGAAGCGGAACGAGTCGATGCCGTGGTCGCGCGCCCACACCACCACCGAGTCGATCATGAGCTTGCCCATCATCAGGTTCTCGGTGGCGGTGTTGGCGCAGCAGGTGGAAGTCGCGACGCTGCCGTCGGCTTCGAGCCGGTGGTAGTAGCCGGGGACGATCCGGTCCAGCACCGAGTGGGGCGCCTGGCCCGAGGCGCTGGTGTGGTTGTAGACCACGTCCATGCCGACGCGCAGCCCGGCGCGATGCAGCGCCTGCACCATGCGCCGGAACTCGACGATGCGCACCGCGCCGTCGGCCGCGTCGCTGGCGTAGCTGCCTTCGGGCGCGGTGTAGTGCAGCGGGTCGTAGCCCCAGTTGTAGCAATCGCCGGCCTGGGTCGCGACGACCAGCGCCTGCTGCGCCTCGCCGTCGGGCGGGCCCGCGGGGGCGGGCGTGGTGCAGCCGGCCTCGGGCACGGTCGCGAAGTCGAACACCGGCAGCAGGTGGACGTCGGTGATGCCGGCCTGCGCCAGCGCGCGCAGGTGGCGCATGCCGTTCGACTCGCTGGCGGTGAAGGCGAGGTACTTGCCGCGCTGCGCCGCCGGCACGCTGGCGTCGCCGATCGAGAAGTCGCGCACGTGGAGTTCGTAGATCGCCATGTCGGTGGAGGCGGCCACGCGGCCCGGCCGCGGTGTCGCGTCCCAGCCCTCGGGTTCCAGCGCGGCCGCGGCGAGGTCGGCGATGTAGGCGCGGCGCGAGTCGAGGCCGAGGCTCAGGGCATAGGGATCGGTGACCCGGTTGCGCACGATGCCGAGGCCGGGCACGTGGACCTCGACCAGGTAGGTGTAGTAGCGGCCGCCGAGGTCGCCGGCGTACTTCGCGCGCCAGCTGCCGGTGCCCGCGTCGCGCTGCATCGGCAGCAGCGCGAAGGCCGCGCCCTCGCCACGTTCGTACAGGCACACGCTGACCGCGCGCGCGGTCGGCGCCCACAGCCGGAACTGGCTGCGCCCCTGCCCCACCCGCGCGCCGAGGTCGGCGAGCTCCGCCGCCGCGGCATGAAGATCGTCCAGCGCGCCGGCGACCTGCAGCGCGGTGGCGGCCTGCACGCGGCCGCTGGCGTCCTCCCGCACCAGCACCAGTTGCCCGCGGTGCAGCTGCGGCAGGCGCGGCAGGTCGGCCTCGCGCACGGCCAGCAGCGCGCCCGCGCCGACGTGGCCGAAGCGGGTCGCCAGGCCTTCGGGCAGCGTCGCCGGGCCGGGATCCAGTTCCAGGATGGCGTCCGCGCCCGCGACCAATGCGCCGGGCGCGGCGACGATCGCGGCCTGCGCGGAGTGATGGAGGCGGTAGCGCGCACCGGCCGGGGCGCCGGGCCAGCGCAGGAGCCGCCGGTCGAGCCACACCGCGCGCGCCTGCAGCGCCGGCGCCGCGGGCGCCGGGTGCAGCACGCGCTGGGCGGGCTCGGCGTCGCAGGCGGTGCGCGGCGGCGGCGGTGCCTGTGCCAGCACCGGATGCGCGGGCAGGCACAGCGCCAGCAGCAGGGCCGCGATGGGTCGCGTCCAACCCGTCGATCGGCGGGCGCCGCGCGCCGTCATCGACCCGCACCGGAGGAACGAACCACGCGCCAGCCGGCACGCGCGCGCGCTAGGATGCCGGCCGCGCCGCAGGCGCGCGTGCAAGGCCATCTCCGGAACCTCCAATGGATGACAATCGGATCAGCAAGGTCGTGATCGTGGGCGGCGGCACCGCCGGCTGGATGGCGGCCGCCACGCTGTCGAAGCTGTTCGACGGCAGGCTCGACATCCGCCTGATCGAGTCCGACGAGATCGGCATCGTGGGCGTGGGCGAGGCCACCATCCCGCAGATCCGCAACTTCAACGCCACGCTGGGCCTGGACGAGAACGAGTTCCTGCGCCAGACCCAGGGCACCTTCAAGCTCGGCATCGAGTTCGTCGACTGGGCCAGGCTCGGCCATCGCTACATCCACGCCTTCGGGCCCGTCGGCGGGCGCGACCTCGGCCTGGTGCAGTTCTACCACTACTGGCTCAAGCTGCGCCTCGCCGGCGAGGTGGGTCCGGACCTGGGCGAGTACACCTTCAACTGCATCGCGGCGCGCAAGCACCGCTTCCTGCGCGGCACCAGCATGGAGAATTCCCCGCTGTCGCGCGTCTACTACGCCTTCCATTTCGACGCCGGCCTCTATGCGCGCTACCTGCGCGGCCTGAGCGAGGCCCGCGGCGTGGTGCGCACCGAGGGCAGGATCGTCGACACGGTGCTGCGCCCCGAGGACGGCCACATCGAGGCGGTGGTGCTGGCGAGCGGCGAGCGGGTCGCGGGCGAACTGTTCATCGACTGCTCCGGCTTCCGCGGTCTGCTGATCGAGCAGGCGCTCAAGACCGGCTACGAGGACTGGTCGAACTGGCTGCCGGTGAACCGCGCGCTGGCGGTGCCCTGCGCTTCGAGCGACGACTTCACCCCCTACACGCGCTCGACCGCGCGCAGCGCCGGCTGGCAGTGGCGCATCCCCCTGCAGCACCGCACCGGCAACGGCCACGTGTACTGCTCCGACTTCATCAGCGACGACGAGGCCGCCGCGACGCTCATGGCCAACCTCGACGGCAAGGCGCTGGCCGAGCCGCGGCCGCTGCGCTTCGTGACCGGCAGGCGGCGCAAGTTCTGGAACCGCAACTGCGTGGCGATGGGCCTGGCCAGCGGCTTCATGGAGCCGCTGGAATCGACCAGCATCCACTTCATCCAGTCGAGCATCGCGCGCCTGGTGCAGTACTTCCCCGACCGGCGCTTCGACCCCGCCCTCGTCGACGAGTACAACCGCCTGGTGCACTTCGAGTTCGAGCGCGCGCGCGACTTCATCGTGCTGCACTACAAGGCCACCGCGCGCGACGACACGCCGTTCTGGCGCCGCTGCCGCGAGATGCAGGTCCCCGACACGCTGGCGCAGAAGATGGAGATCTTCCGCGCCGGCGGCCGCATCCACCGCGAGCACGAGGAACTGTTCACCGAGGAAAGCTGGACCCAGGTGCTGATCGGGCAGGACGTCATGCCCGCCGCCTACCACCCGATGGTCGATGTCCTGGCGCCGGAGCAGATCCGGCAGATGGTCGCCGGCGTGCGCGGCGTGCTGCAGCGCTCGGCCGACGCGATGCCGTCGCACAGGGAATACATCGCCCGCAACTGCAAGGCGGAGCCGGTCGCCTTCGGCTGAGGCGCGGGTCGCGGCGCGGCGCATCGCGGTCAGGGCCGCGCGAACAGGAACGCGAGCGGCACGTCCAGGCGCGCGGCCCAGGCGGCCTCGTCGTGGATCGCGCCCGGGAACACGCGCGTCTGCCAGTCGGCGGCGGTGTAGCCCTTCGCGCGCATGAACGCGTCGACCTGGCGTTGCAGCGCCGGATAGCGCGCGTCGAGCGTGCCGGTGCCGTGGTCGAAGTAGATGCGGTGGCTGCCGGCCTGCGGCAACTCGCGCCCGAACCACTCGACGAGGGCCGCCGCCGCCGGGCCCGGCTCCGGCGCCAGGTCGCCGGGCCAGTGGGTGGACAGGCAGGCGGCGCCGCCGAACACCTGCGGATACCTGGCGAGCGCGTACAGCGAGATCAGCCCGCCCATGCTCGAACCCAGCACGAAGGTGTCCTCGCGCCGCGGGCTGACGCGGAAGCGCTGGTCGATGTAGGGCTTGAGCTCGGTGACCAGGAACTCGAGGTAGCGGTCGGAATAGACCTTGCCCGAGTACAGTGCCTGCCCGCCGTCGCGCTCGAGCGCGTACTGCGCTTCCTGCTGCGCGGGCGTGAGCGCCTCGAAGGGCTGCTGGGGAAAGTACTCGCTGTGGCGGGCCGCGCCGCCGTTGGCGATGCCGACGATGATGAACGGCCGCACCGTGCCGCCGGCGATGAGCTTGCCCGCCACCTCGTCGGCGCGCCACTCCTGGTGGTTCCAGGTCAGGCCGGCATCGAACAGCATCTGCCCGTCGTGCATGTACAGCACCGCATAGGGCGCGGCGGCCGGGTAGTCGGC
>CAZTNB010000150.1:0-7268 GCA_964614825.1 uncultured Gammaproteobacteria bacterium
GCCGGCAGCGGCGTGGAGAGCGAGTTCTCGCTCGCCGCGACCCAGATCCACTATGCCTACTCCTTCGTCCAGAACGAGAACGTGGAGCTGGCCGTTTCGCTTGGCGTCACCTACCTCGAGATCGACGCCGGCGTGTCGGCGTTCTCGCCGACCGCCATCATCGACCGCGAGCGGGCCAACGCCAGTGCCCCGGTGCCGGTGATCGGCGCCAGCGTCGACTACGCGATCAACGACCAGTGGCTGCTGCGCGCGGCGGTGCAGGGCATCAGCGCCGACGTCGGCGACTACGATGGCTCGGTGTGGAGCTATGGCGGCGCCGTGGAGTGGCTGCCGTGGCAGAACTTCGGCTTCGGCCTTGCCTACGCCGGCCTGAGCGGCGACCTGGACGTGGATGCGGACAACTGGCAGGGCAGCATCGACGTCAGCGTCGACGGGCCCTACGCCTACGTGACCGCCCGCTTCTGATCGCGGGACCCGCGCGCGCCCGGCACGCCGGGCGCGCGACCGGACCGGCCACCTGCGCCGGTCTTGATCCGGATCAAGGCGCCGCGCCCCGCAAGGGTGCAGCCTGCGCCGCATGGTCCTCACCGCCGCCCCCGCCGCGCCCGCCTTCGACGCCGAGCTGATCGCCCGGCACGACCTCAACGGGCCGCGCTACACGTCCTACCCGACCGCGCCGCATTTCGACGCCACGTTCGGCGAGGCCGACTACCGGGCCAGCGCCGCGGCCAGCAACGAGGAGCCGATCCCGCGTCCGCTGTCGCTGTACGTGCACCTGCCGTTCTGCCCCAGCCCGTGCTTCTATTGCGGTTGCAACCGCGTGATCACGCGCAACCGCGGCGAGATCGGCGCCTACCTGGTGCGACTGGAGCGCGAGATCGCGCTGCAGGCCGCGCTGTTCGATCGCGACCGCCAGGTGCTGCAGCTGCACCTGGGCGGCGGCACGCCCAACTACCTCGACCTCGACCAGATGGCGGCGCTGATGGATGCGCTGCGCTCGGGCTTCACCTTCGGCCCGGAATCGCAGCGCGAGTTCTCGATCGAGATCGACCCGCGCCTGTCCGGCGCCGGCACCATGGCCGGCCTTGCCCGCCTGGGCTTCAACCGCGCCAGTTTCGGCGTGCAGGATTTCGACCCGGCGGTGCAGGAGGCGATCAACCGCGTGCAGGGCATCGACCAGACCATGGGCGTGATCGCCGACGCCCGCGCCGCCGGCTTCCGGTCGGTCAGCGTGGACCTGATCTACGGCCTTCCGCTACAGACCCTCGAGGGCTTCACGCGCACCCTGGAGATCGTCATCGCCGGCCGCCCCGACCGCATCGCGGTCTACGGCTACGCCCACCTGCCCGAGGTGTTCAAGGCGCAGCGACAGATCGACCCCGCGGACATGCCGCCGGCCTCGACCCGACTGGCGTTGCTGGGGCTCGCGATCGACACCCTGCGCCAGGCCGGCTACCAGTACCTGGGCATGGACCATTTCGCCCTGCCGCAGGACGAACTGGCGAAGGCGCAGTCGTCTGGCGACCTGCAGCGCAATTTCCAGGGCTACTCGACCCACGCCGAATGCGACCTAGTGGGCCTGGGCGTCAGCGCGATCGGCAAGGTCGGCGACTGCTATGCCGCCAACGCGCGCGACCTCACCGGCTACTACGCGGCGATCGATGCAGGCCACCTCGCGGTCATGCGCGGGCATCGCCTGACCGAGGACGACACCCTGCGCGGCGCGATCATCCAGGCTCTGATGTGCAGCGGCGACCTCGACATGCAGGCCTTCGGCGAGCGCCACGGCTTCGACTTCGGCCAGCGCTTCGGCGCCGAGCTCAACCGGCTCGAGCCGCTGGTGGCCGACGGCCTGGTGCGGATCGAGTCAGGGCACCTGCGGGTCACCCCGCGCGGGCGCCTGCTGGTGCGGCTGGTGGCAATGGCGTTCGATGCCTACCTGTCGCGACCCGGCGAGAAAGCGCCGCGGTATTCGCGGGTGATCTGAGCCCGCGACGGGCGCCCGTCCATGGCCACCCTGCCCCTTCGGGGGGTGGGCAGAGCCACGGCGGGCGGGCCCGCGCTATCCTAGGCGCACCATGTTGCCGACCCGCAACGCGATGGCCTCGGGCCGCCCCGCGATCAACCCCCACGGCGAGGGCGACGAGCACACGTTCTGCGGCACCTGCGCCTTCGCCGGCGTGTGCCTGCCCGGTGGCTACGACAAGGCCGCGCTGGCCGAACTGCACTGCCTGATCGAGCACACCGACCCGATCCAGGCGGGGCAGCACATCTTCCGGGTCAACGATCCCTTCCTGGCGGTGTACGCGGTGCGCGCCGGCACGGTGAAGACCTACGTGGTCGACGACGAGGGCCGCGAGCAGGTGCTGGGCTTCTTCCTGCCCGGCGAACTGATCGGGCTCGACGCCATCCATCCGGCGCACTACCCCTGCAACGCGGTGGCGCTCGACACCGTCACGCTGTGCCGCTTCTCGTTCCCGGCCATCGCCTCGCTGGCGGCGCGGATGCCCAACCTGCAGGCGCAACTGTTCCGGCTGATGTCCAAGGACATCGCGTCCTCCTCGCTGCTGTCCGGGGATTTTTCCGCCGACGAGCGCCTCGCGGCGTTCCTTACCGGCCTTTCCGAACGCCTCGCCAATCGCGGCTACTCGGCCATCCGCGTGCACCTGGTGATGTCGCGCGCCGATATCGCGAACTACCTGCGGCTCGCGACCGAAACCGTGAGCCGCGTGCTGCGCCGCTTCCAGGACGACGGCCTGATCGAGGTCGAGCGCCGCGAAGTCGCGATCCGCGACCTGCCGCGCCTCAAGCACCTCGCGCGCTGCGTGCTCCGCACCTAGCGCGGGTCTCGCGATCGTGCGAACCGGCCCTGCGGGGGTGACTTGCGCCGCGGCCGCGCGGCACCTCACCCCGGGACGGCGCCTTGAGCCCATCGCGCGCAGGGCGCGCTCCTGCAAGGCCGGCTTCGCAGGCGCGCGCCCTGCGCGCGATGGGCCTCGCCACGCCTGAAGCCGCTACCGAGGGTGGGCAGGTTTTTCGCATTGGGCCTGACCTGGATCAGGTCGCGAATGCCGGGGCAGGTGCAGGATTCGCTGTATGCCGACGCGTTCGGCTCGTTGATCAAGGTGCCCGCCGGCCGGCGTCTCCCCACGCCGGCCGACATGCAGCGGGCCCCGCCCCGTGCGGGGCCCGCCTCCAACGCCCGAATCCGATGACCGCCCAACCCGAACCCCGCGACGGCACCCTGACGCCGGCCGCGATGCTGGCCCTGCTGGCCGCCGCGCCGCACCGCCTGCTGTTCTTCGCCGGCGCCAGCGGCGTGCTGCTGTCGATGGCCTGGTGGGCCGCGTGGCTGGTCGGCATGCGCTGGCCGGCGCTGGCCCTGCCGCAGCCGCCGGTGCCAGCCGGTTGGGCGCACGCCATCGGCATGCAGTACCAAGTGCTTGGCCTGTTCATCTTCGGCTTCCTGCTCACGGTGTTCCCGCGCTGGATGGACCAGCCCGCGTTTGGGCGGCGCCACTACGTCCCGGTCGCCGGTGCGATCTTCGCCGGCTACCTGCTCACGCTCGCGAGCCTTGCCGGCCTGCCGGTGCTGCTGCACGTCGGCGTGGTGTTGACGCTGCTGGGCTGGACCATTGGCTGCCTGCTGCTGCTGCGCGTGTCGTGGCGCGACGGCGGCAGCCAGTACCACGGGCTCTCGATCTGGGCCGCGCTGGCGCTGGGCGGCGTGGGCCTTGCGATGTTCGCGCGCTATCTCCATTCCGGGGATGCGCGGCTGGCCTTCGGCGCGATCAAGATCGGGACCTTCGGTTTCCTGCTGCCGGTCTTTGCCACCGTGGCGCACCGAATGGTGCCGTTCTTCGCCCAAGCCGCGATCCCGGGCCACCCGGCATACCGGCCGGGTTGGATCCTCGCGGCGTCCTGGGTCCTGGTGCTGGCACACCTGATGGGCGAACTGGCGCACGCCTACACCTGGCTGTGGCCGGTCGACCTCGCGCTGGCGCTGCTCACCGCCCGCTGGTGGTGGCGCTGGCAGCCCCTGCGGACGCGCCGCATCCGCTTGCTGTGGGTGCTGCACGTGGCCTTCGCGTGGCTGCCGCTCGCGTTCGCCCTCTACGCGCTGCAGGGCGCGCTCTACGCCGCAACCGGTGTGTTCGAACTGGGGCGCGCGCCCGTGCACGCGCTCACCGTGGGTTATTTCGGCAGCATGCTGGTGGCGATGGTCACGCGCGTGACGCAGGGCCACTCGGGCCGGCCGCTGGAGATGGGACCCGTCGCCTGGGCCTGCTTCCTCGGGGTGCAGGCGGTGAGCGTGCTGCGCATCGCCGCCGAACTGCTGCCGGATTCGCCGGCCTGGATGGCTGTGGCGGCGGTGGGCTGGCTGCTCGCCTTCCTGCCGTGGGTGCTGCGTTCGTTGGGGATCTACCTCAGCCCGCGCGCGGACGGCAAGCCCGGGTGATCGAGTTCTATCCGCAGGTGAAGTGGCTGCACGTGGGGACCGTGGTCCTCTCGGGCGCGCTGTTCTTCACCCGTGGCCTGATGGTGCTGGCGCGTTCGCCGCGAGCCAACCATGCGCTGCTGCGCTACGCCTCGTACACGATCGATACCACGCTGCTGGCCGCCGCGCTGGCGCTGGCGGCGATGCTGCACCAGTACCCCTTCGTGCATGGCTGGCTGACCGCGAAGGTGCTGCTGCTCGCCGCCTACATCGTGCTGGGGTCGCTGGCGCTCAAGCGCGGGCGCAACCATCGCGTGCGCGCCGCGAGCTTCGTCGCCGCGCTCGGAGTCTACGCCGCCATCGTGCTGGTGGCGCGCGCGCATCATCCTCTGGGGCCGCTCGCACGCTGGTTGGATTCCTGAGCGCGCGGCGATCGGGCGTGGCATCGCGGCGGGCAATCGCGTCCGCGTCACTCGGGCGGCGCGGAACGTGCCCAAGCTCGATCCGATCATCGATGCGAACCCGCACTCGGCGGCGGCCCCTTGGGGGGGAGGGGGGCGGCCGCAGGGCTACAGGACGTATTCGACCTGGATCCAGACCTTCTGCGTATCATGGGCGAATTCGTCGGCCTGGTAGTCGGCGTACTTGAACAGCACGCTCCAGTGCTTGGCGAAGCCGCGGCCGAGCGAGGCGTCGAGTTCCTGGCCGTAGCTGGCGCCGCCGTCGTCGGCCTCGAAGTCGTGCCACCACAGGCCGTAGTTCCAGCCGCCGCCGATCGGCCCACCGGCGCCGAGGTAGGCGTCGCGCAGGCCGGTGGTGGGCGTGGTCAGGAACTTGTCGGCCCAGCCGTTGAAGATGTGCAGCGTCGCGAAGGGCGTGGCGAAGCCGTAGCGGCCGTCGCCGCCCAGCACTTCGTAGCCGGCCTTGAAGGTATGGCCGCGCCATGCCGCCCAGGGCTCGACCAGCAGGTAGCTGGCGTCGTTGATGTCGGCGCCGTCGGCGTAGGGCGACTGGTCGGCGAACTCGGCGGCGACGCCCACGGTCCAGGCCGGCGAAACCGCGTGCTTGGCGGTGAGCCGCAGGCCCAGCGTGCGAGTCGAGCTCAATGGCACATCCTGGTTGTCGACGAAGTAGCCGTAACCGACGACCTGGCCCCAGGGTTGCGTCCAACTGGCATTGAGCAGGTTCGCGTCGAGGTCGTACGCGGCCAGGAGCGGATTCGGGTTGTAGTTGCCGAAAACCCGATTGGCCTGGTCGAGGTAAAGGTAACGCAATGCCCATGGCGCGGCCGGCTTCCAGGCCAGCATCGCGGCATCGAAGGTCTGCTGGTTCTGGCGCCAGCCGACGTTGCCGAAGAAGCGCGCGTTGTCGAGGATCAGCTTCTGGCGGCCGAGCCTGGCCTCGAACTTCGGATTGCCGTTCCAGCCCAGCCAGGCCTCGTCCCATTCGGTGCCCGGCGGATCGGCGATCACGGGATACGTCGTGTTGCCGTTGGCGGTCGTGTTGTAGCCGCCGCTGCCGAGGTTGCCGATGCCCTCGGCGCTCGCGAACACGGTCCAGCCCGGGGCGAAGATCCAGCGATAGCCCAGGCGCACGCGCAGGGTGTCGGCCTCGGCGCGATTGTCGAAAGCGTCGTCGTCGACGGCCTCGTGGCGCGCGCGCACCTCCAGCGCGGGACCGCTTTGCGGCGGCGGCGGTACCGCGGCCGGCGGCGGCACGGGTGCGGCCGCAGGGGCCGGTGCCTGCGCCAGCGCGACGGGAGCCAGCGCGAGTGCGCCGACGAGGATCGCGTGCATTCCCCGCTTGTGTATCGTCATGACGGCGATTCCCTTGAGGACTTGCCGCCATGCTAGGCCGGCATCGCGCCGCGCCCCTGACCCAGGTCAAGCAAACGCGTGTCCGCGCCTACCAGCCGACCGCCAGCGAGACCGCCAGGCTGCGCCCGGGCTGGGTATAGAGGTCGACTTCCGGCGCGGTGGGCGCGAGTCCGCGCACCCCGGCCCACAGCCAGTAGCGCCGGTCGGTGAGGTTGCGTGCGCCGACGTCGAGCGTGACGCGGTCGCTGGGCGCCCAGCGCCAGTAGGCGTCGAACACGCCGTAGCCCGGGGTGCGGAACAGCGGGCCGCGCGATTCGTCGACGTCGCGCTTGCCGTCGGCGGCGCTCAGGTACAGCTCGAGCCGGTGCCGCAACCGCGGCGACTCCCAGTACAGCGAGGCCACCGCCTGCGCCGGCAGCACGCTGTTGAGCGGCTCGTCGCGCCGCGTATCCTCGCCGCGCGCCAGCGCGAAAGCGAGGGTGCCGCCGAAGCCGCCGGCTGCATCCGGGTCGAAGTCGCGCGCCCACTGGAAGTCGATGCCCTCGATGCGGGCGCGATCGCGATTCTGCGACTGGAATACCGTAGCCCCGCTCACGGGGTCGACGCCGAGGTTCACGCGCGAATCGATCAGGTCCTTGAAGCGGTTGGCCCACACCGCGAACGACAGCGAGTCCGCGACGCCGGCCCAGCGCAGCCCCGCCTCGAGGCCGCGGCTGCGCTCGGCCTGCAGGTCGGGATTGGGCAATGCAACGTAGTTGAAGGCCGGGATGTTGAGGCCCAGGTTGACGTCGGTGAAGGGCGGCGCGCGAAAGCCCTCGGTGTAGGTGAGCCACGCGCTGCCGGCCGCGCCGAACTCACGGCGCAGGCCGATGCGCGGCGTGAGTTGGTGGTCGTCGAGATCGACCGCGCTGGCGCCGGGGTTGTCGGCGACCCAGGTCGCGTCGGGCCGCGCGTCGACCTGCGTGCGGTCCCAGCGCAGGCCGAGCACCAGCGCCCACGGTCCCCCGTCGAAC
>CAZTNB010000151.1:0-7186 GCA_964614825.1 uncultured Gammaproteobacteria bacterium
GGACATCGAGCGCATCGCCGGCATCACCGGCGGCAACATCTTCCACGGCGAGCTGCTGCTGCACCAGCTGTTCTTCCTGCGCCCGGCGCCGCAGTGGGCCGACTTCCGCACGCCCTTGCCCGGCTACTACTTCGGCGCCTCCGGCGCGCATCCGGGCGGCGGCGTGATGGGCGCGGCCGGCAAGCTGGCGGCGCAGGAAGTGCTGAAGGACTGGAAGTGATGGCGACGCCCGCCTACGACGTCATCGTGATCGGCGCCGGCCACAATGGCCTGGTCGCGGCGGCGTGCCTGGCCCGGGCCGGGCGCAAGGTGCTGGTGCTGGAGCGCCGCGACGTGGCCGGCGGGCAGATCGCGAGCGAAGCCTGGGGCGAGGGCTTCGATGCCGACGCGCTGCATGCGGGTGGCCGCCTGCGGCCGGACATCGCGCGCGAGCTGGGCCTCGCGCCGGACGGCGGCGCGGCCGCCCCGTATCTCGCCCTGCTGCCCGGGGAGGAGCGCCTGCTGCTGCGCGCGGAGGCGGGCGACGCCGCGACCCTGGATTCGATCCGGCGCCACTCGGCGCGCGATGCCGCGCGCTGGCCGGAGTTCGTCGCCTTCATGGACAAGGCCGCGGGCTTCCTCGACGCCGCCTACCGCACGCCGATGCCGCGGCTGCCGAAACTCGACAGCCTTGCCCAGGGCTGGCCGCTGGCGCAGCTGGCGTGGAAGCTGCGTCGCCTCGGGCGCCGCGACATGTTCCGCGTCCTGCGCGCGGTATCGATGTCGGCGGTCGAGCTCACCGAGGAGTGGTTCGAGTCGGAACCGGTGCGGGCGGCGATCGCGGCGGTCGCGATCCATGGCGTGACCCTGGGGCCGATGTCGGCCGGCACCGGCTACACGCTCCTGCACCAGTGGCTGCTGCGCGGCGGGCTGGCGCAGCGCCAGCGCGCGGGCGGCATCGGCCAGCTGGCGGCCGACCTCGTGGCCGCCCTGCGCGCGGCCGGCGGCGAACTGCGCACCGGCGCGGCGGTGGCGCGCGTGCTGGTGGACCGGCAGCGCGCGCGCGGCGTGGAGCTGGCGGATGGCGCCACGATCGAGGCGCGCGCGGTGCTCTCGGTGGCCGATCCGCGCCACACGCTGCTGGAACTCGTCGGCGCGCCCGAGCTGCCGCCGGACTTCGTCTGGCAGGCGCAGTCGATCAAGCTGCGCGGTTCGGTGGCCAAGCTGCACTGGCTCACCGACGGCCAGCACGGCCTGCCCGAGGGCACGCTCGCGGTGGCGCCGTCGCTGCGGTACCTGGAGCGCGCGTACGATGCCGCCAAGTACGGCGAGATGTCGGCGCAGCCCTATCTCGAGGTGACCACGCGCGGGCCGGTGGTCTCGGCCCACTTCCAGTTCGCGCCGTACCGCCTGCGCGTCGGCGACTGGGAAGCGATGCGCGCGGCATTGGAGCGCGGCGCGCGCGACACGCTGGCCGCGTTCGCGCCGCGCTTCGCCGCCTCGGTGCGCCAGGTGCGCTCGATCACCCCGGCCGACCTCGAATCGACCTGGGGCCTGACCGAGGGCGACCTCAACCACGGCCAGCTGATCCTCGACCAGCTCTTCATCATGCGCCCGCTGGCCGGCTGGTCGGCCCACGCCACGCCCATCGACGGCCTCTGGCTCGGCGGCAGCGGCAGCCACGGCGGCGGCGGCATCAGCGGCATCGCCGGCCACAACGCGGCGCGGGCCATGCTGAGGTCGCGCGAGGACTGAGCGCGCGGCAGCGGCCTCCTACCGCGGCAGCCCGCCCTTCAGGTCGGCATGCAGCAGGCGGTGGAACAGGTGCTCGCCGGCCTCGCGCCGCGGCACCAGGCGGCCGGCATGGTAGGCGCGCGAGCGCAGGCCGCGTTGCACCGACTTGCAGATCTCGGTGTCCTCGTCCTGGATGCGCTGGCCGACGTCGATGCTGGCGCGGTTGCGCGCCTGCGCGGCATCGGACACGTCGGCGAACCAGAAGTCGAAGATCACCTCCGTGCGGTCGACCCCGCGCGGGAACACGAGGTTGGTGTCCATCACGCCCTCGTACCAGTTGATCATGAAGTTCGGGTACATCCAGTAGTACAGCGCGCGCTCGCCCTTGCGCACCGCGCCGGTCGCGGCCTCGGCGCCCTCGCTCACGATGGGGCTCGACTGCAGGCAGTGGCGCAGGCCGTTCTCGATCGTGTAGTTCTTGTAGTCGAGCACGCTGTCGAGGCCCTTGTGCAGGTGCGGCACGTGGTAGCCGCCGTCGAGGTAGTTGTCGACGAACACCTTCCAGTTGCAGTCGAACAGATAGTGGCGCCGCTCGAACCAGTGCAGCCTGGTCAGCTGCAGCGGCGCGACCTGCGCCAGCAGGTCCGCGCCCAGGAACTCCTCCAGGGTGGGCCCCTGCGCATCTAGGCGCACGAACACCCAGTTCTCCCAGCTCGCCGTGGCCACCGGCACCAGGCTGTTGCGCGCGAGGTCGAAGTTGCGCGCGTCGTTGAAGCTGGGCGTGCCCTTGAGCCGGCCGTCGAGGGCGTAGGTCCAGCCGTGGTACGGGCAGCGCAGGTTCTTCGCGCAGCCCTGCGGCTCGGTCATCACCGCGGCGGCATGGTGCCGGCACACGTTGAAGAATCCGCGCACCACGCCGTCCTCGCCGCGCACCACCACGATCGGCTCGCCGGCCACCTCGGTGGTGACGTAGCAGCCGGGCTCGCGCAACTGGTCGAGCCGCGCCACCAGCTGCCAGCTGCGCGCGAACACGGTGCGCTCCTCGAGCTCGAGGATGCGCGGGTCGATGTACCACGACGAGGGACTGGTGCTGGCCTCGGCCAGCGGCAGGGCCGGGTCGTAGCCGTCGATCAGTTCGGTCAGCGTCGCTGGCGTCATGCGCGGGGGCTCGTCGGGAGTGCGGGGCTGGGCCCGACGCTAGTCAGCGCGGGCGCGTGGCGTCAAGCAGGCGCCGGCGATGGCTATTCGAAGCCGTTGCTGAAGATCCGGTCCGGGATCGGCGCCGCCAGCCAGGCGTCGAGCAGGTCCTGCTCGTCGAAGGCGATCACCGGCTGGCCCTCGGCGTTGAGCGCCACCGGACCGGTGAAGCCGCGGTTGGGGCCGCCCACGTCGACGATCACCGGCGTGCGCGGGAAGCTGGTGCAGGTGGCGTCGGTGCAGCGGTAGTAGCCGCCGTTGGCGATGGTGCCGCCGTCGAACACCGGGCGGTCGCCCGGCAGCAGCGCGAGGCCGAGGTTGACGTCGGAAACGCCGGCCAGCGGGAAGCGCGCCACCGTGCTGCAGTCGCCGTCGGCGCAGATGCCGAGGTTGCGCGTGCCGGACAGGAACTCGAGGAAGGCCACGCGCTGGTCGGCCCTCAACGCCATCGGCGTGCCGAAGAAGGTCGGATCGGTGCCGACCGTGCGCACGCTGGTGCTCAGGCACGCCGGGTCGTCGCAGCGCGCGTAGCGCAGCAGGTCGCTGCCGCCGCCGCTGCGCGCGTACATCGCCACCGGCCGGTCGCCGGGGCCCATCAGCAGCGAAAGGTAGTTGATGCTCTCGCCCGCGCCGCTGGGCTCGTCCGCCAGCAGGCGCTCGGTGCCGCTGGTGCAGTCGACGTCGTCGCACAGGAAGGCCAGCACGTCGTTGTCGCTGGCACGGAAGTAGGCCATGACCGGGCGCCCGTCGGCGCGCAGCACCAGCTCGGTGGCGCGGCCGGTGGCGTTGCCGAAGCCGGCGACGGCGCGCGCGGTGCCGCTCGTGCACTCGCTGTCGGCGCAGTCCCAGGCCTGGTTGCCGCCGAACGACGAGTAGAACGCGAAGGGCCGGCCGTCGGGCCGCACCACGACCGCCGGGCGGCCGCTGTTGTCGCCGTTGCCGCCGCCGATCGCGCGTCGCTGCAGGCTGCCGCAGGTGATGTCGGCGCAGACGCCCAGGCGCGGCTCGAGCCCGCCGCCGGGCCGCATCCAGATCGGCAGCGGCCGTCCGTCCGGGCGCACCACGACCCGCGCCCGCAACGCGGGCAGGCCGTTGATCGCGGTCCGGCGCAGGATGGTGCCGCAGGCCAGCGTGGTGCACTGCGCAACGCGCACGTCGGCGCGGTCGGCATCGCGGTAGAACGCCAGGGGGCGGCCGTCGGCGAAGCGCAGCGCCACCGAACGGCCGCCGAGGCCGGCGCCGGTCTCGAACGGCACGACCTGCGGATTGCTGCAGGCCGCATCGTTGCACAGCCGCGCGACCACGGCGCCCGTGGCCTGGTCCTGGTGCACCACGTAGAGGTTGCCGGCCGCGGTGCGCGCCGCCGACGGGGCATGGCCCTGCGCCGCGCCGGCCAGGGTCTGCTGCGTTGCCATGCTGCAGGTGGCGTCGGTGCAGCGCACGCGTTGCAGGGTGTCGGCCGGACCGCGGTAGACGAGGTCGGCGAAGCCGCTGCCGTCCACCGTCAGCGCCGGCTCGCTGCCCGGCCCGACCGGCACGCTCGACAGCGTTGCGTACGGCGCGACGGCGCGGCCCAGCCGCACCTCGCCGCTGCCGCCGTCCTCGTAGGCGACGAACAGCGCGCCGCCCGCGCCGAAGGCGATGGACGGACGGGTGCCGCGCTGGCTCATGTTGCCGTCGAGAATCACGGCGTCGCCGCTGGCGCAGTCGGCCACCGCGCAGCGGTAGAGCTTGAGGTCGGCATTGGTGGCGTCGTGGTAGGCGATCACCGCGAGGCCGGTGGCCGGGTCGACCGCGATGGCGGTGCCGGCGCCGACGTCGCCGGCGCTGTCGAGCGTGCGTTCGACGCTCGAGAGCGAGCAGTTGAGGTCGGTGCAGGCGGTGAGGCGCAGGTCGCCGTTGGCGACGTCGTAGTAGGCGACGATCGGCAGGTTCGAGGGCGCCGGCCGCACCGCGGCGCTGACGTAGGCGCCGCGATCGCCACTGGCATTGATCGCGCGCGTCGGCGCGCAGCTGGTGCTGGAGCAGCCCGCGACCCACAGCCGCTGCTCGTCGGCCAGGTAGAAGAAGCCGACCCAGGTGCCGGTCGAGACCGGCGGGACGACGGCGAAGTGCTCGCCCAGCACGTGGTCGCCATCGAGGGCGCGGATCAGGTAACCGGGGCTGGCCGGCTGCGGTTGCGCCAGCGCCGCCGGGGCGGCGAGGGCAAGGGCCAGGGGCAACAGGACGCGCAGGCGCATGGTCGGTCCGGGAGCAGTGGCTCTGGGTCTCATCATGTCCGCAAACGGCGGCTGGCGGGAAGTGGCGCCACCCCGCTGCCGCAGCATGCAGGACGCGACCTGCGCGGGCCTTGATCCGGATCAGCCCGGTGCCGCACCGCCGCGTCTATGCTTGGGCCGGCGCGCACCGGAATCCTCGCATGGTCGCCAGCTGGTGGATGTGGGCGGGCTTCGCCGTGTTCATGCTCGGCGCGCTGGCGCTCGACCTGCGCGACCTGCGCCGCGAGGGCGGCCACGTCGTGCGCGCGGGCGAGGCGCTGCGCTGGACCATCGGCTGGGTGGTGCTGGCGCTGGTGTTCTGCAGCCTGCTGTGGGGGTGGCTGCGCGGCACCGGCGATCCCGCGGTCGCCGACCGGGTGGCGCTGGAGTTCCTCACCGCCTACCTGATCGAGAAGGCGCTGGCGGTCGACAACATCTTCGTGTTCATGAGCGTGTTCGCGCTGTTCGGCGTGCCCGAGCCACTGCGCAAGCGCGCGCTGGTGATCGGCATCATCGGCGCCATCGTGCTGCGCACCGTGATGATCCTGGCCGGCGCCCTGCTGATCCAGCGCTTCCACGGCCTGCTCTACGTGTTCGGCGCCTTCCTGGTCCTGGTCGGCGCGCGCTCGCTCATGCGCGGCACGCGCGAGCACGATTTCAGCCGCAACCCGATCCTGGGCCTGCTGCACTGGCGCATCCCCTTCGTCACCCATTTCGACGGCGAGCGCATGTTCACCATCCACAACGGCATGCGCGCGGCCACGCCGCTGCTGCTGGCGGTGGTGATGATCGGCGTGACCGACGTGATCTTCGCCGTCGACTCGATCCCGGCGATCCTGGTCGTGACCCACGATCCCTTCGTGGTGGTGACCAGCAACCTGTTCGCGATCATGGGCCTGCGCGCGATCTACTTCCTGCTGGCCGGACTCGCCGACCGCTTCCACCTGCTCGGCACCGGGCTCGCCTTCGTGATGATCTTCATCGGCATGAAGATGCTGCTGGACCGCATCGTGCACATCCCCGTCGCCGCCTCGCTGGGGGTGATCGGCGCCATCGTCGCGATCGCGGTGGCGGCCTCGTGGCTGGCGCCGCCGGCGCGCGAGCCGGACGCCGGTTGACGCGGCGGCGCGGGCGCGCGGCGTTTCAGGCTACGATCGGCCATGGCCCAAGGCCACCCCGAGTCCCCGATCCCCGAGCCCGAGGGCGCCGCGCACTACGGCGCCGCCTACAACCCGCCGCCGGTGGGCGGGCTGGACCGCTTCATCCGCCACTTCGGCACCTTCTCGTACCTCTCCGCCGTGCTGGTCATGTACGCGCTCGTGGTGCTGGCCTTCGGCCTCGCGGTGGCGCCCGCGCTGGCCTTCTACGACGCCTGGTGGACCTGGTGCGCCGGCCTCGTGGCATGGCAGCGCTGGCCGCTGGCGGGTTTCGGCGTCGGCCTCGCCTTCTTCATCGCCGGGTTCAGCCTGCTGGTCGTGGTGCCGCTGCTCAATTTCCTCCTGCCGACGCGGGTCAAGCCCTTCGAGGGCGGCTACTTCTCCATCGCCTCGGTGCCGTGGTTCCTGCACAACGGCCTGTTCTACATCGCGCGCTACACCTTCCTGCCCTACGTCACGCTGACCCCGTTCGGGCGCTGGTTCCTGCGCGCGATGGGCATGCGCCTGGGCGAGCGCGTGTTCATCAACACCGAGTTCATCTCCGACCCGCGCCTGATCACCCTGGGCGACGACGTGGTGATCGGCGGCAGCGTGCACCTGTTCGCGCACTTCGGCGGCGGCGGGCACCTGGTCCTCGCGCCGACCGTGGTCGGGGCCCGCGCCACCATCGGCCAGGAGGCGACGATCATGGGCGACGTGCACGTCGGCGAGGACGCCACCGTGCTGCCGCACTCCGTGCTGCTGCCCGGCTCGCGCGTGGGCGCGGGCGAGACCTGGGGCGGGGTGCCGGCGCGGCGCATCGGCGACGAGGAGTTCGAGCACTTCAAGCAGGGCATCCGCGGCGTCGCGGGCCGCGGGGCG
>CAZTNB010000152.1:0-7135 GCA_964614825.1 uncultured Gammaproteobacteria bacterium
CAGCGGCGTCGGCGTGACGGTGATGCCCGCCTCTGCCGTAGACGACATTTCCCCCAAGGACCCGTTACTGCGCGTGCGTCCGTTCAGCGCGCCCAACCCGACGCGCCGGGTCGGCCTGGTCTGGCGCGCCAGCTATCCGCGCCACCAGGCCGTTGAAGTAATCCGCCGCGCGCTGCTCGCCTGCAAGCTGCCCGGCACGCGGGCCGTGGCGGCACGATAGTTATCTACTATCGACAGGGTTGATAAAACCAATTTCCCTTTCGCTTGAAAGGGGAATATCTTTGACACCGTCAAGGCCGCCGAGCCTTGTCGCATTCAACCCACGTGAGGAGTCAGACCATGCAACTCAAAGGAAGCAAGACCGAGAAGCACCTGAAGGATGCCTTCGCCGGCGAATCCCAGGCCAACCGCCGCTACCTGTATTTCGCAAACAAGGCCGACGTCGAGGGCTATGCCGATGTCGCCGCCCTGTTCCGCTCGACCGCGGAAGGCGAGACCGGCCACGCCCACGGCCACCTCGAGTACCTCGAGAAGTGCGGCGACCCGGCCACCGGCCTGCCCTTCGGCGCCACTGCCGACAACCTGAAGTCCGCCGTCGCCGGCGAGACCCACGAGTACACCGACATGTACCCGGGCATGGCCAAGCAGGCGCGCGACGAAGGCTTCGACGAGATCGCCGACTGGTTCGAGACCCTGGCCAAGGCCGAGCGCTCGCACGCCAACCGCTTCACCAAGGCGCTGGGCGAAGTCGGCTGAGGCGCCGCCCGCGCCGCCCATCGGCGGCCGGGCAGCGGGCCGTGGCGGCGCACCGATCGGGCGCGCCGCACGGCTTTCGTCCGGGGCCGGTGCCGCGGGCGTCCCTGCCCGCGGCAGCCGGTGCGTGCCCGCCCTTGGAGCCAGCTCCGCCATGAACCACACGACGCCACCACGCGAAGGCAAGCGCGAGGGCAGCCTCGACGCGCCGACCCGCCATCCGCTGGACTGGCGCTCGCCCGGCTTCTGGGATGCCGCCGCGCTCGAGCGCGAACTCGAGCGCATCTTCGACATCTGCCACGGCTGCCGCCGCTGCGTCAGCCTGTGCCACGCCTTCCCCACCCTGTTCGACCTGGTCGACGAATCGAGCACGATGGAAGTCGACGGCGTGGCCAAGGCCGACTACGCCAAGGTGGTCGACCAGTGCTACCTGTGCGACCTGTGCTACCAGACCAAGTGCCCGTACGTGCCGCCGCACGCCTGGAACCTCGACTTCCCGCACGTGATGCTGCGCGCCAAGGCGCAGAAGTTCCGCCGCGGCGAGGTCGGCCCCGCGGCGAAGCTGCTGGCGGCCACGCGCACCGTGGGCCGCATCGCATCGATCCCGGTGGTGGCGCAGGTGGTGAACGCCGCCAACCGCGCCGCGCCCGCGCGCGCGCTGCTCGAGCGGACCCTGGGCGTGCATCGCGAGGCGACGCTGCCGCGGTACCACAGCCGTGGCGGGCGCAAGCGCGTCCGCGCGCTGCCCGCGCCCGCCGCCGCCGCGCAGGCGGCCGGCCCCACCCGCGGCCGGGTCGCGATCTTCGCCACCTGCTACGGCGACTACAACATGCCGCAGGTGGTGGAGGACCTGGCCGTGGTGCTGCGCCACAACCGCATCGAGGTGAAGCTGGTCGAGCGCGAACACTGCTGCGGCATGCCCAAGCTGGAACTGGGCGACCTCGACGGCGTCGACCGCTACAAGCAGGCCAACCTGCCGGTGCTGGCGCGCGCGGTGGCCGATGGCTGGGACCTGATGGCGCCGATCCCGTCCTGCGTGCTGATGTTCAAGCAGGAGATCCCGCTGATGTACCCCGACGACCCCCAGGTGCAGGCGGTGAAGGCGCGCTTCTTCGACCCCTTCGACTACCTCATGCATCGGCACCAGGCGGGCCTGCTCGACACCGCGTTCAAGGCCACGCTGGGCCGGGTCGCGTACCACGTGCCCTGCCACCAGCGCGTGCAGAACATCGGCCCCAAGACCCGCGACGTGCTCAAGCTGGTGCCGGGCACCGAGTTCGAGTACATCGAACGCTGCTCGGGCCACGACGGCAGCTACGGCGTGAAGAAGGCCACCTACGAGCTGTCGCGCAGGATCGCCCGGCCGGTGGTCGAGCGGGCCGAGAAGGCCGGCGCCGCGCACGTGACCAGCGACTGCCCGATGGCGGCGGCCCACATCGCCGCCGGCATGTCCGGCAAGCCGACGCCGGAGCACCCCATTTCGCTGCTGCGCCGGGCCTATGCGATCTGAGCGTCGATCCGCGCGGGCGCGCGCGCGCCGCGATCCCCGGCCCCTCGGGAGCGGCTGCCGCCGCGACCGCGGGGCGCTGCGATAATCGCGGTCCCGGCCACCCCGCCGCGACCACCGCTCCCCGGCTTCCCATGGAAAAGCTCACCCGCAACGACCTGCTGCCGCTGGAGCGCTACGCGGCCGAGCGCGCCGCGTTCCGCGCGCGCGCCATCGCGCACAAGCTCAGCCGCACGCTGCACCTGGGCCCGCACATGACCCTGCTGTTCGAGGACCGGCTGACGGTCCAGTACCAGGTGCAGGAGATGCTGCGCATCGAGCGCATCTTCGAGGCCGAGGGCATCGAGGAGGAGCTGCGCGCCTACAACCCGCTGATCCCCGACGGCGCCAACCTCAAGGCCACCTGCCTGATCGAATACGCCGACGCCACGGTGCGCGCGCGCGAACTGGCGCGCCTGCGCGACATCGAGCACCGGTTCCATGCCGAGGTGGCGGGCCACCCGCGCGTGGCCGCGCTGGCCGACGAGGACCTCGGCCGCAGCAATGCCGACAAGACCTCGTCGGTGCACTTCCTGCGCTTCGAGCTCGGCGCGGCGCGCGTGGCCGCGCTGCGCGCCGGCGCCGCGTTGCGCATCGGCATCGACGACGCCCGCTATCCGCACGTGGCCGAAGTCACCGGCGACCTGCGCGCGGCGCTGCTCGCCGACCTCGCCTGAGCGACCCGTGCGGCGCGCCTGGCTGCTGCTGGCGCTGGGGCTGCTGGGCCTCGGCCACTGGTGGTTCAACTCGCGGCCGGTGGCGCACGTGCCGGGCGTGCTGGTGCCGGACGCGCCGCGCCAGGTCGCGCTGTCCGGCGCGCAGCCGTTCCGGCACCAGGACTACCTGATCCAGCCGCTGGCGCGCTACGAGTTGCAGGCGCGCGTGCTGTCGCGCAAGGACTACGGCTTCGACGCCGGCGCCTCGCTGGCGCCCACCGACCTCGCGCTGGGTTGGCAACGCATGTCCGACAGCGCCGTGCTCGAGCGCATGCGGATCGACCAGGGCGCGCGCTGGTACACGTGGCGCGCCGACGTGCCGCCGCTGCCCGTCGACGAGATCACGCGCAGTTCGGCCAACACGCACATGATCCCGGGCAACCAGGCCGTCGCCGCCGCGCTGGCGCGGGTGCGCGCCGGCAGCGTGGTCCGGCTCAGCGGCCTGCTGGTCGAGGCCAGCCGCGACGACGGCTACCGCTGGCGCAGCTCGCTCAGTCGCGAGGACAGCGGCGGTGGCGCCTGCGAGCTGGTGTGGGTCGAACGGCTCGAGGTGCGCTGAAGCTCAGGACGACGCGCCCGCGAGTCCGATCGGGCAGCTCACGCCGGTGCCGCCCAGGCCGCAGTAGCCGTCCGGATTCTTCGCCAGGTACTGCTGGTGGTAGTCCTCGGCGTAGTAGAAGGCCGGCGCCGGATGCACGATCTCGGTGGTGATGGCACCGTGGCGGGCCGCGCGCAGCCGTTCCTGGTACGCGTCGCGGCTGGCCAGCGCCGCGGCCTGCTGCGCCGGCGTGGTGCAGTAGATGCCCGAGCGGTACTGGGTGCCGACGTCGTTGCCCTGGCGCATGCCCTGGGTGGGGTCGTGGCTTTCCCAGAACCGGCGCAGCAGCGACTCGAAGTCCGTGGCCGCGGGGTCGTACACGACCCAGACCACCTCGTTGTGGCCGGTCTGGCCGCTGCAGACCTCGCGGTAGTTCGGGTTCGGCGTGTAACCGCCGGCATAGCCGACCGCGGTGGTGACCACGCCGGGCAGGCCCCAGTAGGCCTTCTCCGCGCCCCAGAAGCAGCCCATGCCGAAACCGACCTGCCCGCAGCCGGGAAACTCACCGCGCAGCGGGCGGCCGTGGACGAAATGGCGGTTGGTCAGCGGCAGCGGCTCGGGACGGCCCGGCAGGGCGGCGGCGGGATCGGGCATGCGGGATTTCATGAGTCCGAACATGGGTGCTCCGGTGGAGGATGCAACGGCGGGCAGCGGCCCAGCGTGCCGCGACCGGCATCGCCGCGCGGTGAAGCGCGGCGCGGCGGCGGCGGTTCAACCGGTGCCGATGCGTTCGTACTTGTCGATCAGTTCGGACTCGGCCGCCGCGGCCTCGATCCATTCGCGCATCGCCGGCAGGCCGCGCACGGCCTCGATGTAGGCCTGCTCCACCGGGCCGGCCTCGAGGCGGTAGGTCCAGAAGCGCATCACCACCGGGGCGTAGTACGCGTCGACCAGCCCCGGTGCCCCGAACAGGAATTCGCCGCCGGCGCCGTGGCGCGCGCGCAATTCGCGCCACAGCGCGCGCACCCGCGCGGCGTCGGCGGCGGCGGCTTCCGACAGCGGCAACGCGTGCTGCAGGCGCCGGCACACGTTCATCGGGCATTCGCCGCGCAGCGCGGCGAAGCCCGAGTGCATCTCGGCGCAGGCCGCGCGCGCCACCGCGCGCTGCGCGAGCTCGGCCGGCCAGCCGCGCCCGCCGAGCCAGCGCTCGTTGGCGTACTCGCAGATGGCGAGCGAGTCCCACACCACCAGCGGGCCATCGTGCAGCACCGGCACCCGACGCGTCGGCGACAGCGCGCCGATGGCGGCGCCGAAGGCCGGCGTGTCGAGCGGCACCATGCGCTCGTCGAAGTCGATGCCGAAGTGGCGCAGGAACAGCCAGGGACGCAGCGACCAGGACGAATAGCGCCTGTTGCCCAGCACCAGCAGCGGTTTGTCCGTCATCGGCGGCTCCACGGGTCAGCGCCCCATCCAGGGCAATACCAGCACCGGCGCGGTGCTGAACTCCAGCAGCGCGGCCGGCGGCTGCAGGTCGGTATCGCGCATCAGCACGATGCGATCCTGCGCGTCGGCCACCAGCACGCGCTCGCCGGCCCCGGACAGGTTGAGGCTGGCGCCCGCGCCGGCGGGAAAGCGGAACTCCACGCCGCGCGCGCGCGGCGCGCCGCCGGCGGTCTCCGCCATCAGCGCATCGACCTCCGCCAGCGCGGCGCGGATCGCGTCGGCGGCCAGGCGCGGGCCGGCAGGAACGCGCAAGGCCAGCGTCACGCTCAGGGTCAGGGAGCCGCGCGGCTGGTTGGTGCGCACCGGCGGGTTGGCCGCCAGCAGCGCGGCTTGCAGCGGGAAATCGATCGTCCCATCGGCGCCGACCGGGACATCGATCGCGTCCGCGCCGGCCCCGATGCGGATCCGGATCGAGCCCGGCGCCACCCCGTCCAGCTTGCTCTCCACGCGCTGCACCGACAGCAGGCGCGGATAGCGGCGGATGGCCACGGCCGGCGCGAGGGTTTCGTAGAGCACCGCATAGGGCACGTCGCCCGTCGCCTGCGCCAGCGCGCGGCCGGGCGCGAAGGCGCCCAGCAGCAGCGCCGACGCGGCCGCGCAGGCCAGCCTGGCGCCGCGAGTGCTCATTGGGAGCATGTAGGCCACCGGAGGCGTCCTCGCGCGGGAAAGCCGGGTGCGCGCGGCCGGCCTCAGGCCGGCCAGGGCAGCGGCGTCGCGGGCTCGGGCAGGTCCGGGAACTCGTCGCTGGCGGCCGCGGCACGCGCCTCGCGCAGGGCTTCAAGCACGTGCTGCGCGGCATCCCAGTCCAGGTCCGAGACCATCACCGACAGCAGGCCGCTGACCGGCAATTCGCCGATCGCGCCGGTCAGGTACTCGCCATTGACCCAGGCGCGGACGCCCTGCGCCTCCAGGGCACCACGCACCAGGTGGGCGTCGAGGAGGTGTTCGGCCTGGTAGACGACACGCATGTTTGCGACGCTAATGCCTGCGGCGCGGCAGGTAAAGCCCGGCGTTAACCCCTTTCTCACGCCAATTTGTGCAAACTACGCGTTCGCAGCCCCGAATCCGCCGTGAGCACCCGACTCGACGATCCCCTCGCGGAGCGCATCCGCACCACCCTGCTGGACCTGATGGCGCAGCGCCATGGCGCGGCCACCATCTGTCCCAGCGAGGCGGCGCGCGAGCTCGGCGTGGTGCTCAACGCGCCGTGGCGCGACCTGATGCGGCCGGTGCGCGCGGTGGCGGCCGAACTGGCCGAGCGCGGTCGGATCGAGATCGTGCAGATCGGCCAGACCGTGGGCATCGCCGAGGCCCGCGGACCGATCCGCCTGCGGTTGAAGCGCGCGGTCTGAGCCGGCGCTTGGGCTAGAATCCCCGGTTTGCCGCGCCCCTCCCGGGCGCCAGCGACCGGATCATGAGTTCCAGCCCCGACACGCCGCGCGAAGCCCCCGGCCATTTCATCCGCCAGATCGTGGTCGAGGACCGCGCCGCCGGCCGCCACGGCGGCCGCGTCGCCACGCGCTTCCCGCCCGAGCCCAACGGCTACCTGCACGTCGGCCACGCCAAGAGCATCTGCCTCAACTTCGGCATGGCGGCGGAGTTCGGCGGCGTCTGCCACCTGCGCTTCGACGACACCAACCCGGTCAAGGAGGACATCGAGTACGTGCGCTCGATCCAGGAGGACGTGCGCTGGCTCGGCTTCGAGTGGGACGTGCTGCTGCACGCCTCGGACTACTTCGAGACCTTCTACCTGTGCGCCGAGAAGCTGGTGCGCCTGGGCGCGGCCTTCGTCTGCGACCTCAGCGCCGAGCAGGTGCGCGAGTACCGCGGCACCCTGACCGAGCCGGGTCGCGACTCGCCGTGGCGCGGGCGCCCGGTGGCCGAGAACCTCGACCTGTTGCGGCGCATGCGCGCCGGCGAGTTCGCCGACGGCGCGCGCACCCTGCGCGCGAAGATCGACATGGCCAGCGGCAACATCAACCTGCGCGACCCGGCGATCTACCGCATCCGCAAGGTCGACCACCAGATGACCGGCGACGCCTGGTGCATCTACCCGATGTACGACTACGCGCACTGCAT
>CAZTNB010000153.1:0-7098 GCA_964614825.1 uncultured Gammaproteobacteria bacterium
AGTCAGCCGGCGGCGGGCTCGCGCAGCGCCGCGGCGGCGCCCAGCAGTCCCGGATGCGGGTGCGTGACCACGTGGATCGCCACCGATTCGAGGTAGGCGGCGAAGCGGCCCTTGGCGAGGAAGCGCTCGCGGAAGGCACTGGCGCGCAGGAAGGGCACGAAGCGCGGCGCGATGCCGCCGGCGATCATCACCGTGCGCGCGCCGTGGATCAGCGCGGCGTCGCCGGCCACGCTGCCCAGCACGGCGCAGAAGCGCGCCAGCGTGCGCCGCGCCGGCAGGTCGTTGCCTTCCAGCGCCGCGGCCACGATCTCGGCCGGATCGCGCAGCACCGGCATGCGGCCGGGACTGGCGCTGCCGTCGCCGCGCAGCACCGCCTCGATGTGCGCGAGGCCGGCGCCGCACAGCAGGCGTTCGTTCGAGGCGCGCCCGAAATGCGCAGCGAGCCAGCGTTCGATGTCGCGCTCCTCGTCGCCCTGCGGCGCGAAGCTCACGTGGCCGCCCTCGGTTTCCACCACCCGCCAACCCAGCGCATCGGAACCGACCAGCAGCGCGACGCCGAGGCCGGTGCCGGGCCCGAGCACGCTGACCGGGCCCTGCAGCGGCGCGCCGGGATCGCCATGCAGGGTCACGTGATCGGCGCCGCAGAGCAGCGGCACCGCGCGCGCGACCGCGCCGAAGTCGTTGAGCACCCTGAGCTCGTCGAGCTGCAGGCGCTGCTGCAGTTCGCGCCGGCTGAACGACCACGCACGATTGGTCAGGCGGATCTCGTCGTGGGCCACCGGCGAGGCGACCGCGATCGCGGCGCGGCGCGGCCGCGCGCCCAGCGTGTGCAGGTAGTGCTCGGCGGCGTGCTGCAGGCTGGCGTAGTCGGCGGTGGGCAGCGAACGCGCGTGCTGCGGCTCGGGGCGCGCCTGCGCCGGGTCCACCAGCGCGAAGCGGGCGTTGGTGCCGCCGATGTCGCCGATCAGGGCCAGTGGGGGATTGGGCTTGGCCATCGCAACTGCACTCCGTCGCGCCCGGCTAGGTTAGCGCCGGCGCCGGCGATCCCGCCCTGCATACGTTTGCACCCCCACGCGCGAAACGGCCGCGGCTGCCGGGGCCCGCTGCCGCCGGGTATGGAACCTGTGCGGCGCTTCACTCCCCCGCAGCGCCCAGGCGCATCAGGCTGGCGTAGGTCTCGATCCCGTCCCACAGGTTCTGCAGGCGCAGGTTCTCGTTCTCGGCGTGCTGGTTGTTGTCGTGGTTGGCGGTGGGCACGGTGATGGTGGGCACGCCGAGCGTGTCGTTGATCACCACCAGCGGCAGGCTGCCGCCGAGGCTCGGCATCAGCACGATGGGCTCGGGACTCACCGCCTGCACGGCGGCCGCCACTTCGCGCGAGATCGGCAGGTCCATGGGGGTGCGCGAGGCACCGTAGCCGCCGGATTCGCGCACCAGCGTGGCGATCAGCGCGTGCCGCAGGCGCTCGGCGTCGGTCGGCGCGCGGTCCAGCACCAGGTAGCCCTGCGCGCGCACGTGCGCCGCGAGGCGCTCGAACTGGCGCTCGACGCTGTTGCCCTTGACCAGGCGCAGGTCCAGCGTGGCGGTGGCGCTGACCGGGATCACGTTGGCGGCCTTGGCGCCGACCTCGGCGCTGCGCAGGCCGTTGATGTTGAGCGAGGGCAGGTTGATGGCCTCGAGCAGGCTCGGCGCCACGGTGTCGACCCCGGCCAGGCCCAGCTCCGCGCGCAGTTGCGCGTCGGGCTGCGGCGCGGCGGCGATGGCGGCGCGCTCGGCGGCGCCCAGCGGCGCCACGTCGTCGTACCAGCCGGCGATGGCGACGCGGCCGGCGTCGTCCTTCATCGAGGACAGCAGCCTGGCCAGGCGCAGCGCCGGGTTCGGCGCCCAGTTGCCGTAGTGGCCGCTGTGCAGCGGGCGCTTGGGGCCGTACACCGTGAGTTCGGCATTGAAGTCGCCGCGCACGCCGTACACCACCTGGCGCCGGCCGCTGGGATGCACCGGGCCGTCGCAGATGATCCAGGCTTCGGACGCCAGCAGTTCGCGGTGGCGCTCGAGCGACTCGCGCAGGTGCGGCGAGCCCTGTTCCTCCTCGCCGTCGAAGTAGAACTTGAGGTTGACGGTGGGCGTGGCGCCGAGGCCCTTGAGCGCGTCCGTGGCCGCCAGGATGATCATCACGCCGGCCTTGTCGTCCGAAGCGGCGCGACCATAGAGGCGCCACTGCGGGTCGATGGGGCCGCTGTCGGGCAGGCTGACCACGCGCGCGCCTTCGCCGATCGCGCCGTCCCGCCAGGTCGGCGTCCACGGGTCGCTGGCCCAGTCGGACGGGGTCACCGGCTGGCCGTCGTAGTGCGCGTACAGCACCACGGTGCGGGTGGCGCCCGGCACCTTCCACTCGCCATAGACGGCGGGCGGCGCGTCCGGATCGCCCGCTTCGAGCAGGCGCGGCGCCAGGCCGCGCCGCTGCATCATCGCCACCAGCGCCTGCGCGTTGCGGCGGATGTCGGCGCGGTCGGTGGCGACGTTGGGGATGGCGAGGAACCGCACGTACTCGTCGATCAGCGCGCGTTCGTTCGCGGTGCGCCAGGAGCGCACCTCGGCGCTGGCCGGCGCTTCGGCGGCGACCAGCGCCGCCGTCGGCAGGACGAGCGCCAGCAGGCCGGCGGCGCAACCCGAAGCAAGGCGATCGGCGCGGCTCATGCGGCTCAGATCACGTCCCACGGATACGCCCCGCGCTCGAGCGCGAAGCCGGCCAGGGCGTCGAACTCGGTGTCCTCGTTCCGCTCCACGCCGCGCACGTTGCGCGCCATGCGCCGCCGCGCCTGGCGGGTGAACACCACCGCGATCGACTCGGCCTTCGCGGCGTGCGGATCGCCGGCCTTGAGCAGCGCGTCGGCGCGCGACAGCGTGCACAGGCCCACGAACATGTCGATGGCGATGTCGGCCACGCGCTTCTGCTGGTACTGCGCGTCGGCGATGCCCTTGCCGTGCTTGCGCAGCAGCAGGTCGGACACGCGCGCGAGTTCCGCCACGTACTCCTCGTAGGTCTCGGCGGCCTTGCGCAGGCGCGGCGACAGCTCGCGCACGATCTTGTCGGCGCCGATGCCGGTGGCCTGCGACAGGCGCCGCTGCGTATAGCCGCCGAGCACGCCGAAGCCCTTGATCGGGTTGTGGAAGATCTCGCCGATCGCCGAGCGCAGCTCCTTGAGCGAGGCGCCCACGTCCTTCATGCCCGACAGCGCCACGTACAGGCGCAGGATCTCGTTGGTGCCCTCGAAGATGGTCAGGATGCGCGAATCGCGCACCACCTGCTCGTAGGGGAACTCCTTCATGAAGCCGTTGCCGGCGGCGATCTGCAGCGCCTCGTGCGCGCTGCGCTGGATCGCGTCGGAGGCGAACACCTTGCTCATCGCGGCTTCGGCCGAGTAGTCCTCGCAGCCCGAATCGATGTAGTGCGCCACCATCCACACCGCGCTCTCGGCGGCGAAGCAGTCGACCATCATCTGGGCGATCTTCTCGCGCACCAGGCCGAACTCGGCGATCGGGCGCCCGAACTGCTTGCGCTCCAGCGCCTGCGCGGTGGCGAGCCTGATCAGCGCCTTCATGCCGCCGACCGCGCCGCCGCCGAGGCCGGTGCGGCCGTTGTTGAGGATCGCCATCGCGACCTTGAAGCCCTTGCCTTCCTCGCCCAGCACGTTCGCGGCCGGGACCACCACGTCGCTGAACGCCACCGTGGTGGTGGACGAGGCGCGGATGCCCATCTTGTCCTCGTGCGGGCCGTGGCTGACGCCCTTCCAGCCCGCCTCGACGATGAAGGCGGTGATCTTGCCCTCGGTGCCCTCGGTGCGGGCGAACACGGTGTAGAGCTGGGCGATGCCGCCGTTGGTGATCCAGATCTTCTCGCCGTTGAGGGTCCAGCTGCCGTCGGGGTTCTTCTTCGCCGTGGTGCGGATCGAGGCCGCGTCGGAGCCGGCGCCGGACTCGGTGAGGCAGAACGCCGCGATCATCTCGCCGCTGGCGAGCTTCGGGAGATAGCGCGCCTTCTGCTCCTCGTTGCCGAACAGCAGCACGCCCTTCATGCCGATCGAGCTGTGCGCGCCGATGGTGAGCGAGACCGAGCTGTCGTGGCTCGAGGTCTGGGCCAGCACGCGCGCGTAGGCCGCGTTCGAGAGTTCCAGGCCGCCGTGGGCCTCGGGGATGATCAGGCCGAACAGGCCCAGTTCGCGCAGCGCCTGGATGAACTCCGGCGGCTGGTGCGCTTCCTTGTCCCAGTGGCGGAAGTCGGCGCGCTTGTCGGCGAGGAAGCGGTCGATCGAATCGACCATCATTCCCAGCAGCTCGCGGTCGCGCTCGCGCATCACCGGGTAGGGGAACAGGTTCTCCTCGACGATCTCGCCGAAGAACAGGTTCTTGGCCACGCTCTGGTCGAGCCGCAGCGTGGACGTCGCGGGTACTGCCTGGGTCGCTTCGGTGGTGGCGTTCACGGTCGGCTCCGGCTGGGCAGGCCCCCATTGTGGCACCGCGCCGCAGCGGCGTCGCGCCGCGGCGCGGTGCGGCACCCCGGGACCCGCGGCAGCGGTCGCCGCGCCTCGCGGTCGCGGCTGCAGCTGCTCCCGCCGGGCGTCGTGAAGGCCTCGCGCGGCGATGGACGCACTGTGGCATCTTTGCGCCTCCGCACCGACGGCTTCCGCCATGCCCGCGCTGGCACCGTTCCACCTCGCGTTCCCGGTCGACGACCTCGAGGCCGCCCGCGCCTTCTACGGCGGCGTGCTGGGTTGCCCCGAGGGCCGCTCGAGCGCGCAGTGGATCGACTTCGACCTCTACGGCCACCAGATCGTGGCCCACCTCGCGCCGGGGCGGGCGTCGCTGGCGCACAACCCGGTCGACGGACACGAGGTGCCGGTGCCGCACTTCGGCGTGGTGCTGGACTGGGACGGGTTCCACCGGCTGGCCGAGCGGCTGCGCGCGGCGGGCACGCGCTTCGTGATCGAGCCGTGCGTCCGCTTCGCCGGGCTGCCCGGCGAGCAGGCGACGATGTTCCTGCTCGACCCCGCCGGCAACGCGCTCGAGTTCAAGGCCATGCGCGATCCTGCCGGGCTGTTCGCGCGCCAGTGACCACGCTGTACGTGCACGCGGGCCGCGAGGGCCCGGCCTGGCAGGCGCTGTTCGAGCGTGCCGCGCCGCAGTGGCGCGTGCTGGCGTGGCCGGCGGCGATCGATCGCCCGCAGGTGGACCTGATCGCCTGCTGGCGCCCGCCGACGGACTTCTTCCGCGGTTTCACCGCGCTCAAGGCCGTGTTCGCCTTCGGCGCCGGCATCAACCACCTGCTGGCGCGGCCGGACCTGCCGCCCGGCGTGCCGCTGGTGCGCCTGACCGACGCCGGCATGGCCGCGCAGATGGCCGAGTACGCGCTCTACGGCGTGCTGCACTGGCAGCGCGGGATGGGCGCCTATGCCGCGCAGCAGGCGCGCGCCGAGTGGCGGCCCCTGCCGCCGCGGCCGCGCGCCGCCGTGCGCGTGGGCGTGCTCGGACTCGGCGCCATCGGCCGGGTGGTCGCCGCCACCCTGGCGGGCCTGGGCTATGCCACCAGCGGCTGGAGCCGCGGCCCGCGCGAGCTGGCCGGCGTGCGCTGCGTGCATGGCGCGGCGGCGCTGGACCCGCTGCTCGAATGCAGCGACGTGCTGGTGAACCTGCTGCCCTCCACGCCCGCGACCGTGCGCCTGCTCGACCGCGCGCGGCTGGCGCGGCTGCCGGCCGGCGCCCTGGTGGTCAATGCCTCGCGCGGCGACCAGCTCGACACCGCGGCGCTGCTGGAGCTGCTCGACGCCGGCCGGCTGGGCGGCGCCTTGCTCGACGTGTTCGAGACCGAGCCCTTGCCGGCGGACAGTCCGCTGTGGCGCCATCCGCTGGTGCGGATCACGCCGCACGTGGCGGCGATCACGGTGCCCGAAACCTCGGTCGCGCAGATCGTGGCCAAGGCGCAGGCGCTGCTGTCCGGACAGGCCATCGAGGGCGCGGTCGATCGCGCGCGGGCCTACTGAAGGGCGCCGACGCTGGTAGATTATCGACGCCCGCGCGCCGCGGTCCGGCGCGCGGCCCCTCCCTTCCGAACGACGGAGCACGACGCCATGAGCAAGGGCCTGAACCAGAAGAAGGACACCAAGAAGAAGCCGGCCAAGAGCCTGATGGAGAAGCGCCAGGCCAAGCAGGAGAAGAAGAAGTCCAAGGGCTGACGTCCTCGCGGGTCGCCGCGTCGCGGGCCCCGGACGCGCGACCCGCCGCCTCGCTCAGGGGCGCGAGAGCCAGGGGCTGTCCTTGATGCAGTAGCGCAGCAGGCGCCGGGCCCAGGGCCCGGCGTAGTCGACGCCGACGCGCGGCCTGCGCACGATCGCGAAACGCGGTGCCGGTCCGGGCTCGACCAGGTGCAACGCCGGCGACAACAGGTCGGCCCCGTCGAGCCGCCGGTCGATGCCCATCGCGCGGCACAGCAATCCGGGCCCGCGCGTGCGCGGCCCCAGGTTCGCCACCGGCTCCAGCGCGCGCAGCAGCACGGCGCTGCCGCTGCCCGCGGCCTCGGTCACCACGTTGAAGCAGCAGTGCAGGCCGTAGACCAGGTAGACGTAGGCGTGGCCGGGCGGGCCGAACATGACGCGCGTGCGCGCGGTCAGGCCCTTGGCGGAATGCGCCGCGAGGTCGTGCGGACCAAGGTAGGCCTCGGTCTCGACGATGCGGCCGACGCGGGCGACGCCGTCCACGACGTGCACCAGGTGCTTGCCCAGCAGATCGCGGGCCACGGTGGCGGTGTCGCGGTCGTAGAAGGCGCGGGGCAGCACGGGCGTTCGCGGCGGGTGGTGCGGCAATCTAGCAAAGGCGCGCGCGTGCCGGCGCTTGCCGCCATGGCACGCGCGCGGATGGCAAGATGGCGGCGGTCCAGGCAGGGAGCGCACCGATGGAATCGCTGGCCAGGTTGGCCGTGGTCGCGTTGCTGTGGGCGGCGGGCGCCGGCATGGCCGCGCCGACGAAGGAGTCCGGGCCGGATGTCGACGCCGCCATCGACGCCCTGCAGGGCGACCACGTTCCGTTCCGCACCGCCTTCGACGC
>CAZTNB010000154.1:0-4461 GCA_964614825.1 uncultured Gammaproteobacteria bacterium
AGCGATGAGCGAGGCAATGGTGCAGGTGCGCGACGTGAGCAAGGTCTACGAGCGCGGCAAGCAGAAGGTGCCGGTGCTGCAGGGCCTCACGCTCGACATCCCCAAGGGCGACTTCGTGGCGCTGATGGGACCCTCGGGCTCCGGCAAGACCACGCTGCTGAACCTGATCGGCGGCCTCGACCAGCCCACTTCGGGCGAGATCCTGGTCGGCGGCAGCCGCATCGACAAGCTCTCGGCCGGGCAGCTGGCGAAATGGCGCGCGGGCAACGTCGGCTTCGTGTTCCAGTTCTACAACCTGATGCCGGTGCTCACGGCCGAAGGCAACGTCGAGCTGCCGCTGCTGCTGACCCGGCTGGGCAAGGCGCAGCGGCGCAAGAACGTGGGCGTGGCGCTGGACGTGGTCGGCCTGGCCGACCGCGCCAAGCACAAGCCGCGCGAACTCTCCGGCGGCCAGGAGCAGCGCGTGGCGATCGCGCGCGCGATCGTGTCCGACCCGCAGCTGCTGGTCTGCGACGAGCCCACCGGCGACCTCGACCGCAAGACCGCCGACGAGATCCTGCGCCTGCTGCAGGCGCTCAACGAGAAGCACGGCAAGACCATCGTCATGGTCACCCACGATCCCAAGGCCGCGGAGTACGCCAAGCGCATCCTGCACCTGGAGAAGGGCCAGCTGCTCGAACAGGCGTCGGCGGCGGCGTGAGCCTGGCGACCGTAGAAGCGATTGCATTCCCCTCCCCCTCGAGGGGGAGGGGCAGGGGAGGGGGTGACGGCACCCTGCGGCGCCGCCCACCCCCATCCCGACCCTTCCCCCCTCGAGGGGGAAGGGCTACAGAACCGAGGCAAGCGACATGACCAAGACCGGTTTCGTCTTCGCGAACCTGTTCCGCAAGAAGACCCGCACCACGCTGACCCTGTTGTCGGTGATGACGGCCTTCCTGCTGTTCGGGTTGTTGCAGGCGGTCAACGTGCTGTTTTCCGCCGGCGCCGATTTCGTCGGCGCGACGCGGCTCGTGACCCAGGCGCGGGTTTCGTTCACCACGCCGCTGCCGCTGCGCCTGCTGCCGCAGATCGAGGCCGTGCCCGGCGTCGACGAGGTGATGTGGCAGCAGTGGTTCGGCGGGGTGTGGCAGGAGAACACGCCGCTGATCTTCTTCGCCGCCGACCCGCAGCGGATGCGCGCGGTGTACCCCGAGTACGTCATGTCCGACGACCAGTGGAAGGCCTTCGAGACCACGCGCACCAGCATGATCGTCGGGCGCCAGCTCGCCGACAAATACGGCTGGAAGATCGGCGACAAGGTCCCGATCGCGTCGAACATCTTCCCGCAGAAGGACGGCAGCAAGGCCTGGACCTTCGACCTCGTCGGCATCTACGACGGCAAGGACGAGCAGTGGCAGCGGCAGACCAACGTCGGCTGGATCAACTTCGCCTACTTCGACGAGGCCAACCAGTTCGGCAGCGGCCGCGCCGGGACCTACACCCTCAAGCTGGCCGATCCCGACCAGGCCGAGCAGGTGGCGCAGGCGATCGACAAGATGTTCGAGAACTCGCCCGACGAGACCAAGACCCAGACCGAGCGCGACTTCAACATCGGCTTCTTCAAGCAGATCGGCGACATCGGCCTGATCGTGCGCTGGATCCTGTTCGCGGTGTTCTTCACCCTGCTGCTGGTGGTGGGCAACACCATGGCGCAGAGCGTGCGCGAGCGCGTGCCGGAGCTGGCGATCCTCAAGACCCTGGGCTTTTCCGATGCCAGCGTGCTGGGCTTCGTGCTGGCCGAGGCGCTGCTGATCTGCATCATCGGCGGACTGGTCGGCATGGGCATCGCGACCCTGCTCGGCAACATGGTCAGCAGCAGCGGCAACTTCCCCCTGGCGGTGGACGGGCGGGTGTGGATCACCGGCCTCGCCGCGATGCTGTTGATGAGCATCGCGGTGGGATTGCTGCCGGCGCTGCGCGCGCAGCGCCTGAAGATCGTCGATGCGCTGGCGGGACGCTGAGGCCATGGCCAGTCGCGTGGTCACGTCCGCAAGTACCTCCGCCGTCATTCCCGCGCAAGCGGGAATCCATCTTGCCGTCATCGCAACCCCGTCAATGGATTCCCGCGTGCGCGGGAATGACGTCCCCAGCGCTGGGCGGCGCGCGCATCGACGCGCGGCCGCCCCGGGAGCATTCGCATGTTGAGCCAGACCGCCGCCATCACCTCGCTCAACCTCAAGAGCATCCCCGAGCGCTGGGGCTCCTCGCTGGTCATCGTGGTGGGCCTCGCCGGCGTGGTCGCGGTGTTCACCGCGCTGCTGGCGATGGCCGAGGGCTTCCAGTCCACGCTCAAGGCCACCGGGCGCGAGGACGTGGCGCTGGTGCTGCGCGGCGGCTCCAGCGCCGAACTCAATTCCGGCCTCGGCCGCGAGCAGGCCCTGCTGGTCAAGCAGGCGCCCGGCGTGGTGCGCGGCGCCGACGACCAGCCGGTCGGCTCCGGCGAGATGATCGTGATCGCCGAATTGCTGCGCAAGGGCGAGACCACCGGCTCCAACATCACCGTGCGCGGCGTCGAGCCGGCTGCCTTCGCCTTGCGTCCGCAGCTGCGGATCGTCGAGGGCAGGAAGTTCCAGACCGGCCTGCGCGAGCTGGTGGTCGGCCGCGGCGTGACCCGCCAGTTCGAGGGCGCCGGGCTGGGGCAGACGCTGCGCATGCGCGGTTCCGACTGGACCGTGGTCGGCGTGTTCGAGACCGGCGATGCGACGGAGAGCGAGCTGTGGGCCGATGTCGAGGTCGCGCAGAGCACCTTCAACCGCCAGGGCTACAGCTCGGTGCGGGTGCAACTGGCCGACAAGGACGCGATCAAGGCGTACAAGGACGCGCTCACCGCCGATCCGCGCCTCAACGTCGACGTGCAGAGCGAGCAGGAGTACTTCAGCGGCCAGACCAGGGACTTCCGCCGCCAGATCGGCTTCCTCGCCGGCGTGGTCACCGTGATCATGGGCCTGGGCGCCATCTTCGCCGCGCTCAACACCATGTATGCGGCGGTGGCGAGCCGTTCGCGCGAGATCGCCACCCTGCGCGCGATCGGCTTCGGCGGCATGCCGGTGCTGGCCTCGGTGATGATCGAGTCGCTGGTGCTGGCGCTGGTCGGCGGCGCCATCGGCGCCGCGCTGGCCTACCTGCTGTTCAACAACCTCGCGGTGTCGACGCTGGGCTCGAACTTCACCCAGGTGGTGTTCAACTTCAAGGTCACGCCGGCGCTGGTCGGGCGCGGGCTGGTGATCGCGGTGGTGATCGGCATGATCGGCGGCTTCCTGCCGGCGCTGCGCGCGGCCCGGATGCCGGTGACCGCGGCGCTGCGCGCGGCCTGAGCCGTGCGCGGCCCCGGCGCCGGTCGCCTCAGCGGCGGGCGCCGAGGATCACCGCGACGCCGGCGAGGATCACGACCATCGCCGCCAGCTCCCAGGCGCTGAAGCGCTCGCCCGCGAGCCACACGCCCAGCGCCACCGCGATCGGCGGATTGACGTAGGCGTAGCTGGTGGCGAGCGCGGGCCGCACGTGCTGCAGGAGATAGATGTAGGCCGTGAAGGCCACCAGCGAACCGAACACGGTGAGATAGGCGAGCGCGGCGGTGGCGCGCAACGTGGGCGCGGCCGGCCACGACTCGCCCAGCGCCACGGTGACGAGCACCAGCACGGCGCCGCCGGTGAGCATCTGCGCGGCCGTGCTCATCAGCGGGTCGGGCATGTCCTGGTGCCGGCTCCAGACCGAGCCGAAGGCCCAGCACAGCGGCGCGGCGACCAGTGCGATCGCGCCGGCGGGGCTGGCGCGCATCTCGCCCCCGAGGTTGAGCAGGATCACGCCGGAGAAGCCGACGCCGATGCCGAGCCAGTCGCGCGCCCGCGGCCAGCGGCCGTAGAGGCCGGCGAACAGCGCGGCGAACAGCGGCATGCCGGCGATCGCCACCGCCGCGAGGCTGGAAGAGACCGTCTGCTCGGCGTAGCAGACCAGGCCATTGCCGGCGGCAAGCAGCAGGGTGCCGGTGACGACCGTGTTGCGCCATTGCCGCGGGGTCGGCGCGGCCACGCCGCGCCAGCGCAGGAAGGCGTACATCGCCGCGCCCGCGATGAGGAAGCGCAAGGCCGACATCAGGAACGGCGGCCAGCTCTCGAGCGCGATGCGGATGCCGAGGTAGGTCGAGCCCCAGATGAGATAGACGGCGAGCAGCGAGAGGACGATCAGTGCGCGCAAGCGAGGTTCCAGGTTGGCGCGATGCTGCGCGGCGGGAGGGGCGGGGGATTGCGCGGGTGCGGCGGGCGTGCCGGCGATCGTAGCCTGAGTGGCGTGGCGGGCATGGGTTCGCGCGGGTTGCCCGTACCCTCACCCGAACCCCTCTCTCGGGGGGAGAGGGCCGTCCGCGGCTGGCGTTGGGGGGTTTTAGAGCGCGAGGATTGCTCTCGCTCGAAGCGGAGTAGGGCG
>CAZTNB010000154.1:4561-7089 GCA_964614825.1 uncultured Gammaproteobacteria bacterium
GCTTGTAGTCCCCATCGATATCCGCCCATCGAGCCGTCGTCGCGGATCACGCGGTGGCAGGGGACGATCAGGGCCAGGCGGTTGGAGGCGCAGGCGCGGGCGACGGCGCGGGCGGCGGTGGGGCGGCCGATCTCGCGCGCGACCTCGGCGTAGCTGCGGGTCTGGCCGGCGGGGATGCGGGTGAGCGCATTCCACACCTGCCACTGGAATGCGGTGGCGCGCAGGTCGGCGGGCAGCGCGTGCGCCGCTGGCCGGCCGTCGGCGAACTGCGCGGCGATGCGGCCCACCACCTCGGCCAGCCAGCCGTCGGCGCCCTCGTCCACGCGGGTGCGCTCGGCCCTGGGGAACTCCGCGGCCAGCGCGGCCTCGAGGCCGGCGTCGTCGGTGCCGGGCATGATCGCGCACACGCCGCGCTCGGTCGCCGCCACCAGCACGCGGCCGATCGGGGTGTCGAGCACGGTGTACCGGATCGCGAGGCCTTCGCCGCCGCGGCGGTAGGTGCCGGGCGTCATGCCGATCAGGCGTGCCGTGTCCTCGTAGACGCGGCTGGGCGAGCCGAAGCCGGCGGCGTAGATCGCGTCGGTGACCTCGCTGCCCTGGCGCAGGTTGCGCTTGAAGTCGTCGATGCGCAGCGAACGCGCGTAGTCGGCCGGCGACAGGCCGTAGCGGGCGCGGAAGCGGCGCGTGAACTGCGAGGGGCTGAGCCGCGCGGCCCGCGCCAGCTCGCCCAGGGGCGGCGCCGCGGCGGGATCGCGGGCGATGCGCTGGCGGGCCTGCTCGAGCGGGTCGCGGGCGGTCGGGGCGGTCATGGCATGGGCGGCTGCGTTCATGGCGCCCACGGTATCGGGCACGCCAGCCGGTCGCTATCCGCTAATTGCGCCGGCCTGGAGCGACCGCGGGACGGTCGCGGCGCAAGCCGCTGCCGCCAGGGGCGCTGCAATCGAAGGGGACTACGGAACCCGGACCGGGCCCGCGCCCGACGCGGAGGATGGACCGGCGCGGCCGACCACGATGTACTCCCCCTCGATCACGCGACCGTTGCCGCGCTCCACGCGCGGCGCGCGGAAGGCCGAAACGAGCGCGTGCACCAACGCACCCGCGGCGAGCAGCACGAGGCCGATGACCGCGCCGAAGGCGGCCAGGACGAGCACGCACGCGACACCGACACCGAGCAGCGCGTTGCGCAGCACTCGGCGGAATCGCCAGGGACGGGAAGGGGTCTGGGCCATGGATGAATTGCCTCCAATGGCAGAATGGGGCGCAGAGGATCATCTTTCGAGTGCCTGCTTGCAAGTGGCCCCGGAGCGTTCGTGAGAAAAGTGTTAATCGCCGAGCAGGAAGTGCCCAACGGCGGGGCTGCCTCGGTGGAGGTCGACTCCTCGACCGGCGGTTTCTCGGTGCTGCTCACGCGCATCGACGGCGGCGTGCAGGCATTCCACAACGAGTGTCCGCACGCGGGCCGCCGGCTCGACTGGTCGCCGGGCCGCTTCCTGGTCGAGGGCCGCACGCTGGTGTGCGCGGCGCACGGCGCCACCTTCGACCTCGCCAGCGGCGCGTGCATCGGCGGGCCGTGCCGTGGCGCGGGCCTCAAGCCGATCGCGGTCGCGGTGGAGGACGGGCAGGTCGTCCTGCGCTGAGCGCGCGCGGGCCGGCGCAGGCGCCGCGCTGCGCGATAGAATCGCGCGATGAAGATCGTACTCAATGGCGCCGAGCGCGAGTTCGATGCGCCGCTCAGCGTGCTGGGACTGCTGGTCGCCGAGGGCCTGGCCGAGCGCCGCGTGGCGGTGGAGGTCAACCGCGAGATCGTGCCGCGCAGCGCGCAGGCGCTGCGGGTGCTGGCGCAGGGCGACCGGGTGGAGATCGTGCACGCACTCGGCGGCGGGTGACGCGACGCCGGCGCGATCGACCGCGGCCGCGACCCGCGACGGTCGCGCTCGCGGCGGATCCCGCGGGGATGCTGGCAGGCCTGTCGCGGCGACCGCGGCGCAAGGAAACACGAGAATCATGTCCGCGATCGCCACACCCGCGACCGAGTCCGCGATCCCCGACCCGCTGGTCATCGCCGGCAAGTCCTACCGCTCGCGCCTGCTCACCGGCACCGGCAAGTTCAAGGACCTCGACGAGGCCCGCCGCGCCACCGAGGCCGCGGGCGCGCAGATCGTCACGGTGGCGATCCGGCGCAGCAACATCGGCCAGGATCCGGGCAGTCCCAACCTGCTCGACGTGCTGCCGCCGTCGCGCTACACGATCCTGCCCAACACCGCCGGCTGCTACACCGCCGAGGACGCCGTGCGCACCTGCCGGCTGGCGCGCGAGCTGCTCGACGACCATCGCCTGGTGAAGCTCGAGGTGCTGGGCGACGCGAAGACCCTGTACCCGCACGTGCCCGAGACGCTCAAGGCGGCCGCGATCCTGGTCCGCGAGGGCTTCGAGGTGATGGTCTACACCAGCGACGACCCGATCGTGGCGCGCCAGCTCGAGGAGATCGGCTGCGTGGCGATCATGCCGCTGGCGGCGCCGATCGGTTC
>CAZTNB010000155.1:0-7031 GCA_964614825.1 uncultured Gammaproteobacteria bacterium
CCTGCTCACCGACTACGGCTTCGTCGGCCACCCGTTCCGCAAGGACTTCCCGCTGATCGGCAACGTCGAGGTGCGCTACGACCCGGAGCGCGGGCGCGTGGTGTACGAGCCGGTGAGCATCGAGCCGCGGGTGGGCGTGCCGCGCGTGCTGCGCGACGACTCGCGCTACCTGCAGGGCCAGGCCGAGACGGCCGCCCCGGCGTCGAAGTAGGGCCGCGGCGATGCAGGAAATCCACAACTACACGATGAACTTCGGCCCGCAGCATCCGGCCGCGCACGGCGTGCTGCGCCTGGTGCTCGAGCTCGATGGCGAGACCGTGGTGCGCGCCGACCCGCACGTGGGCCTGCTGCACCGGGCCACCGAGAAGCTGGCCGAGTCCAAGCCCTACAACCAGTCGATCGGTTACATGGACCGGCTCGACTACATGTCGATGATGTGCAACGAGCACGCCTACGTGCGCGCGATCGAGCGCCTGCTCGGGATCGAGGCGCCGCTGCGCGCGCAGTACATCCGCACGATGTACGACGAGATCACCCGCATCCTCAACCACCTGTTGTGGATCGGCTCCAACGCGCTCGACCTCGGCGCCATGGCGGTGTTCCTGTACGCGTTCCGCGAGCGCGAGGAGCTGATGGACGCCTACGAGGCGGTCAGCGGCGCGCGCATGCACGCCACCTACTACCGCCCGGGCGGCGTCTACCGCGACCTGCCGGAGCGGATGCCGCAGTACCGCGAGAGCCCGTGGACCCGGGGCGCGGACCTCAAGCGCCGCAACGAGTGGCGCGAGGGCTCGCTGCTGGACTTCCTCGACGCCTTCGCCGCCGATTTCCCGGCCAAGGTCGACGAGTACGAGACCCTGCTCACCGACAACCGGATCTGGAAGCAGCGCACGGTCGGCATCGGCGTGGTCACGCCGGAGCAGGCCCTGCGCTGCGGCATGACCGGGCCGATGCTGCGCGGCTCTGGCGTGGCCTGGGACCTGCGCAAGAAGCAGCCTTACGCCGCCTACGACCAGGTCGACTTCGACCTGCCGCTGGGCACCAACGGCGACTGCTACGACCGCTACCTGGTGCGGGTCGAGGAAATGCGCCAGGCCAACCGCATCATCCGCCAGTGCGTGAAGTGGCTGCGCGACAATCCCGGCCCGGTGATGTGCGCGAGCCACAAGGTGGCGCCGCCGTCGCGCGCCGAGATGAAGCAGGACATGGAAGCCCTGATCCACCACTTCAAGCTGTTCACCGAGGGCTACAGCGTGCCGCCCGGTGAGGCCTACGCCGCGGTCGAGGCGCCCAAGGGCGAGTTCGGCGCGTACATCGTCTCCGACGGGGCCAACAAGCCGTTCCGGCTCAAGCTGCGCCCGCCGGGCTACGTGCACCTTTCCGCGATCGACGAGATCGTGCGCGGCCACATGCTGCCCGACGTGGTCGCGGTGATCGGCACCCTCGACATCGTGTTCGGCGAGATCGACCGATGAAGGCGACGGGCAATTTCGCGGCGGTCAAGGACGTCGATCCGGCGGCGCTGCTCGACGAGGGCACGCGCGCCCACATCGACCACTGGGTGGGCAAGTTCCCGCCCGAGCGCAAGCGCTCGGCGGTGATCCAGGGCCTGATGGCGGCGCAGGAGCAGAACGGCGGCTGGCTCAGCGACGCGCTGATCGCCGCGGTGGCGAAGTACCTGGGGCTGCCGCCGGTCTGGGCATACGAGGTCGCCACCTTCTACTCGATGTTCGACCTCGAGCCGGTGGGCCGGCACAAGGTCTCGATCTGCACCAACATCTCCTGCTGGCTCAACGGCGCCGAGGACCTGGTCGCGCACGTGGAGCGCAAGCTGGGCTGCAAGCTGGGCGAGAGCTCGGCCGACGGCCGGGTCAAGCTGGTGTGCGAGGAGGAGTGCCTGGCGGCCTGCGCCGGCGCGCCGATGATGGTGGTCGACGGGCACTACCACGAGAACCTGGACATCGAGAAGGTCGACAGGATCCTGGACCAACTGGAATGACTTCGTCCCCTGTGGCGGCGGCCTGCGCCGCGATCCGAGGCGCTGCGGATCGCGGCTGAAGCCGCCCCCACAGGGATGCTGGAAACGAAAGCCGAGAAACGCGCATGGCCTACGGCCCCGCCCCGCAGGAACACAACGTCTGCCTCAACACGCTGCACTACGAGCAGCCGTGGTCCTATGGGAACTACCTCAAGGCCGGCGGCTACCAGGCGTGGCGGCGGATCCTGGCCGAGAAGATGCCGCGCGAGACCGTGATCGACATGGTCAAGCAGTCGGCGCTGCGCGGCCGTGGCGGCGCCGGCTTCCCGACCGGGCTCAAGTGGTCGTTCATGCCGCGCACCGCGCCGGGCCAGAAGTACATCCTGTGCAACTCGGACGAGTCGGAGCCCGGCACCTGCAAGGACCGCGACCTGCTGCGCTACAACCCGCACGCGGTGGTCGAGGGCCTCGCCATCGCCTGCTACGCGACCAATTCCACGGTCGCCTACAACTACCTGCGCGGCGAGTTCCACCACGAGCCCTTCGAACGCTTCGAGCACGCGCTCAAGGAAGCCTACGAGCACGGCTGGCTGGGCCGCGACATCCAGGGCTCGGGCGTGGACGTCGACATCCACACCGCGCTGGGCGCCGGCGCCTACATCTGCGGCGAGGAAACCGCGCTGATGGAGTCGCTCGAGGGCAAGAAGGGCCAGCCGCGCTTCAAGCCGCCGTTCCCGGCCAACTTCGGCCTGTACGGCAAGCCCACCACGATCAACAACACCGAGACCTATGCCTCGGTGCCGGCGATCATCCGCAACGGCCCGGAGTGGTTCCTCAACCTGGGCAAGCCCAACAACGGCGGCCCGAAGATCTTCTCGGTCTCCGGCCACGTGGCGCGCCCGGGCAACTACGAGGTCCGCCTCGGCACGCCGTTCAAGGACCTGCTCGAACTCGCCGGCGGCATGCGCGGCGGGCGCAAGCTCAAGGCCGTGATCCCCGGCGGCTCGTCGATGCCGGTGCTGCCGGCCGACACGATCATGAACTGCACCATGGACTACGACTCGCTGCAGAAGGCGGGGTCGGGCCTGGGTTCGGGCGCCGTGATCGTGATGGACGAGACCACCTGCATGGTGCGCGCGTGCCGCCGCATCGCGCGCTTCTACTACGCCGAGTCCTGCGGCCAATGCACGCCCTGCCGCGAGGGCACCGGCTGGATGTACCGCATGCTGACCCGCATCGTCGAGGGCCAGGCCGGCATCGACGACGTGCACCTGCTCAAGGCCGCGGCCGGGCAGATCGAGGGCCACACCATCTGCGCCTTCGGCGAAGCCGCGGCGTGGCCGGTGCAGGGCTTCCTGCGCCACTACTGGAACGAGTTCGAGTACTACGTGACCCACAAGCGCTCGATCGTCGACGCCGAGCTCGGAGCCGCGGCATGAGCGCCCAGCCGACCGCGCCCGGCGCCGCGCCCGACCTCGTCAACATCGAGATCGACGGCAAGCCGCTCAAGGTCGCCAGGGGCTCGATGATCATCCAGGCCGCCGACGCGGCCGGCATCGCCATCCCGCGCTTCTGCTACCACGACAAGCTGCCGATCGCGGCCAACTGCCGCATGTGCCTGGTCGACGTCGAGAAGGCGCCCAAGCCGATGCCGGCCTGCGCCTCGCCGGTCAGCGAGGGCATGAAGGTCTACACCCAGTCCAAGCGCGCGCTGGACGCGCAGCGCAACGTGATGGAGTTCCTGCTGATCAACCATCCGCTCGACTGCCCGGTGTGCGACCAGGGCGGCGAGTGCGAGCTGCAGGACCTCTCGATCGGCTACGGCCGTTCGCTCAGCCGCTTCAGCGAGCGCAAGCGCGTGGTGGCGGACGAGGACCTGGGCCCGCTCATCGCCACCGAGATGACGCGCTGCATCCATTGCACGCGCTGCGTCCGCTTCGTCGGCGAGATCGCCGGCACCGACGAGCTCGGCGGGATGAACCGCGGCGAGCACCTGGAGATCGGCACCTACATCGGCAAGTCGATCGAATCGGAGCTGTCCGGCAACGTCATCGACGTGTGCCCGGTCGGCGCGCTGACCAACAAGGTGTTCCGCTTCCGCGCCCGCGCCTGGGAGCTGGTCGCGCGCGAGTCGGTCGCCTACCACGACGCGCTGGGCTCCAACCTGTGGCTGCATGCGCGCCGCGGCGAGGTGCTGCGCGCGGTGCCGCGCGACAACGAGGCCATCAACGAGTGCTGGCTGTCCGACCGCGACCGCTACAGCCACGAGGCGCTGGAGTCGGCCGAGCGCCTGGGCCAGCCGCAGCTCAAGCGCGCCGACGGCCAGTGGCGCGCGGCCACCTGGGACGAGGCGATCGCCGCGGTGCGCGACGGCCTGCGCCAGGCGGCGACGCAGCACGGCGGCGAACACCTGGGCGCGCTGGTCGCGCCGTGGGCCACGGTCGAGGAAGGGCACCTGGTCGCGCGCCTGCTGCGGGGCCTGGGCTCCGACAGCATCGACCATCGCCTGCGCGTGCTCGATTTCGCCGATGCGCCGGTGGCGCAGCCGTTCGCGCTGCCGCTGGCGGGCGTGGAGCGGGCGGGCGCGATCCTGCTGGTCGGCTGCAATCCGCGCCACGACGCGCCGCTGCTGGGCCATCGGGTGCGCAAGGCATGGAAGCGCGGGGCGACCATCGACGTCGTCAACCCGGTGCGCCACGATTTCCATTTCGGCACGCGCCACGAGCAGATCACCGGCACCTGGGGCATGGCGGGCGCGCTGGCCTCGCTGGCTAGGGCGGCGGCGGGCGACCGCGCCGTGCCCGATGCCATCGCCGACCTGGTCGCCGCCGCCGAGGCCGGCGCCGAGGCCCGCGCCACCGTGGAATCGCTGCGCAACGCCGGCGAGTCGGTGCTGCTGTTCGGCGACTTCGCCGTGCAGCATCCCGCGGCGTCGCGCCTGCGCGCGCTGGCGCGCTTCATCGCCGAGGCCACCGGCGCGCGCTACGACGAACTGCCGGCCGGCGCCAACGCGCTGGGGCTGGCGCGGGCGGGCGTGCTGCCCGCGGGCGGCGGGCTGCACGCGGGCGCCATGCTGGCGCGTCCGCGCAAGGCGCTGCTGCTGCACCACGTCGAGGGCCCGATCGACTTCGCCGACGGCACCGCGGCGGCCACCGCGCTGCGCCAGTCGCAGTTCACCGTGGCCCTCACCGCGTTCGATTCCACCGCGCTGCGCCAGTACGCGCATGCGCTGCTGCCGGTGGCGCTGCCGCCGGAAGGCGAGGGCAGTTACGTCAACGTCGACGGCACCGTGCAGGCGGTGGCGGCGGCGGCGAAGCCGCCCGGCGAGGCGCGCCCGGCGTGGCGCGTGCTGCGCGCGCTGGGCGGGGCGCTGGGAACGCCGGGCTTCGACTTCACCGAGTTCGCCGGCCTGCGCGCGGCGGCACTCGCCGGCGCCGCGCCGGCGGCGGGCACCGGCGTGTCGCGGCGCGAGGCGCCGCCGGGACTGACCCGCATCGCCACCGTGCCCCTGTACCGGGTCGATCCGGTGGTGCGTCGCGCCGCCGCGCTGCAGGCCACGGTGCTGGCGACGCCGGCGCGGGTGGTGCTGCATCCCGGCGATGCGCTGGCGCTGGGCCTGGGCGATGGCGCGCGCGCCATCGTCGCCGACGGCGCGATCGAACTGGCGCTGCCGGTGCAGACCAGCACCGCGGTGCCGCACGGCGGCGCCTGGATCGAGGCCGCGCATGCCGAGACCGCGCTGCTGGCGCCGGCCGGCGCACCGCTGACCGTGAGGAAGGCCTGAGCCATGTCGCAGGTTCCCGCCCTCATCGAGAGCGCCACCAGCGGCTGGCCGGCCGTGGGGCTGGTGGTCTGGACGCTGCTCAAGATCGTGGCGATCGTGCTGCCGCTGACGATCATCGTCGCCTTCTACACCCTGGGCGAACGCAAGATCCTCGGCTACATGCACACCCGCATCGGCCCCAACCGGGTCGGGCCGCTCGGCCTGCTGCAGCCCTTCGCCGACGTGATCAAGCTCCTGATCAAGGAGATCGTGGTCCCCTCGGCCTCGAGCAAGTTCCTGTTCTACCTCGCCCCGGTGCTGGCGCTGGCGCCGGCCTTCGCGGCCTGGGCGGTGGTGCCCTTCGACGATGGCGTCGTGCTGGCCAACATCAACGCCGGCCTGCTGTACCTGCTGGCGATGACCTCGATGGGCGTGTACGGGATCATCCTGGCCGGCTGGGCATCGAACTCGAAGTACGCCTTCCTGGGCGCGATGCGCTCGGCGGCGCAGGTGGTGTCGTACGAGATCGCGATGGGATTCGCGCTGGTCGGCGTGCTGATCTGCGCCGGCTCGCTCAACCTGACCGAGATCGTGCGCGGCCAGGCCGGCGACCAGGGCTTCCTCGAGTGGTTCTGGCTGCCGCTGCTGCCGCTGTTCGTGATCTATTTCATCTCCGGCGTGGCCGAGACCAACCGCGCGCCCTTCGACGTCGCCGAGGGCGAGTCGGAGATCGTGGCCGGCTTCCACGTCGAGTACGCCGGCGCCGGCTTCGCGGTGTTCTTCCTCGCCGAGTACGCCAACATGATCCTGGTCTCGTTCCTGGCCTCGATCATGTTCCTCGGCGGCTGGCTGTCGCCCGTGCAGGGCTGGATGGCCGGGCCGCTGGCGACGCCGGGCCCGTGGTGGCTGGCGGCCAAGGTGGTGTTCTTCATGTTCACCCTGGTGTGGCTGCGGGCGACCTTCCCGCGCTACCGCTACGACCAGATCATGCGCCTGGGCTGGAAGGTGTTCATCCCGATCACGATCGTGTGGATCATGGTCGCGGCGTGGTTCGTGTGGGACAAGTGGATCCTGATCGGGGCCTGAGGACGCCAGCATGAACCGCGTATTCGCCTATTTCAGGAGCCTGCTGCTGGTCGAACTGGTGCGCGGCCTGTGGCTCACCAGCAAGTACATGGTGCGGCCCAAGTACACCGTGCGCTATCCGGAGGAGAAGATCCCGAAGTCGAACCGCTTCCGCGGCCTGCACGCCCTGCGCCGCTATCCCAACGGCGAGGAACGCTGCATCGC
>CAZTNB010000156.1:0-7011 GCA_964614825.1 uncultured Gammaproteobacteria bacterium
ATCCGCGCCTGACCACCAACAACGGCAGCATCATGCGCGGCGCCGCGCTCGACGGTTACGGCATCGCGGTGCTGCCGCGCTTCGTGGTCGAGGACGAGCTCGCCGCCGGAACGCTGCGCGAGGTGCTCCCCGGCTGGCGCCCGCCGCTGGCGCGGCTCAAGGCGGTACTGCCGCGGCGGCGCGAAGTGGTGCCCAAGACGCGCCTGCTGGTGGCGCACCTGCGCGAACGCTTCGGCGCGCTCGGCCTCGCGGTGGCGCCGCCGCGATGACGAGGTGCTGGCTGCTGACCGACGAGGCGGCCGGCAACCGGCGCCAGGCCGAAGCCCTGGCGCTGGCGATGGGGCTCGAGGCGCGGGCATGGACCGTGCGCCTGCGCGCGCCCTGGTCGTGGTGGGCGCCGCGCTTCGAGCGGCATGCCGCGGGCACGCTGCCGCCGGAACTGGTCGCCGCCGCGCGCGCGACGCCACCCGACCTCGCGATCGGCTGCGGCCGCGCCGGCGCGCTGGCCAGCGCTTGGCTGCGCGCCAGCACCGGTTGCTATGCGGTGCAGATCCTCGACCCGCGCGCGAACCGCGGCGCCTGGGACCTGATCGTGACGCCGGCGCACGACGCCCTGCGCGGACCGCAGGCCGTCAACAGCATTGGGGCGCTCAATGCGATCACGCCGGCGCGGCTGGCGGCGGCGGCGCTGCAGCGCCCGGAGCTGGCGCGGCTGCCGGCGCCACGCACCGCGGTGCTGGTCGGCGGCAGCACGCGCGCCGCCCGGCTCGACGAGGCCTGGATCGACAGCCTGCGCGAGCTGCTGGCGGCGTGGCAGGACCGCGACGGCGGCAGCTTCCTGGTCAGCGCCTCGCGCCGCACGGCGCCCGCGTTGCTGGCGCGCCTGCGCCGGGCCTTCGCGGCGTGGCCCGGACAGGTGTGGGCGCCGGGCGACCCCGGCCCGAACCCGTACCTCGCCTACCTCGGGCACGCGCAGCGCCTGGTGGTGAGCCCGGATTCGGTGAATCTGCTGTCGGAGGCCTGCGCCACCGGCAAGCCCGTCTACGTGCATGCGCCGCGCGGCGTGCGCGGCAAGCTGGCGCGCTTCCACCGTGCACTGCTCGACAGCGGCCACGCGCGGCCCCTGCGCGCGGTGCTCGATGCCTGGACCCCGGAACCCCTGCGCGAGACCGAAGCCATCGGCGCCGAAGTGCTGCGCCGCTACGAGCGCTGGCGCGGCACCACGCCGGGCCGCGGCGCCTAGCCGGCACGCGCAAGCCCGACGCGCGGGCGCCTGCTGGGGTGGCGTGCGCCCGCGGCCCCTTGCGCTCAGGGCGGGCGCGCGGTCGAGTAGTCGAGGCCGCAGGCCGCGGAGGCGGCGACGACCGCGTCGGCATGGGCGGCGAGTTCGGCGCCGCGCGGCACCACGCGGGGCGCCTGGTCGAGGGTGCAGGCGAGGGCCTGTGCCAGCAGTGCATCGTGCGCGGCCAGCAGCCGCGCCGCGCCGTCGGCGCCGAGCAGGCCGGCGGCGCTCACGCGCTGCAAAAGGTCGGCGGTACGGGTGGCGCCGAGCAGGTCCGGATGCCGCGCGGCGGATTCCAGCACGCGCGCCTGCAGCAGGAACTCGAGGTCCACCAACCCGCCGCGGCCCTGCTTGAGGTCGAAGCGGCGCCCGTCCGAGCGATCCAGTTGCGCGCGCCAGCGCTCGCGCATGGCCACCACTTCCGCGCGCAGGGCGCCGGGCTCGCGCTGCAGCGCCAGCACCTGGGCGCGGATGCGGGCGAACTCCGCCGCCAGCGCGGCGTCGCCGCACAGCGCGCGCGCGCGCACCAGCGCCTGGTGCTCCCACAGCCAGGCGCGCTCGCGCTGGTACTCGGCGTAGGCATCCAGCGAGGTGACCAGCAGGCCCTTCGAACCGTCGGGGCGCAGGCGCGTGTCGGCCTCGTACAGGCGCCCGGCGCGGGCCGGCGTGGTGAGCCAGTGCACCACCCGCTGCGCCACGCGCGCGAACCAGCGCGTGCCCTCCAGCGGCCGCGCGCCGTCGCTGGTGGCCGCCGCCAGCGTCGCGTCGTAGACGAACACGAGGTCCAGGTCGGAGGCGAAGCCCAGTTCGGCGCCGCCGAGGCTGCCGTAGCCCAGCACCAGCAGCCCGTCGCGCTCGCGCGCGAGGCGGCCATGCGCCGCCACGGTGTCGCGCAGCGCCAGCGCCAGCACCTGGCGCACGATCACGTCGGCGAGGATCGCCAGGCGCAACGACAGCTCGTCCGCGCCGAGGCGGCCGTCGAGCCAGGCCAGGCCGAGGCGGAACAGCGTGCTCTGCTTGAGTTCGTGCAGCGCGCCGAACTCCTCCTCGGCGTCGCCAGCGGCCGCCGCCAGCCGCTGCGCCAGCTCGGCGGCGAGGCCGGCGGCGTCCGGCAGCGCCCGGCCCACGCGCGTGTCGAGCAGGTCGTCGAGCAACAGCGGGTGCGCGGTGACGCGCTCGGCGAGGAAGGCCGAACGCGCGCACACCGAGAGCAGGCGTTCGCGCGCGCCGCGTTGCTCGTCGAGCAGCGCGAGGTACGCGGGGCGGCCGGCCACCGCGCGCAGCAGCGCCAGCACGCGCGCCAGCGCGGTATCGGGATCGGCGACCCGGGTCGCCGCGGCGAGCAGCTGCGGCAGCAGGCGATCGACGCGCGGGCGCAGGCGCGCCTCGTCGCGCACCGCGTCGGCCCACGCGCGCAGCGCCGGCCACGCCGCGCCGAAGGGCGACGCCGGCGGCTCGTTGCCGCCGGCCAGCAGCGCCTGCCACACCGTGGCCCAGTCCTGCGACGCGCCGCTGCCCGTCGCCTCCGTGCGCCCGCCGTCGAGCGTGCGCGCGAAGGCACCGGCCACGCGCGCGCGATGGCCGTCGATGTCCGCCAGCAGCGCGGCATAGTCCGGATAGCCCAGCCCCGCCGCCAGCCGCGCGCGCTCGAAGGCGTCCTCCGGCAGCGCGTGCACCTGCTCGTCGCGACGCATCTGCAGGCGGTTCTCGACCCGGCGCAGGAAGCGATAGGCGGCCAGCAGCGCGGCGGCGCCGTCGGCGTCGAGGTGCCCCGCCGCGGTCGCCGCCGCCAGCGCCGGCTGCAGCGCCGGCACCCGCAGCGCCGGCTCGCGGCCGCCGCGCACCAGCTGCACCAGCTGCACGATGAACTCGATCTCGCGGATGCCGCCGGGACCGAGCTTGACGTGGTCGGCGAGCTCGCGCCGCGTGACCTCGGCATCGATCAGGCGCTTCATCTCGCGCAGGCCGTCGAAGGCCGTGTAGTCGAAGTAGCGGCGGAACACGAAGGGCTTGAGTTCCTCGACCAGGGTCGCGCCCACCGCGCGGTCGCCGGCCACCGGGCGCGCCTTGATCCAGGCGTAGCGCTCCCAGTCGCGGCCCTCGCGCTGGTAGTACTGCTCCATCGCCGCCAGCGACAGCGCCAGGCGCCCGGCGCTGCCGAAGGGGCGCAGGCGCATGTCGACGCGGAAGGCGAAGCCGTCGGCGGTGACTTCGCCCAGCATCTGGATCAGGCGCTGGCCCAGGCGCAGGAAGTAGTCCTCGTTGGCCAGCCCGCGCGGGCCATCGCACTGGCCGGCCTCGCCGAAGGCGAAGATCAGGTCGATGTCGGAGGAGAAGTTGAGCTCGCCGCCGCCCAGCTTGCCCATGCCGATCACGGCCAGGCGCTGGGCCGCGCCGCCGGGCCCGCGCGGCGTGCCCAGCCGTTGCGCGAAGCCGGGCTCCAGCTGCGCCAGCGCGCGCTCGATGCCGACCTCGGCCAGCTCGGTGCAGTGCGCGAGCGTGGTTTCCAGCGGGTCCAGGCCGGCCACGTCGCGCAGCACCAGGCGCAGGCTCTCGTCCGCGCGCCAGCGCCGCAGCGCCTGCGCGGCTTGCGCGTCGTCGGGCAGCGGCCATTGGGCGGGAAAGCGCGCGCCGGGGCCGCGCGCGTCGGCGGCGGCGTGGGCGTGGCGCGGCCATGCGGCCGGATCGACCAGCAGGCGCTCGTGGACGAAGTCGCTGACCAGCACGGCGCCGGCGAGCTGGTCGCGGAAGGCGCCAACCGGCGCCGCGCAGCCCGCCTCCGCGCAGCGCTCGTCGAGCCGCGCCATGCGGCCGCCGACGAAGTCGGCGAGCTCGGTCGGCAAGGGGGCGTGCGGCAAGGGCGAAGGCACGACCCGATTGTGGCCGAGCCCGCCGCCCTTGCCCACCGCGCCGCCGGCGCGGCGCCCGCCCGCGCCTACTGCGGGTCGGTGAGGATCTCCAGCGGCAGGTCGGTGCGCTGCCAGCTGCCGCCGAACACGAACGGGATGGTGAAGTTGGCGCTGACGCGGGCGTTGCGCGCACCGGTGAAGACCAGGCTGGCGTTGCCGGCCTCCAGCCGCTGGCTGTTCCAGTCGGGCAGGAACGGGCAACCGGGGCAGTGCACGGGGAAGGTGATGTGCGGCCGGCCGGTCGCCAGCGCCGCGGTCGGCTCCACCGCGAGCACCCAGCGCGGTTCGCCCACGGTGTCGTAGAGGTAATGCACGACGAAGGTGGAGTTGGCGCCGCTCGTATCGGTGAACTGGCTCACCACCTGTCCCCAGCCGCTCTCCGCCGCGGCGTACCACGCGCCGCTGCGGTTGGGCGTGGCGGCCGGCCCGGGCGTGATGTACTGCATGATCTCGGCGCCGCTGCGCGCGCCGATGCTCCACGCGAACAACAGGCGCTCGGCGTCGAGCAGGGTCACGGTGGCGCTGCCGATCACGGTGCGGTCGACCGTGAAGGGCGTGCCGGGGCGCTTGGTGAAGCGATAGATGGGCGCCACCACCTGGTTGTCGACCAGGTAGCCCTGGACGATGTTCCAGGTCGGCTTGCGGTCGGCGCCGCCGGTGAACCAGGCGCCGAAGAAGATCGTGCCGCCGGGCGACTGCGCCAGCAGGTTGCTGATGCCGTTGCCGTCGCGGTCGGCGTCGTAATACAGGCCCTGGCGCGGCGCCAGCGAGGCCTTGGCGGCCACGCAGCCCGCGTACACCTGGCACTGCGCCGCGGCCGGCGTCGCCAGCGTGGCCAGCACGCGCCCGCCGCCACCGAAGCTCACGTCGTCGACGCCGATGTCCTGCCGGATCGCATAGCTCGTGCCGCAGGCGGCGCTGCGCGCCAGCTGCACCGCGACGAAGCGGTCCACCGCCGCGCCCGGGGCCAGCGTGCCGACGTTGAGCGCCGGCGGATCCAGCGCCACCGCGCCGGTGATGAACTCGCCGCCGGCGGTCGCCTGGCGGCGATCGCCCGGCGACAGGCTGACCAGCGCGCCGCGCGCCTCCACCGTGCCCTCGTTGGCCACGCGCAAGGGCAGTTGCCAGCGCTCGCCCGGCTCCGGCAACGCGTCGCCGTCGCCGCACACCTGCGACGCCGCGCCATTGGCACTGGCCTCGAGCCGCGGCGCGGCGACGCTGACCGGTATCGCGCGCAGGAAGGAGGCGCCGCTGGCGTCGGTCACGGTCAGGGTGGCGTTGCCGTTGAACGCGGTCGGGTAGACCACCTCCAGCGTGGCCTGCGCGCCCGAACGGTCGATCACGCCATCGCCGTCCACGTCCCAGTCGTAGCGCACCGCGCCGCTGGCGCCGGTGACGGTGGCGGTGTAGGTGACGCGGTTGCCCGCGCGCTGCACGCCGGTGACCGCCACCGTGGCCTGCAATCCGGTGGTCACGCAGGCGCCGGTGGTGAAGGGCCACGGGATGCTGGGCCCGACCAGCCCGCCGGCGTTCTGCGCCGTCACCCGGAACTGGTAGTCGCGCGCGCAGATCAGGTTGCTCACCGGCAGCGAGACGAACACGGCCTGCAGGGCCGCCGGCTGCACCACGCTTCCGACCGGCGTCCAGGCGCTGGCGGTGGCGAGTCGCAACTCGTAGCTGACCGTGGTCTGGGCGGAGTTGGTGACGATGCCGGCGTCGAGGCGGGCGCTGGTGGGCGTGATGTCGGACACCTGCAGCGCGCCGATCTGCGGCGGCAAGGGCGGGCACGCCGGGGTCGCGAAGATGCGCGTGGTCGGGCTGGTGAACAGCGTGCCGCCGAGGTTGGCGCGCACCCGGTACTCGTAGTTGCTGCCGCAGCCGGTGCTGACCACCGCGCTGATCGGGATCGCGGTGCTGCCGCCGGAGACCGGCGTCGCGGGCGTCGGGACGAACGTGCCGCCGGGGTAGCTGCGGTACTCGAAGTAGGCCTGCACCGTGTTGCCGTTCGGCGTCACCGTGCCGTTGAGCGTGGTGCTGGTGACGGTGACCGCGGTCTCCGTGGTCACGGCCAGCGACGGCGCCGCGCCCGTGGTGCTGAGGCTGAAGTCGGCCGGGAAGTAGAAGCCGCCGGCGATGCAGCGCACGCCGGTCCAGACCATGCCCGACATCACGCGCTCGGCCGGGCAGGACCGCACGGTGATGGCGGCGGAGCCGTTGTTGCCCACGCGCACCAGCGCCGAGGCGCGTTCCGCCGGGCTGGTGGAACCGGCGGCGACCTCGCAGTAGCCGGGGAAGGTGCTGCTGAAGCAGTTGGGATTGCCGGCGTCGCGCAGGATGGTGGCGCCGCCCGAGCCGTCGGAGGTGATCGCGAACAGCACGCCCTGCATGCCGTCGACCGCCCCGGGCTGCGGCGCGCCGATGATGATGTTGGTGGACACGACCAGCGGCGCGCTGGTGCCGCCCACGGGCACCTGCTGGTTGTTGCCGCTGACGATGCTGATGCCGACCTGCGCCTGTGCCGGCAAGGCCAGCAGGGCCAGCCCGGCCAGTGCCAGGGCGCGCAGGGCGGCGCGCCGCCACGCCGTGGCGAGGCGCGGGCCACGATCCAGCAAGGCATTCGACTCGATCACGAAGTGCTCCACGCAGTCAGGCAGCGGCGGGTCGACGGGAATACGGCACCTGCCGTCGACTGTTACAGCGGGAAATCCCGCCCACGGGCGCCATCATGCACCCGTCGCCAAAACAAAGCCCGCGCACGGCGACCGTGCGCGGGCTCAGCCCTCCCCTACAGCGTTGTGCGCGCAGTGTAAATATTCCGTT
>CAZTNB010000157.1:0-6824 GCA_964614825.1 uncultured Gammaproteobacteria bacterium
GGAAGGCCACGCCAGCCGCCGTGGTCGGGGCATAGGTGACCAGCGGCGAGGAAACCGCGGCGATGTCGATCGAACCGTTGGTCGTGGTGCAAGCGACCGGATTCGCCGAGGCGTCGAAGCAACCACCCGGCGAGGCGGTGCTCACCGTGAGCGCAACGACCTCCGGAGCGGTCATTGCGGCGACCGTGAACGTCGCGTTGCACTGCACGCCCGTCGGCAGCGGGTTGCCACCAACGTCCGAATTGATGACGCGAATGCGGCGGACCATGTTGTCCACCGTGCAGGTCGCGCCTGCAGCGGCGGTCACCGTTGCAGTCAGGTTGGCATTCGTCCAGGTCACATCGAACTGGATGCCGTTGGTCAGGTCACCAGCCGCACCGAGCGTCCACGTCAACGGAATCTGGGCGGGATTGGTACCCGCCGGTGCCGCCGCGTTGGCGACAGCGGTCGCGGTTCCAGCGGTAATGGAACCTGCGGACGCGGCCCCACCCAGCCCCAACAACAGTGCCGCACACAGCGTTCGCGTCATTCCGATCTTCATGTTGGTCACCCCATCGTGGATAAAGATCCCGTTACCGGGCAATTTCGGTCTTGTTCTCTACAGCCTCGGAACCCAGTTCGATCCCGGCATTGATGCGATTGCCCTGCGGATCGGCCGCGACGAAGCTGATGACCTCGGGATTGCCCGCGGCCGCACCGGAAACGGTGATCGTGCCGAACGAGAGCATGCCCGCAGGCAGCAGGGCATTGGTGTCGCTGAACACCATGCCGACGACCTGACCCTTGGCGAAGTTGCACACGCTGCCGTGGCTCTTCGGAAGGCTCTTGAGGCAGTTGCCGAGATTGACCTTGGCCTTCTCACCGCCCGGAATCGCGATGTTGAACTGGATACCAGTGGCCATCCCGGTGCTGGAGTAGTCGAGCGCGATGACCGTGCCGCCCTTGGCCTTCTCACCGGTGATGATGAGCGAGTCGCCCGCCGCGAGCGCCGAACCCGACACCAGCAGCATGGACGCAGCAAAAATGAAGTTCTTCATGGCATTGGTCCTTTGACCCTGCAACTTACGGGCAAGCTTCGGCGTTGGCCGCGCGATTGGTGACCAGGATGCGGTCCTGGACGTTGATCAGGCCGTCCTCGTTCACGTCGGGCTGGCCGCTGTTCAGCGACGAACCGGCAGCTTCGTTCGTGATCAGGATGCGGTCCTGCACGTTGAGGATGGTGTCCGCATTCGCATCGCCGCGGCACAGCGGCGCCGGATCGGAGGTGCGGCGCGACTCGAACGCGTCGACCGTCGCGGTGCCCGTCCCGGTGAGCAGGCCGAGCTTGGCGGTCTCGATGCGGGCCGCGTTGGGAACGCCCGTGATGGAACCCGATACCGCGGTGGCTTCCGTGGCGCCGGCGCCGCGCACGGTGTAACCGAGCGTGCCTGCCGTCGCGTTGAACTTCACCAGGACGCGGTACCAGCGGTTGGCCGCCGCCACGACCGAAGCCGGCGTGCCGCCCGCGCTGCGCTCGATGACGATGTTGGCGCCGTCGTAGCTGACGCGAATCTGCGCCGCCGCAGCACCGTCGTCGGCCTGGAAGTACGTGCCGTTGGCCGCAGTGAACATGTAGAACTGCGCGTTGTAGGTCGCTTCGGCAGTCGGCAGGCCGTCCTGCACGTAGGCGCCGGTGCCGGCCTGCAGGCCGCAACGACCGGAGTAGCGCTTCACGGGCACCGCGTCATCGGGTTCGCCGGCAACCGGCGCACCGACGACACCCGTGGCCCCGGGAGGATTGCCCTGGCCCCACGCCGTCAGGCTGCAGGCCATGGTGGACTGCGCAGCCGCCATCCCGACAAGGGCAGCAGCAACCGCGGCAAGACGATTGATCTTCACTAGTGAAACCTCCCCGAAAGGGCTTTCGGTATCAGAGTTTAGAGACAAGTCTTAACACAACCGTTAAGACGCCAGCAAGCCCGAATCGCGCGGACGCTAACACATCCGGGCCCATTTTCCCAAGCATGCGCGAAGCGACCTCCCGGAATTGGGAAGTCAGTCGCACTGCTCTTTACCTGAACGCAGGCGGGTAGTCGATCCGGACACCCCCATCCCCCCCATCGATCCGACGGGTCACGATCGCCCAGGTCCCGCCCACCTCAGGCGGGGTCGAAGGCCTCCAGTTCCGCCGGGCTGAAACCCGCTTCCAGGCGGGCCCCGCGGTTGAGCGGCCCACGCAACAGCCCCGGCGATACCTCCGCGAGCAGCGCGCGGAAGGTCGGGGCCGGGTCCAGGCCCTGCCGGGCGCAGCACCAGCCGAACCAGCGGCTGCCGGCGGCCACGTGCGCCACCTCCTCGCGCAGGATCGTTTCCAGGATGGCCGCGGTGGACTCGTCGCCGACCGCGCGCAGGCGCGCGATCATCCCCGGGGTGACGTCGAGGCCGCGGGCCTCCAGGACCCGAGGCACCAGCGCCATGCGGCGCAGGGGATCACCGGCGGTGCGCTGGGCCATTTCCCACAGGCCGTTGTGGGCGTCGAAGTCGCCGTAGGCATGGCCCAGCTGCGCCAGCCGGGCGGCCAGCAGGCCGTAGTGCCGTGCCTCGTCGTCCGCCACGGCGACCCAGTCCTGGACGTAGGCGTCGGGGAACTCCCGGAAGCGGTAGACGGCGTCCCAGGCCAGGTCGATCGCGTTGAGCTCGATGTGGGCGACGGCATGCACGAGCGCGGCGCGGCCGGCCGCGCTGCCAAGGCCCCGGCGGGCGACCTCGCGCGGTGCCACCAGGCGCGGCCGCGCTGGGCGGCCGGGCTGGGGGATGGCCTCGGGGGTTCCCGCGTCCACGGCGCGCGGGATCCGCAGCTGGCCCGAGCGCCAGGCCGCGGCGGCGGCATGGGTGCGCGCAACCTTCTGCGCCGGGTCCACGCAGCGCAGGATTTCGAGGGCGGCCCGGTACAGGTCGGCCATGCGGGTGGCGCCGGGGAGCGCTGGCGAGCCGCCTCAGGAGACCTTGCGGCGTTCCTGCTTGGCGGCGTCGGAACGCGATTCCGCCAGCTTGCCGAGGTAACCGTCGTCGAGGCCGGTGATGTACTCGCCGGAGAAGCACGAGGTATCGAAGGCGCCCAGGCGCTCGTTGCCCTCGGCCACCGCGGCGACCAGGTCGGACAGGTCCTGGTAGACCAGCCAGTCGGCACCCAGCAGTTTCTCGATCTCGTCCTCGCTGCGGCCGTGCGCGATCAGCTCGGTCGCCGCCGGCATGTCGATGCCGTAGACGTTGGGATAGCGCACCGGCGGCGCCGCGGAGGCGAAGTACACCTTGCGCGCCCCGGCCTCGCGCGCCATCTGGATGATCTGCTTGCTGGTGGTGCCGCGCACGATGGAATCGTCCACCAGCAGCACCACCTTGTTGCGGAACTCGAGCTCGATGGTGTTGAGCTTGCGCCGCACCGATTTCACCCGCTCCTGCTGCCCCGGCATGATGAAGGTGCGGCCGACGTAGCGGTTCTTGACGAAGCCCTCGCGGTACGGCACGCCCAGCAACGCCGCCATCGGCAGCGCCGCGGTGCGGCTGGTGTCGGGGATCGGGATCACGGCGTCGATGTCGTGGTCGGGCCGCAGGCGCAGGATCTTCTGCGCCAGGCGCTCGCCCATGCGCAGGCGCGCCTTGTAGACCGACACGTCCTCGATCATGGAATCGGGGCGCGCCAGGTACACGTACTCGAAGATGCACGGCGAATGCACGCCCGGCGGGCCGCAGTGGCGCGTGTGCAGCTGGCCGTCGGCGCTGATGATCACGCCCTCGCCCGGCTCGACGTCGCGCAGCAGGCGGAAGCCCAGCACGTCGAGCGCCACGCTCTCGGACGCCACCGCGTATTCCTTGCCCTCGGCGGTGTCGCGCGCGCCCAGCACCAGCGGCCGGATGCCGTGCGGGTCGCGGAACGCCACCACGCCCACGCCCAGCACCATCGCCACCACGGCGTAGCCGCCGACGCAGCGCGCGTGCACGCCGCCGATGGCCTTGAACACGTGGTCGATCTCGAGCTTGAGGTGCGCCTGCACCTGCAGCTCGTGCGCGAACAGGTTCAGCAGCACCTCGGAATCGGAACTGGTGTTGACGTGGCGGCGGTCCTCCTCGAACACCTCGTTGCGCAGGGCCTCGGTGTTGACCAGGTTGCCGTTGTGGGCCAGCGCGATGCCGAACGGCGAGTTGACGTAGAAGGGCTGCGCCTCCTCCGAGCTCTCGCAGCCGGCGGTCGGATAGCGGCAATGGCCGATGCCCATGCGCCCGCCCAGGGCCTGCACGTGCGGGTCGTCGAACACGTCGCGCACCAGTCCGTTGCCCTTGTGCAGGCGCAGGCGCTTGCCATCGACGGTGGCGATGCCGGCGGCATCCTGGCCGCGATGCTGCAGCACCGTGAGCGCGTCGTAGAGCGACGCCGCCACCTCGCTGCGTCCGACGATGCCGATGATTCCGCACATGTCCTTGCCGTTCCGTCCGATGCGCCAGTCGTTGCCGCCGAATCCGCCGCCGCCGCGCCGGGCGCGCGGCCTCAGGTACTCGCCTTGTCGTCGCGCGGCGCCTGCTGCGGCAGCGCCTCCAGCCCGCGCCTGAAGTCGATATTGTCGCGCAACGCCGGCGGCAGGTATTGCGTGGCCTTCGCCGCCATCTCCTCGAACGCGGGCAGCGCCCGCGACTGCTGCCACCAGTCGTCGCGCGGAAACGGGGTCAGGCCCGCCAGCATCACCATCGCCACCACGATCACGCCGCCGCGCGCGAGGCCGAACAGCAGGCCGAACATGCGGTCGGTGCCGGTGAGGCCGGTGCCGGCGACGATCTTGCGCAGCAACCAGACCGCGATCGCGCCCGCCACCAGCGCCACCACGAACACCAGCGTGTAGCCCAGCGCGATCCGCGCCGAATCCGCTTCGATCGCGCCCTCGAACAGGGCGCCGACCTGCGGCCCGAGGGTCATCGCCGCCAGCGCCGCGGCGATCCACGCCAGCAGCGACATCACCTCCACCACCAGCCCGCGCACCAGCCCGATGGCCATCGACAGTCCGATCGTGGCCAGGATGAACAGGTCGGCGCCGTTCATGCCCGGGCTCCGCGTCAGGGCTGGGTGACCACGTTGCCGGCGAGGCCGTAACGCAGGCGCAGCGACTCGCGCAGCTTCTCGGCATTGGCGCGCTGGGCCTCGGGCCCGACGCGCACGCGGTACAGGGTCCCGCCCTCCGCGCGCAGCGTGTCGACATAGGCGGCGAATCCGCCCGCGCGCAACTTGTCGCGCTGTCCGACCGCCTCGGCCTGGTCGCGGTACGCGCCGACCTGCACCGACCATCCGGTGACGGTCGCCGGGGCCACGGGCGCCGGCGCCGCGCTGTTGTCGATCTCGACGATGCTGCCGGCCACGTCGGGGCGTGCCTGGCGCGCGATCAGGCGCACCTGCTCGGCCTGCGTGCGGTCGGCGTAGGGGCCGGCGCGCACCCGCATGCCGGGCTTGCCGTTGACCTCCGCCGCCTCGGCGTAGGCCGGGATGCGCGCCTTCTTCAGCGACTCCACCAGTGCCTGCGCGTTCTCGGCGCGGGCGTAGCTGCCGAAACTGACCGCGTAGCGGCCGCCGGCGACGGCCGCGGGTGTCGCCGCGGTGGTCGCGGCGGGTGGCGCGGCGTCGGCTGGCGGGGCCGCGGCGGCATTCGGCGCCGGTTCCGGCGTCGCCGCGGGCGCCGGCGGCGGCGCCGGGCTGGCCGCGGAAGCGGGCGCGGCGCCACCGGGCGTGGCCGCGGGGTCGACCGCGTCAGTGCGCGGCGCGGCGCCGGTGTCCACGGTCGCGACCGCATCGGCCGGCGCCGGCGCGGCCGGCGCGGGCTGCGGCATCGTCGCCGGGTCCAGCGGCACGACCCGGGTTTCCATCGCGCGATCGGGCGACGGCGGGATCGCCAGGTCGACCGTCTGCGATTCCGGCGCCGAGGTGCCGTCGAGCACCATCGGCACGAAGATGACGGCAAGCAGGACCAGGACGGCGGCCCCGATCAGGCGCTGTTTGAGCTGCGGATCCATTGCGAGGGAGGTCCGGCGGAGGCGGCGCGCACATCATACCGGCAATGCCGCCGGTGGCCGCGCCGCGGGCGCGGCGGTTCAGCGCGCGTTCGCGCGCGCGCGGTGCCAGGCCAGCGCCGCGGCGGCGGTGTGGAACGAGCCGAAGGCCAGCACGCGGTCGGCGGGCGTCGCCGCCGCGACCGCCGCGTCCAGCGCGGCGTCCACGCTCGCCGCCTCGCGCACCGGCGCCGATCGCGGCAAGCCGAGGCGCGCGCGCAGGGCGGCCGCATCCAGGCCGCGTGGCGAGTACTGGTCCAGTGGCGCCAGGTACCACTCGTCCACCTCGGTGGCCAGCGCCGCCACGATGCCGGCGATGTCCTTGTCGCCCAGGGCCGCGAACACGGCGCGGGTGGCGCCCCCGGCCGGCTGCGCGCGCAGCCAGCCGGCCAGTTCGCGCGCGGCCTGCGGATTGTGGCCCACGTCCACCCAGACCGCCGGCGTGCCCGGCAGGCGCTGCAGGCGCGCGCTGGCGATCGCGCCGGCCACGCCCTGCGCGATCGCCGCGGGCTCGAGCGCGATCGCGGCGCGCAGGGCATGCAGGGCGGCGATCGCCGCGGCGGCGTTGGCGTGCTGCGCCGGGGCTGGCATGGCCGGCTCCGGCAGGGCCAGTTCGGTGCCGTCGCGGTGCCGCCAGCACCAGCCCGTCGGCGCGTGCGCGAAGTCGTAGTCGTGGCCGCGCCGGACCGCGACCGCGCCGATGCGCCGCGCCTCTGCCAGCAAGGTCGCGGGCGGTCCCGGCTCGGCGATGATCG
>CAZTNB010000158.1:0-6799 GCA_964614825.1 uncultured Gammaproteobacteria bacterium
ACCGCCCCTACGTGAAGTGCGCGCGCATCGTCGGCGAGGTGATGGGCAAGTTCCATCCGCACGGCGATTCGGCCATCTACGACGCGCTGGTGCGCATGGCGCAGGACTTCTCGCTGCGCTATCCGCTGGTCGACGGCCAGGGCAACTTCGGCTCCATCGACGGCGACAACGCGGCGGCGATGCGCTACACCGAGTGCCGCCTCGACAAGCTCGCCGCCGAGCTGCTGGCCGACATCGACAAGGAAACCGTCGACTTCGGGCCCAACTACGACGAGAAGGAACTCGAGCCGCTGGTGCTGCCCTCGCGCATCCCGAACCTGCTGGTCAACGGTTCGGCCGGCATCGCGGTGGGCATGGCGACCAACATCCCGCCGCACAACCTCGCGGAGATCGTCGACGCCACGCTGGCGCTGCTCGACCGGCCCGAGACCACGCTCGACGAACTGATCGCGCTGGTGCCGGGCCCGGACTTCCCCACCGCCGGCATCATCAACGGCGTGGCCGGCGTGGTCGAGGCGTACAAGACCGGCCGCGGCCGCATCCTGGTCCGCGCCAAGTGCGAGATCGAGACCGACGACAACGGCCGCGAGGCCATCATCGTCACCGAGATCCCCTACCAGGTGAACAAGACCCGGCTGATCGAGAAGATCGCCGAGGTGGTGAAGGAGAAGAAGGTCGAGGGCATCTCCGAGCTGCGCGACGAGTCGGACAAGGACGGCCTGCGCATCTACATCGAGATCAAGCGCGCCGACTCGGCCGAGGTGGTGCTCAACAACCTCTACCAGCACACCCAGCTGCAGACGGTGTTCGGCATCAACATGGTGGCGCTGGTCGACGGCCAGCCGCGCACGCTCAGCCTCAAGGAAATGCTGGAGGCGTTCATCCGCCACCGGCGCGAAGTCGTCACCCGCCGCACCATCTTCGACCTGCGCAAGGCCCGCGCGCGCGCCCACATCCTCGAGGGCCTCACGGTCGCGCTCGCCAACATCGACCCGATGATCGAGCTGATCAAGACCTCGCCCACGCCCGACGTCGCGCGCGAGCGCATGCTGGGCCGGCGCTGGGAACCGGGCCTGGTGCGCGCCCTGCTGTCGGAGGCCGGCGCCGCCGCCTCGCGGCCGGAGGACCTGGCGCCCGAGCTCGGCCTGCAGGACGACGGCTACCAGCTGACCGAGGCGCAGGCGAAGGAAATCCTGGAGATGCGCCTGCAGCGGCTCACCGGCCTCGAGCAGGAGAAGCTGACCGACGAATACCGCGGCCTGCTCGACGCCATCCGCGCCCTGATCGCCATCCTCGAGGACCCGGCGCAGCTGCTGGGCGTCATCCGCACCGAACTGGCCGAGCTCAAGGCCGAGTTCGGCGACGCGCGGCGCACCGTCATCCAGCGCACCCAGGAAGACCTCTCGATCGAGGACCTGATCACGCCCGAGGACCTGGTGGTCACGCTCTCGCACGCCGGCTACGCCAAGGCGCAGCCGGTGGCGACCTACCGCGCGCAGCGGCGCGGCGGCCGTGGCCGCTCGGCGACCGCGATCCGCGAGGAGGACTTCATCGAGCGGATCCTGGTCGCGCACAGCCACGACACCATCCTGTGCTTCACCAGCGCCGGGCGCGTGTTCTGGCTCAAGACCTTCAACTTCCCCAGCGCCGGGCCCAACTCGCGCGGGCGCCCGATCGTGAACCTGCTGCCGGCGCTGGCCGCCGACGAAAAGGTCAACGCGATGCTGCCGGTGAAGGAATACTCCGACGACCGCTACGTCTTCTTCGCCACCCGCCAGGGCGTGGTCAAGAAGACGCCGCTGTCCGATTTCTCGCGCCCGCGCAGCGTCGGCATCTGGGCCATCGAGCTCGACGACGGCGACCGCCTGGTCGACGTGGCGCTGACCGACGGCAGCCGCGACGTGCTGCTGTTCGCGTCCAACGGCAAGGCGGTGCGTTTCGCCGAGGACGAGGTGCGCGCCATGGGCCGCACCGCGCGCGGCGTGCGCGGCATCACCCTGGCCGAGGAAGCCAGGGTCGTGACCATGCTGGTGGCGGGCGAGGGCGACATCCTCACGGCGACCGAGCGCGGCTACGGCAAGCGCACCCCGCTCGACGACTACCCGCGCAAGGGCCGCGGCACCCAGGGCGTGATCGCGATCCAGACCTCGGACCGCAATGGCGCGCTGGTGGGCGCCACCCAGGTGACCGAGGAGCACGAGATCATGCTGATCTCGAACCAGGGCACCCTGGTGCGCACGCGCGCGGCCGAGGTGGCCCGCGTGGGCCGCAACACGCAGGGCGTGACGCTGATCCGCCTGCCGGCCGAGGAAGCCCTGGTGGGCGTGGAGCGGGTCGAGGCCCTGGTCGGCGACGACGAGCTCGACGCCGACAGCGGCGAGGACGGCGCCGGCGAACCGGCGCCCGCGCCGGCCGAGTGAACCGGGCGCGCCCCGCGCAGGCGGGGCGCGCCGATGGCGCGGATCAGAGCGCCGCGAGGATCGCTTCGGCGCTGCTCACCTTGAACTCGCCCGGCGCCTCGACGTGCAGCTGGGTCACCACGCCGTCCTTGGCCACCAGCGCGAAGCGCTTGGAGCGCATGCCCATGCCGAACGGCGTGGCGTCCATCTCCAGGCCCATCGCCTTGGCGAAGGCGCCGTTGCCGTCGGCCAGCATGAGGATGCCGTCGCCGACGTTCTGGCTCTTGGCCCAGGCGTCCATCACGAAGGCGTCGTTGACCGCCATGCAGGCCACCGCGTCGACGCCCTCGGCGCGCAGCGCGGCCAGGTTGCCCACGTAGCCCGGCAGGTGCTTGGCCGAGCAGGTCGGGGTGAAGGCGCCGGGCACCGAGAACAGCACCACGGTCCTGCCCTTGAAGACGTCCTCGCTGCGGATGGCCTGCACGCCGTCCTTGAGGACATTGAGCGCGACGGAGGGAATGCGGTCGCCGACCTGGATCGTCATGGTGCACCTCGGGGTGGTGGGGCGACGGCGCAAGGGCCGGCGCGGGGCCGCGCAGGATAGCGCCTGGCCGTGCCGCCGCGCACCCCGCCCCGCGGGCCCCCTTGAAGGCGTCGTGGCCGACCCTACATCGAGGGCTACGGCGGCGACCCGATCGCCGCCCCCACATCCGAGGAAACCGCCATGACCATCGTTCGCTACAGCCCGTGGAACCTGCAGAACGGCCTGCAGGACGATCTCAAGAACGTCTTCGGCCGCCTGTTCGGCGCCGAGGACGGCGACCAGTCCAACGTGGTGACCAGCCAGTGGCAGCCGCGCGTGGACATCAAGGAAGAGGCCGACCGCTTCGTGATCCAGGCCGACATCCCGGGCGTGGACCCGAAGGACATCGAGGTGCACATGGAGAAGGGCATCCTCAGCATCAAGGGCGAGCGCAGCACCGAGAGCAAGACCGAAGGCGACAAGTACACCCGGGTGGAGCGCTCGCACGGCGTGTTCTATCGTCGCTTCGCGCTGCCGGACTCGGCCAACCCGGAGGGCATCACGGCCGCCGGCAAGCACGGCGTGCTGGAGATCGCGATCCCGAAGCGGCCCGAGACCAAGGCGCGCCGGATCGAGATCAACGGCTGAGTTCGCCCCGTCGCCAAGCAGGACGCCGAGCGGGGCGCTTCGTGCGCCCCGCTTGCGTTGGGGCCTGAGCAAGCGCCCACTTCGGCCTCGGGACGGCGGGCAGCGGCCCTGCCACGGGAGGATGCATGCAGTTCAAGGACTACTACGAGGTCCTCGGCGTTCCCGCCGGTGCCGACGCCGACGTGATCAAGTCGGCGTATCGCCGGCTGGCGCGCAAGTACCACCCCGACGTCAGCAAGGAAAAGGACGCCGAGAACCGCTTCAAGGCCGTCAACGAGGCCTACGAGGTGCTGCGCGACGCCAAGAAGCGCGCGGCCTACGACCAGTTGCGCGCCAACGGCTACCGCACCGGCGAGGAGTTCCGGCCGCCGCCGGACTGGGGCCATGACTTCGATTTCGACGGCGGCGGCGACGCCTCCGGCTTCAGCGACTTCTTCGAGTCGCTGTTCGGGCGCGTGCGCGGCGGCGCCGGTCCCGGCCCGCGGCGCGCGCGCGCGATGCAGGCGCGGATCGAGGTCGACCTCGAGACCGCGCACGCCGGCGGTTCCACCCGCATCCAGGCCGGCGGGCGCACGCTGGACGTGAAGATTCCCGCCGGCGTGCAGGCCGGCCAGCAGATCCGCCTCGCCGGCCAGGCGCCGGGCGGTGGCGACCTCATGCTCGAGGTGCAGTTGCGCGCGCACCCGCAGTTCGCCGTCGAAGGACGCGACGTCACCGTGCGGGTGCCGCTGATGCCCTGGCAGGCGGCGCTGGGCTGCGCGATCACCGTGCCGACCCTGGGCGGGCCGGTGGAGCTCAAGGTGCCGGCTGGCACCAGCAGCGGGCGCAAGCTGCGGCTCAAGGGCCGCGGGCTGGGCAGCGGCGCGAAGGCGGGCGACCAGTTCGTGCTGCTGGAGGTGCAGGCGCCGGCACCGGCGGCGCCGGAGCAGCGCGAGGCCTACAAGGCCCTGGCGCGCGCCTTCGGCGCGCCCATCCCCGAGGACTGACGGGAACGCGGCCGACGGCGACGGTTGACGCGGCGCAAGCCGCTTGCGGTGGACGAGCGCGACGGGGTTGCCCGGGCTGCCGGCGCGGCGCGAAGGCCTCAGGCGCCGAGGATGCCGTTGATGGTCTCGGTCAGCTCGGCTTCGTTGATCGGCTTGGTGACGTAGGCCTTGGCGCCCTGGCGCATGCCCCAGACACGGTCGGTTTCCTGGTCCTTGGTCGTGACCAGGATGACCGGGATGTGGCTGGTGGAGGGTTCCTTGCTGATCTGGCGCGTGGCCTGGTAGCCGTTGAGGTTCGGCATCACCACGTCCATCAGGATCAGGTCCGGGATCTCGCGCTTGGCGGTCTCCACGCCGGCGGCGCCGTCCTCGGCGGTGATCACCTGGTGGCCGAGCTTCTCGACGATGCGCTGCAGTCCCAGCAACTGGGACGGGGAATCGTCGACGATGAGGACACGCGCCATGAATTTTCGTTCCGTGACCCTGGATTGCGGGCGGAGCGGCCGGCGGCGCGATCGCGCGTCGCGATCAGATTCGCACCAGCGTCCGTCCGAGTGAACCCCCCGCCAGCATCCTAGCAAAAACGCCGGGCAGGTCGTCCAGACCCGCCTCGCCGCGGACGATGCGCTCCAGGTGGGCCGGCTTCCAGTCGCTGGCCAGGTGTTCCCACAGCAGCCGCCGGATCGGCAACGCGGTGCCGGCGGAGGCGATGCCCAGCACGCTCACGCCGCGGATGATGAACGGCATCACGGTGGTGTGCAGCTCGTGGCCGCCGGCGAGGCCGCAACTGGCGATGTTGCCGTAGGGGTGGATCACGCGGGTCAGCCCGGCAAGCATCTCGCCGCCGACGCTGTCGACGGCGCCGGCCCAGCGCGAGGCCTCCAGCGGGCGCTGCCCCCACCACAGGTCCTTGCGCGAGATGCACTGTCGCGCGCCGATTTCCTTCAGCAGGTCGAACTGTTCGGGCTTGCCGCTGATCGCGTGCGCCTCGTAGCCGGCGCGGGTGAGGATGTCGATCGCCAGCATGCCGACGCCGCCGGTGGCGCCGGTGACCACGATCGGCCCCATGTCCGGCGTCTGCCCGTTGGCCTGCATCCGGTACAAGGACAACGCGGCGGTGAAGCCCGCGGTGCCCAGCGCCATCGCTTCGCGCAGGTCGAGGCCGGCGGGCAGCGGGATGGCCCAGGTCGATTCCAGCCGCGCGTACTCGGCATAGCCGCCGTCGCGCGTCTCCGACAGGCCGCAGCCCGTGCACAGCACCGGGTCGCCTTCGCGCAGGCGCGGGTCGGTGGAGCGCACCACGTGGCCGGCGAGGTCGATGCCGCCGTTGAGGGGCGAGCGGCGCAGGATCTTGCCCTCGCCGGTGCCGGCCAGCGCATCCTTGTAGTTGCAGCTCGACCAGGCGACCTTGACCAGCACCTCGCCGGGCGAGAGCGCATCCACCGCCATGGTCTCGACGGCGGCGGCGTGCGACTTGCCGTCCGAGTGGATGCGGAACGCGCGGAAGGAATCGGGACTGCTCATCGCGTCGGGGCTCCAGGCGGATCGCGCCCTCGCCGCGCGTCAACGCGGTTGGAGCGCGAGTTCCAGCGTGGGCGGCAGCTTGTCGGGGTCGTAGCGCTGCGTCAACGGCTGGAAGCCGTCGCGGGTGACGGACAGCTCGATCGCCTCGAGGGCGAAGTCGCAACGCTCCTTGCCGGTGAAGGTCTTGCCGGCGAAGGGGTCGAACTGCACCCGCACCTGGAAGCGGCCGTCGGCCCCGGATTCGCGCCGGTTGCTGATCTCGCCCGGCAGCTTTTCCGTCCAGCGCGTCTCGATGGTGGCGCCCGCGACGGGTTGCCCCTGCGCGTCGACCACCACGCCGTCCAGGGTGAGGTCGCGCAGCGGGCAGGCTGCGCGCGCGTCCACGGCCGCGAGCGCCAGGCCCGCGATCAGCGCGTATCCGAATGATTTCGACATGTTTCCCAGCCGGCGCGTGATGCCGCGACCCGCTCCCCGGCGCCATTGCCGCCGATGGCGGGGGGTGCTGTCAAGCGAGGGGGGAGGGTGGCGGTGCGGGCGTGGGGGTCGGGCCGATGGGTGGGAGGGGGCGATCACGGGCTTGCGGGACTGGAGCCCGGATGGACGGCCATCCACGGCCGGCACGGGGTGGGCACATCTTTGCGGAACTGGACCCCGGATCGACGGCCATCCATGGCTGCGCTGTCCGTGCTCCGCAGTCCGGCCCGCACATCCCTGTGCGG
>CAZTNB010000159.1:0-6784 GCA_964614825.1 uncultured Gammaproteobacteria bacterium
CCGGGGCCTTGAGGAAGCGGTCGTACCAGGCGAGGTAGCGGGCGTGCTTGTCGCGGATGAAGCCGGGGCGGTCGAGGCCGTGGCTCTGGCCGGGGTAGACCACCAGTTCGGTGGGCACCCCGAGCAGGCGCAGGGCCTGGTAGAGCTGCTCGGAGCCGTTGACCGGCACGTTGTAGTCCTCGGCGCCGACCATGAACAGGGTGGGCGTGCGGATGCGGTCGGCGTGCAGCAGCGGGTAGCTCACGCGCAGGTAGGTGTCGGTGTCGGCCCAGGGCGTGCCCAGTTCCATCGTGTACTCGCGCACGTACTGGTCGGTGCCCCAGGTGCCGAGCGCGTTGGCGGCGCCGGCGCCGCTGATGGCGGCGCGAAAGCGCGCGTCCCTCGCGATGACGAAATCGGTGAGGATGCCGCCGTAGCTCCAGCCGCCGACGCCGAGCCGCTGCGGATCGGCCACGCCCAGCGCCACCGCGTGATCGACCGCGGCCAGCACGTCCAGCGCATCGAGGTTGCCCCAGTCGGCGTAGATCGCGCGGGCGAAATCGAAGCCGCGTCCGGAGCTGCCGCGCGGATTGGCCGCCACCACGGCGTAGCCGTTGGCCGCGAACAGTTGCCAGTCCAGGTTGAACTCGTGGCTGAACTGGTACACCGGACCGCCGTGGATGCGCAGGATCGTCGGATGCCGCTGGCCGGGCTGGTGGCCGGGCGGCAGGGTCAGGAAGCCGTCGATCCGGGTGCCGTCCTTGCTCGCGAAGCCGAGGTCGAGGTGCGGCTGCAGCTTCACTCCCTTCAGCCATTCGTTGTGGCCCGCCAGCGCGCGTTCGCCGCGGCCGCGCAGGTCCATCGTCGTCAGGCGCGCCGGATGCAGGTCATCGCTGCTCAGCAGCACGACCCGGCGCGCGTCCAGGTCGAAGTCGATGTCGAAGCGCGGGCCTTGGGTGAGATGGACCAGCGCGCCGCTGTCGGGATCGACGCGGGCGAGCCAGGTGGTGCGGCTGCGCTCGACCAGGGCGTAGATCGCGCGCCCGTCGGCCGACCAGCGCGGCTTGGTGAAGCCGCGGTCGATCGGCGCCGGCAGGCTCGCCTTGCCGCTTTGCACGTCCACCACCGCGAGTTGCCACGGCGCGTAGTAGAGCCAGCGGTCCTCGCCGCCTTGCAGGTAGGCGATGCGGCGCGAATCCGGGCTCCAGGCCGGGCGCGACTCCCAGCCGGGGTCGAGGTCGGCGCCGGCGAAGGTGGTGAGCTGGCGCTCGTCGCCGGGCCGGTCCGGGTCGACCAGGTACAGGTCGAAATTCATGTGCCGGTCCGGGTCGGCGCCGCGCTTGGTCACGTAGACGACGTGGCGGCCGTCGGGCGACCACGCCGGCAGCAGCTCGTCGTGGTCGCCGGGCGTGAGCAGGACCGGCTGCTTCGTCGCCAGGGAGAACGCATACAGGTGCGTGCGCTTGCGGGTCAGGTAGCCGGTCTCGTCCTCCTTGAACTGGAGGCGGTCGATGACGATGGGCCGCGGCTTGCGCTCGGCCTTGGGCGTGGCGGCGTCGTCCGCGGGATCGCGCGCGATCAACGCCAGGCGCCTGCCGTCGGGCGACCACGCGTAGTCGCTGACGCCGCCCGGCATCGCGGTGAGGCGCTGCGCCTCGCCGCCGTCGCGCGGCAGCAGCCAGACCTGGTCGAGCTCGTCGGGATCGTCGCGCGCCGAGAGGAATGCGAGCCAGCGCCCGTCCGGGCTCCAGCGCGGCAACGACTCCGCGTGGTCCGCGGTGTGGGTGAGCTGGCGGCGCTCGCGGCCGTCGGTGCCCGCGAGCCAGATGTCGCTGGACTGTTCGTCGGCACTGGTGTCGTCGCGACCCAGCGTGTAGGCGACCCAGCGGCCATCGGGCGAGAGCTCCGGCTCGCTCAGCGCCTCGACCCGGTTGAGGTCGTCGAGCACCGGCAGCCGCGGCTCGGCACCGCGCGCGGGCGCCGTGGCGAGCACGAGTCCGAGCAGGGCGAGGGCGCGCCGCATCAGGGCGGGCCGGCCTGGCGCTGGAAGATCGCGCGCGCTGCCTCGAGGTAGTCGAGGACCTCCGCCCGCTCGCCGGCGTCGTTGTAGTCGGCGCGTGCCGCCGCATCGGCGATCACGCGATCCATCCAGCGCACGAAGTAGCGCGCGTCCCCGGGCGCCTGCGCGGGCTTGCCGGCCACGTCCACCCAGACCGGATTGGTGTGGCCGTAGGGATAAAGGTCGGCGACCAGCGGCTCGGCATCCTCGCGCAGCGCGCGCAGGGCCACCCAGCCGCTGGCGGGAATGCGGATGCGGCCGCGGAAGTCGCCGTCGCGGCCGTCGGGCGCGCGCAGGCGTTGCGCGACCTTGCCGTTGACCAGCAGCTCGATCCGGTCCAGCGGCACGATCGAGCGCACGGAGGCCTCGTAGCGCACGCTGCGCGCCGCATCGAGTTCGAGCGTGTCGCCGGGGGCCAGGCCTTCGACGCGCAGGCCCAGCAGCGGCGCGTTGGTGACGAAGCCGCGGCCCGCGCGCAGCGCGGCGACCAGCGCGTCGCGCGTCGGCGGCGTGTCCGGCAGGTAGATGCGGTTGAGGCCCACCGGGCCGCGCAGCGAGGCGTAGTTCGCCATCGCGTCGGTGCCGGCGCCGGCCGGGATGCGGTAGCCGAGGTTGAGCAGGCGGTGCCACACGGCGTCGTTGGCGCGCGGGTCGCTGAACGACACCAACTCGAAGTAGTCGACGCGACCGTGCGCCACGTCGGCCGGGAACAGGTGGCTCAGGCTCGCTTCCTGCTCCGGCACGATCGCCCAGTCGTAGGGATGCACGTAGCCGACCAGCGCGCCCTGCGCGTGCGCGAGTCCGGCGATGACGCCGTTGTGCGGATAGGGCGAGGCGTAGCCGGAGTGCCGGTAGGCGGCGAAATCGGGCGTCAGGAAATGGTCGTCGAGGTGCAGCAGGCCGAGGTGGCCCCAGTAACTGGTGTGGAACTCCTGCGCGGTATGGATGGTGACGCCGCGGGCGCGGAACGGCGCGGTCCCGAACCCGGCGATGTCGGGGACGCGCTGCTCCTTGTTCACCACCAGGTTGTAGACCACGTCGAGGTCCTCGGCGCGCGCCTGCCGGGCCAGGGTGGCCGGCTCGTGGCGGTAGTGGCCGCCATAGTTCATGTGCACGTGCTGGTCGGCGCTGGTCCAGGCCCCGTACCTGGCCGGCAGCGCGTGCGCGACCAGCACCGCCTCGATGCCCGCGGCGGCGGCGCCCGCCTGCACGCGGCGCTCCACCGGCAGGTGCGCGAGGCCGTGCTGCACGCGCACGCGCAGCTCGCCTTGCGGCACGCGGACGAGGCAGTCGCCGGCGCAGTGGAAGTAGTGGTCTTCATGCGCCTGCCGCGCGCGGTCGTAGCCGTCGTCGGCGTGCAGCCAGGCGTCGTCGGGCCCGTAGTGGCGGCCGTCGGCCGCGAGCACGTTGACCCGGCCCGGCAGCACGGCGCCGTGGCCGTCGCGGATCGCGACCGCGAGCGTGGTCATGGGGCGCGCGTAACGCCGCTGGCCGGCCTCGACGCGGCTGCGCGCGCCACCCACCACCTCCTGCACCCACAGTTCGGTGTTGCCGTGCTCGTTGGACACGTACAGCACGCGGCGGCCGTCGGGCGACCAGCGCGCGTTGCGGCGGTCGAACTCGCCGAAGGTGAGCGGCATCGGCGACTCGCCCTGCGCGCCGGCGATCCACAGCTGGTGCCACTGCCGGCCCTGGTAGCTGCTGTAGAGGATGCGGCGCCCGCCGGGCGCGAACTCGGGCCGTGCCGCCCACGAGGTCTCCTCGCGCAGCAGCATGCGCGCCGCGTCGGGTTGCGCCAGCGGCACCGACCAGATGTCGCCGGTGCCCCACGCCACTTCGCGATTGGTCACCACCAGCAGCGAGGCGCCGTCGGGCGACCAGCTCGGGTTGATCACGTGGTCGGTGGGAGCGTAGTAGTAGCGATTGACCGCGCTGCGCCGCAGCGGCAGCAACGGCGCAGCGTCGGTGAGCCGGCCGGCCTCGAAACGCGCGGTCCAGACGTTGAACTGGCCGCCGTCGCGGGTGGAGACGAAGGCGAGGCGCCGGCCATCGGGCGCGAAGCGCGGTTCGACATCGACCACGCCGCCCGCGGTCAGCGCGTGCTCGCCGCCGCCCTGCAGGTCCAGCACGCGCAGCGCCAGCGCGTCCTCGTGGTGGCGCACGTACACCACCCAGCGGCCGTCGCGCGACCAGTCGGGCTGGTAGTCGTAGCCCGGCCCGTGGGTGAGCTCCACCGCCTCGGTGCTGCCCAGGCGCTGGCGCCACAGCGAGCCGGCCATGCTGTAGACCACCTCGGTGCCGTCGGGCGAGAAGGCCGCGGCGGACGGGCCGCTGGTGAGTTGCGGCAGGTACAGCTCGCGCCAGTAGTAGTTGTGCGGCAGCTCGAGCGCGCGCAGCACCGGTTCGCGCGCCGCGTGGACCCCGTCCGCGCCGAGCCCGAGGAACAGCACCAGCAGCACGCGTGCCGCGTGCATCAAGCTGGACACGCCACAGCACGACCCTGCCCTTCTCCCTCCGGGAGTGGAGCCTGCCCCGGACTGGATCCGGGGTGGCGCGCAGCGCCGGATGAGGGTACGGGCCAGCGCATACCCTCGCAGCAGACCCGAACCCTCACCCCTGCCCCTCTTCCGGGGGGAGAGGGGCACGGTCCACGGGGCGACCGGGATCTCGCTGCGCGTCATGCGGGCAGGGCGGTTGCGGCCAGGGCCTCGTCGAGGCTGGCCGACAGGATCGCGAAAGCCTCGTCGACCTCGGCGCGGGTCACGCACAAGGGCGGCATGAAGCGGATGGTGCTGCGGCCGCAGGACAGCAGCAGCAGGCCGTTGTGGAAGGCGCGCGTGGTCAGCGCCTCGACCAGCGCGCGCGCCGGCGCCATCGACCGGCGGTCCTCGACCAGCTCCATGCCGATCATCAGTCCGCGCCCGCGCACTTCGGCGATGCAGTCGTGGCGCTGCGCCAGCTCGCGCAGGCGGCCCATGAACCAGGTGCCCATCGCCGCCGCGTTGGCCGCGTACTCGCGTTCGACCAGGTCGAGCGTGGCGACCGCGGCGGCGCAGGTCACCGGATTGCCGCCGTAGGTGTTGCCGTGCGCGCCGCGGGTCCACTGCTGCATCAGCGCGCGCCTGGCCAGCACCGCGCCGATCGGCAGGCCCGAGCCCAGGCCCTTGGCCAGCGAAATGACGTCGGGCGCCACGCCCCAGTGCTCGGAGGCGAACATGCGGCCGGTGCGGCCGATGCCGCTCTGCACCTCGTCGAAGATCAGCAGGATGCCGTGGCGGTCGCACAGCGCGCGCAGGCCGACCAGGAAGCCGTCCGGCGGCACCAGGTAGCCGCCCTCGCCCTGGATCGGCTCCACCAGCACCGCCGCCACCTCGTTGGCCGGCACCGGGCCGGCGAACAGCACGTGCTCGATGTAGTCGAGCACCGCGCGTCCCTGGTCGGCGCCGGCGAACAGCGGCCGCAGCGGGTTCGGGTACGGCACGTGGGTGACGCCCGGCATGGTGGGGAAGAAGCCCTTCTGCTGGGTGTACTTGCTCGAGGTGAAGCTGAGCGAACCCATGGTGCGGCCGTGGAAGCCGCCGATGAAGCCGAGGAAGCGCGGCCGGCCGCTGACGTAGCGCGCGAGCTTGAGCGCGCCCTCCACCGCCTCGGTGCCCGACTGGCAGATGAAGCTCATCGCCGGCTCGCCGAAGGGCGCGACCTCGGCCAGGCGCTCGCCCAGGCGCACCATGCGCTCGTGCCAGTAGTCGCTGGAGATGTGCAGGAAGCGGTCCGCGGCATCCTTGACCGCCGCCACCACCGCCGGGTGCGAGTGCCCGGTCGCGCACACGGCGATGCCGGCGGCGAAGTCGAGGAAGCGGTTGCCGTCCACGTCCCAGACCTCGGTGCCGCGCCCATGCGACATCACGAAGGGGTACTCGCGCGGATACGACGGCGAGATCACCGCGGCGTCGCGCGCGATCAGGGCGCGGGCCCCGGGGCCGGGCAGTTCGGTGCGGATGTGGGGCGTGTGCATGGCGATGTCCGGTTGCGTTGCGGTCTGTTGTGAGCGTCGTGTCGATCAGCCGTCTAGCGCCAACACTCGGTGACGTCATTCCCGCGCACGCGGGAGTCCATCTTGTGGTTCGCGATCCGCCGCCTTCTGGCGTCATCCCGGCGCAAGCCGGGATCCAGTACCGCGAGGCCAGTGGTCGCGGAATGCCGATCGGTGCCGCTACTGGATCCCGGCTTGCGCCGGGATGACGCCGCTTGAGGGTTGTCGCGGGATGCGAGCTGGATTCCCGCTTGCGCGGGAATGACGCCGCCGGGGTGAACTGGCGCCAGGGTTGTCTCGATGGTGCTCACAGCGGCAGCTCCACCGGCCGTTGATGCGCGCGCGCGGTGCGCGCGTGCAGGGCGCGCAGGGTGTCGAGCTCGATGGCGGTCGGCGGCGCGATGCGCTCGACCTGCGCGGCCACCGCCAGCGGCCAGCCGACCGCGGCGCGCGCCTCCTCGACGCTGGCGTCGGCGTAGAGCGCGGCCAGGGCCAGCTCCTCGGAGCCGGGCGTCGGGGCGAGGATGCCGAAATCGGTGATCACCGCGCGCGGTCCGCCGCCGCGCGCGCCGCTGGCGGCGCGCGCGCCATGGCCGTCGAGGTACCCGGCGCTGGTGCGGAACCCCAGCCGGGCGACGAAACTGCGCGGCGTCGCCGCCATCACCACGAAGGTCTGGCGCGCGTGGGCGGCGATCTCCGGCGCGCCGCCGGCG
>CAZTNB010000160.1:0-6745 GCA_964614825.1 uncultured Gammaproteobacteria bacterium
CGCATCCACCTGGTCGGCGGCCGCTTCACCGACTCGCTGGCGCGCTACCTCTCGGTGCAGCTGCGCGTGCTGCGGCCCGGCGTGGTCCACCTGCAGGACCAGGAGTCGAACTGGCAGGACCAGCTGCTGGACCTGGGCAGGCGCGACGTGCTGGTGGTGTTCGACATCCGGCGCTACCAGCCCAGCCTGCTGCGTCTGGCCGAAGCCGCGGCCGCGCGCGGCGCGCGCGTGGTGCTGATCACCGACCAGTGGCTGTCGCCGATCGCGCGCGTGGCCACGCACCTCTTGCCCGCGCGCGTCGTGGTGCCCTCGGTGCTCGATTCCACCGCCGCCCTGCTGGCGCTGGGCGAAGCCCTGCTCGCCGACGTGGTGCGGCGCGACTGGACCTACGGCCGCCGGCGCATGCGCGACCTCGAACGCCTGCGCGAGGCGCGCGCGACGCCCGCCGGAGCCTGAGCCGCGCCTGCCGGCGCCGTGGGAGCGTCTGCAGCCGAACCCACGATGCCGACGCGGCCCTACCGCGCCGGCGCGGCGCCCTCTTGCGCCGGCTCGGTCGCCGGCGCGGCCTCGGGCCGCATCGGCGTCGGCGCGAGCACGAACTCGCTGAGCGGCTGCGCCAGCGCGCGCGGCACCTCCAGCATCGGCATGTGGCTGCAACCATAGAGGATGACGCCGCGCGCCTGCGGCAGGCCGGCCAGCACGTCGTCCATCGCCGCCTTGTCGATCACGCGGTCGCTGTTGCACCAGATCACCAGGGTGGGCACCTTGATCATGGGCAGGCGGCTCAGCAGCCCCTCCGCGTCCTCGCCCTGCGCGAGGCGCTCGAACAGCGCGCTCTGGAACGCGCGCCGGCCCAGGTTCTGGTCCACCAGGACGTCGAGCACGCGCGGCGGCACCCACGGCGGCTGCTGGAACAGGTAGGTGCCGAAGGCGACCAGCTGCTCGCGCGTGCCGTAGTCGAACAGGTTGCGTCCGGCCAGCGCCTCGCGCGCGAAGTCGTTGGGCGGGAACGGCACGCCGGCGGGCTCGACCAGGGTCAGGGTCGCCACGCGGCCGCCGTAGTGCGCGGCATAGGTGCCGGCGATGGCGCCGCCCATGGAGTGCCCGACCACGTGCGCGTTGGGCAGGCCCAGGGCGCCGACGAAGGCGCGCAGGCGCCGCGCCTGCGCGCGCAGGCCGTAGTCCTCGTTCGGCAGGCGGCTCGACTCGCCCCAGCCGGGCAGGTCCGGGATCAGCACGCGGTGCTCGCCGGTCAGGTAGCGGGCCAGGAGCAGCCAGTTCTCCTTGCTGCCGCCCAGGCCGTGCAGCAACAGCACCGGCTCGCCGCGGCCGCCCTCGTAGTACGACCAGCGGTGGCCGCCGGCCTCGACGCTGCGCTTTTCCAGGCCCGCACGCCATGCGGCGAGGTCGTAGGCGCCCTGCAGCAGGCGTCCGGGCGCGTACCAGTAGGCCAGGCCGAGGCCGAAGGCCGCCAGCAGCAGCAAGGCCAGCAGGAATCGGATCAATGTACGCATCACGGGGTCGTGGTCCCGGGATCAGGCGTCCGGTCGTGTCGCCGGTGCCATGAGGATGACATTTCGGCGCGCGCCGGCCAACGGGCGCGCGCCGGCCCCAACGCCGTCGGGCGCGGGCTCAGCCCGGCTTGCCGAGGATGGCGTCGACGCTGTGCCGGGCCACCGGGTGGTAGCCGGGGCGGGCCCGCGCGTAGACGTCCGCGGCCCAGGCCTTGTCGGCGGGCCGCTGCGCCAGCGCCTCGTACAGGGGCACGATGAACTTGCGCCGCCCCACCCGCAGCAGGAAGGCCTCCAGCGCCGGCCGCATCGGCGCGTAGCCGCTGCGGATGCCGGCCATGAACCAGCGGAACGCGATCTCGCTGTTGCCGGTCGCGGTCAGGCGCCAGGCCTGGTCCAGCTCGGCCAGGCGCGCGGGCGGCAGGTCCGGCGGCAACGCGTTGAGGAAGTGCAGCCACTCCTGCGTGGTCCATTCGGCCGTCGGCAGCGCGGCGGCCGCCAGCTCGCCCTCCTGCCAACGAACCCGCGCCGCATCGACCGCGGCCAGCCGCGGCGAGGTGGTGGCCACGGTTCCCGGCGGCAGGCCGGGGTCGCGCAGCCACTGCGCCAGTTCCGCCTCGCCCATGACCTGCGGATGCGACGCCAGCAGGTGCTCGCGCAGGTAGCGCACGAAGACGTCGGTGTCCACGCTCTGGAACGCATGCGCGTCGAACCAGCCGCGCAGGAAGGGATCGAACACCGCCCGCCCCGCCCGCTCCTCCAGCGTGTGCAGCAGCCACGCGCCCTTGGCATAGGGCACTTCGGAGAAGGTGTCGTCGGGATCGCGACCGGCCAGGTCCGGCACCAGGCGGGTGAGGCCGGGTTCCAGTTCGCGCAGGTCGCCGGCCACCAGTTCCGACTGCGAGATCGCCAGCTCCATGCGCGCGCGCTCGGCGCCGTACATGGCCTCGATGATGCGGTTCTCGACGTAGCTGGTGAAGCCCTCGTTGAGCCACAGGTCGCGCCAGGCCATGTTGGTCACCAGGTTGCCGGACCAGGAATGGGCCAGCTCGTGCGCGATCAGCGACACCAGGCTGCGGTCGCCGGCGATCGCGGTCGGGGTGAGGAAGGTCAGGCGCGGATTCTCCATGCCGCCGAAGGGGAACGAGGGCGGCAGCACCAGCAGGTCGTAGCGGCCCCAGCGGTACGGCCCGTACAGCGCCGCGGCGGCGTCGATCATCCCCTCGGTGTCGGCGTACTCGCTGGCCGCGGCCTCGAGGATGGCGGGCTCGGCATAGACGCCGGTGCGCGGGCCCATCGCGCGGAACTCGAGCTCGCCGATCGCGATCGCCAGCAGGTACGACGGGATCGGGTCGGGCATCGTGAAGCGGAAGCCGCCCTCGCCGCGCGCCTGCGGATCGTTGTCGGCGCTCATCACCGCGCGCAGGCCGGCCGGCACGCCGATGCGCGCGGCGTAGGTGAAGCGCACCGCCGGCGTGTCCTGCAGCGGCACCCACGAGCGCGCGTGGATCGCCTGCGACTGGCTGAACATGAAGGGCTGGCGCTTGCCCAGCGTCTGCTCCGGCGCCAGCCACTGCAGGCCGGAGGCGCCGGGCGAGGTGGCGTAGTAGATGCGAACGTGCCGCGGCTGCCCGGGCAGCGCGATCGTCAATGCGCTGCCCTTGACCGGATCGCGCGGCCCCAGGCCCCAGCGCGCCTTGCGCCACGAGCCCTCGCCATCGCGCGCCAGCACGCGCTCGATGGCGAGGTCGCGCGTGTCCAGCGCCAGCTCGCGCGCGGCGGCGTCGCGCCAGTCCAGCGTGAGCTCGGCGAAGCCGGCCAGGCGCTGGCGTTCGAAGTCGGCGTCGAGGTCGAGCAGCAGGTGGCTGATCCGCCCCTGGTCGTAGCGGGCCACGCTGTGTTCGTCCAGGGCAAGCGCCGGCAGCGCGGCGAGCGGCAGGAGCAGGAGCAGGAGCAGCAGCAAGGGGCGGAGGATTCGCATGGCGTGCCGGAAGCGGGTGGAAGCGGGACGGGAAGCACGGCGACGGTGCCACGGCGCCGCGCCGGGCTACACGCGATAGCCGGAATGGATGGCGACGATGCCGCCGCTGAGGTTGCGGTGGCTGGTGCGCTCGAAGCCGGCGGCGCGCATCATCGCCTCCAGCGTGTCCTGGTCCGGATGCTTGCGGATCGACTCGGCGAGGTAGCGGTAGCTGGCCTCGTCGCCGGCCACCGCGGCGCCGATCCTCGGCAGCACGTTGAACGAGTAGAGGTCGTAGAGCTGGCGCAGCGGCTCCGGGCCCACGCGCGAGAACTCCAGCACCATGGCGCGTCCACCCGGCTTGAGCACGCGATGCATCTCGCGCAGGGCGGCGTCCTTGTCGGTGACGTTGCGCAGGCCGAAGGCGATGGTCACGAGGTCGAAGCGGCCATCGGCGAACGGCAGCGCCGAGGCGTCGGCGAGCGCGTAACGGACGCGGCCGACGATGCCGCGGTCGGTGAGGCGCTCGCGGCCCACGGCGAGCATCGACGGATTGATGTCGGTGAGCACCACCGTGCCGGCGTCGCCTACCGCATCGGCGAGCCGCGCGGCGATGTCGCCGGTGCCACCCGCGAGGTCGAGCACCGTCGCGCCGGGCCGCACGCCGCTGGTGGCGACGAAGTGCCGCTTCCACAGCCGATGCACGCCCAGCGACATCAGGTCGTTCATCAGGTCGTACTTCGGCGCGACCGAACGGAACACCTCGCCGACCAGGCGCGTCTTCTCCTCCGGGGCGACCTCGCGGTAGCCGAAATGGGTCTTGTCGTTGGTCATGGCAGTCCGGCGCAGGCCGTCATGTTAGCCGCTCGCGTGCACGGGAGCGCGACGCGTGCGCGGCCGTGGCGCATGGGGTCAGGCGGCCGGCTCGGCCCGCGGCTTGCCGGCCGCGGCGCGCTCGTCGAGGTGGCGTTGCCAGTAGGCGTCCTGGTGCTTGCCGAGGTCGTACAGCAGGGTCCAGGAGTAGATGCCGGTGTCGTGGCCGTCGTCGAACTGCAGCAGCACGGCGTAGTGGCCGACCGGCGCGATGCCCACCAGGCCGACGTGCTCCTTGCCCAGCTGCAGCACGCGCTGGTTGGGCGCGTGGCCCTGCACCTCGGCCGAGGGCGAGTACACGCGCAGCAGCTCGGCCGGCAGGGTGAAGCGCTCGCCGGTGTCGAAGGCGATCTCCAGCGCGCGCGAGGCCCGGTGCAGGACCAGGTCGGTGGGGCGCGGGCCGCTCACGTCGCCGCCGCCAGCACGCCGTCGCGCAGGCGGCTCCAGACCATCTCGTCGGCCGTCGACCACGGCCGCTGCGGCAGGTAGTACAGGGTGCGGGTCGCGCGCGCCAGCCCGACGTAGAACGCGCGCAGGCGCTCGCGCTCGGAGACGTCGGCCTCGACCAGCAGGATGGGCACCTCGCCATGGTCGGCGCGGCGCACGGTGATCGCCGCGGCCTTGCGCTCGGCCAGGCGCGCGGCCATGTTCGACTCGTTGAGGCCGGTCTCGTCGCGGAATTGCGCGCTGGCCTTGTGCCAGGTCACGAAGTTGCTGCGGTCGGCGACCAGGGCGCCGTGGCGGCCGCTCTGCGGGTCGCCGCGGCGGGCGCGGCCGAAGTCGGCCATGGTCGACCACATCACCGCGCCACGGGTGTCGCTGGGCGATTCCCAGCGCCGGTAGATCGCCGGGATCTCGACCTGGAAGCGCAGCCCGGCGGCATCCTCCTCGTTGAGCAGGCGGCCGAAGGCCACGCGCTGGAAGGCGTCGGCGGCCGCGAGCTGCTCCGGCGTGAGTCGCGCGGCGGCGGCGCGGGCGGCGAGCGGCAGGCCCGCGAACAGGGTGGCGACCAGGGTGCGGCGCTTCATCGCGATGACGACGGTCGAGGCGGGCGCGGCGTCGCAGCCTTCAGTGCAGGCGCTCGTCGTTGCGGCTGGGCGGACGCACGTCGTCGGGCGGCTCGCCCGCGACCTCGGCCAGCGCGGCGTGGTAGGGGCTGCGCAGCGCCACCGCCGAGACCTCGTCGAGGCCGAAGAAACTGGCTTCGCGCATCCATTCCGCATCGGGCGAGATCTCCTGCAGCAGGAATCCGTCCGGCTCGAACCCGAGCAGCCGGCCCACGTAGCAGACCTCGTCCTCGCCCTCGGTGTCGACGTGCACGCCGATCACCGGCGCGTGCTTCGAGGCCGAGCGCACCAGGCTGGCGACGTCGTCGAGCTCGAAGTCGTCGGGCCAGTCGGGCTGGATCGCGCGCAGCGCCATCGCCTTCTCGAGGAACCGGTGGTTCTTGTCCGGCGCCTCCACCTCGGTGATGTCGCGGAAGCGCAGCGCGTACAGGCCGTCGAAGCCGATGTAGTCGCCCAGCGCCCACAGCAGCAAGAACTCCTTGCCCAGCGCGGCGACATAGCCCGAGAAACTCGCGGCCTCGAGTTCGCTGCGCCACAGGCGCACCAGCGTGCCCTGCTCGTGCGCCTCGCGCAGGCGCGCGCGGACGCCACGCTGCCGGAGCTCCACCACCTTGTTCATCTTCGCCATGCCGGGTCGCGCCAGTGTCCGGGGGATGCGGCGCAAGTCATTGACTGCAAAGCGCTTGCGCACCGTTCCGGGCCGAACATCATACCCGAAGCGGGGGCCGCGCTACAGCCGCTGCGGGCGATCCACGGTGCGCGCCTCGCGCTGGTCGCCGGTGTTGAGCGTGCCCGCCGGTTCGAACAGCAGCACCAGGCATTCCTGCGCCGCCACCGGCTGGTGCTCCACCCCGCGCGGCACGATGCAGAACTCGCCGGGGCCGAGCTCGAGCGTGCGCTCGCGCAGGCGCATCGCGAGCCGGCCCTGCACCACCAGGAACAACTCGTCCTCGTGCTCGTGCCGGTGCCAGACGAACTCGCCGAGGAGGCGGGCCAGCTTCACGTGCTGGCCGTTGAGCTCGCCGACGATGCGCGGGCTCCAGTGCTCGCTGAACTGGGCGAACTTCTGCGCCAGGTTGACCACGTCCATCGCGTCGCTCCAGTCGCGCCGCGGCGGCGCGCGCGGGATCAGAGGATGTAGCGGCTCAGGTCCTCGTCGCGCACCAGCGCGTCGAGGTGGCGGGCCACGTAGGCGGCATCGACCTCGATGCGGCTGCCGGGCTGCTCGGGCGCCTCGAACGAGATGGTGTCGAGCAGGCGCTCGAGCACCGTGGCGAGGCGCCGCGCGCCGATGTTCTCCTGGCGCTCGTTGACCGCGTGCGCGATCTCGGCCA
>CAZTNB010000161.1:0-6644 GCA_964614825.1 uncultured Gammaproteobacteria bacterium
CGTCAACTACGCCGACGCCATCATCCGCATGGGCCTGTACGCCTCGGCGCGCGAGTTGCACGGCTATCCGATCACGCCGGGCTTCGAATGCGCCGGGCGCGTGGTCGCGCTCGGCGCCGGCGTCGACGGCATCGCCATCGGCGCGCGCGTGATCGTGCTCACCCTGTTCGGCGCCTATGCCAGCCGGCTGCGCGTGCCGGTCGCGCGCGTGTTCCCGTGCCCGGACGCCTTGTCGACGGTGCAGGCGGCGGCCATCCCCACCGTGTTCCTCACCGCCTGGTTCATGGTCCACCAGCAGGTGCATCCGCGACCGGGGGAACGCTGGCTGGTGCATTCCGCGGCCGGCGGGGTCGGCGGCGCGCTGGCGCAGCTCGGGCGCCTGGCCGGCGCCGAGGTGGTCGGCGTGGTCGGCGGCGCCCACAAGCGCGAGGCGGCAAGCGCGGCCGGCTGCGCGCACGTGATCGACAAGTCGGCGGAATCCCCGTGGCCGGCGGCCGAGCGCCTGGCGCCCGGCGGCTACGACGCCATCTACGATGCCAACGGCGTCTCGACCCTGGGGGCCAGCTATGCCCACCTCGCGCCGATGGGCAAGGTCGTGGTGTACGGCTTCGCCTCGATGCTGCCGAAGACCGGCGGGCGGCCCAACTGGCCGAAGCTGGCCTGGGACTGGCTGCGCACGCCGCGCTTCAACCCGCTGCGGATGACGCAGGAGAACCGCAGCGTGCTGGCGTGCAACCTGAGCTTCCTCTCGGCGCAGGCCGACCGGCTGGCGCAGGGCATGCACTGGCTGCTGCAGCGCTTCGCCGACGGCCAGCTACGGGCGCCGCCGGTGGCGACCTATGCGCTGGAACGCGTCGCCGACGCGCACCGCGACCTCGAAAGCGGCCGCACGATCGGCAAGCTGGTGCTGCTGCCCTGAGGGCCGCGCGCCGGCTCAGAGCTTGGTGCCGGCGAAGTCGAAGCTGGTCGAGGCGCTCCACGGCGAGAACATGTCGGCCTGCACGTAGTGCACGCCGAGCTTGAGCAGCTCGCTCATCTCGCGCGCATCGCGCACGTCGCAGGCCACCACCACCTTGCCGTGCTTGCCCGCCTCCACCACCAGACGGCCGCGCTCGGCCGCCCACGGCGCGATCGCGCCCGGCGCCGGATTGGGCGCCTCCAGCTTGATGATCGCGAAGCCCGGATGGCGCGCAAGCCGCAGGTGGCTCTCGCCGCCCTCCAGCCCGCGCACCGCGAGGCGCACCCCGACCAGTTGCAGCGACTCGATCGCGGGGCCGATCGCCCCGAACTGGCGCACCACCTCGCCGGCATCCAGCTCCAGCACCAGCGTCGCCGGCGCCAGCGCCCGCGCCTGCAATTCCGCCGCCAGCCACGGGGCGAAGGCGGCGTCGAGCGCGCTCTCGATCGCGATCGGCACCAGCAGGCGCAGGCTGTCGCCGCGGCGCGTGCGCTCCGCCAGCTCGGCCAGGATGCGGCGCACGCACTGGCGCTCGGCCTGCGCCACGACGCCCAGCTCGCGCGCGATCGCACGCATGCGCTCGGCGCCCACGCGCAGGCGCTGGGTCGACTTGGGCGGCACCAGCGACACGCGCACGCCGTACTGGCCGTACAACTCCCCGGCCAGCGGCACCAGCGCCTGGAATTCGAGGTTCACCGCCTCGGGGATGAGGTGCCCGCGCAGCAGCGTGCGGGCCAGGTGGTCGGCAGGCTCGCCGGCGGCCGGCGCGCGCCGGCGCGGCACGTCGAGCAGCACGCAGCCGGCCTGGCCGGCCAGCGCCTCCTTGCTGCGCCGGCGCAAGCGCACCACCACCTCCTCGGCCTTGTCCACGTCCGGGTCGGCCACCGCGCCGGCGACCACGAAGGCCAGCTTCAGCGGGTCCTCCGGCGGCCCCCAGCGCCGCGCCTCCAGGCGCTCGCGCAGCTGCTCCAGGCGCATGCGGATGCCGTCCACGTCGGCGCCGCTGATCAGGCCGATGAAGCTGAATTCGCCGGCGGCGCAGACCGGGCGCCACAGGTCGGCCTCCGCCGTGACGGCGGCGGCGAGTTGCTGCGAGAGGTTGCCGCAGGCGACGAAGCCCAGCTGCTCGCGCAGCACCTCGGCATCGGCCGGCGCCACCAGCGCCAGCGCGCGCGGCTGGCCGAAGTCCGGTCCCGGCTGGGCGAAGGCCTCGACCAGCACGCCGCGCGCCACCAGCGAGCCGCGACGGTCGTTGCGCGCCGGGATGCCGGTGCGCTGCGGCAACTGGCGCGCGCGGCGGATGCGCGTCTCGACGTCGGCGATCAGGTGGCGCGGCTTGACCGGCTTGGTGATGAAGTCGTCGCCGCCCATGCGGATGGCGTCGAAGCGCTTGTCCAGGTCGGTCTCGCCGGACAGGAACACGATGGGCAGGAACGCGTGCTCGGCGCGTTCGCGCAGGATCTGCGCCACCTCGATGCCGTTGATGCCGGGCAGGTACAGGTCGAGCAGCACCAGGTCGGGACGGAACTCGCCGATCGCCTCCAGCGCCTCCTCGCCGCTCAGGCACAGGCGCGAACTTATGCCGCGATGGCGCAGCACGGTCTCGCAGAACAGCGCCTGGCTGCGATCGTCCTCCACCACCAGCACGCGATAGTCGAGGTTGCGCTGCTGGGCGATCAGCTCGTCCATGCGGGTGGCGATCAGCGCGGCGTCGCCGGTTTCCAGCACCGCGTCGGCGCCGGCGCGCTGGGCGTAGTGGCGGTGCGCGGAGTCGACCTCGATGCCGGTCACCAGGCACACCGCGCGGCCCTTGGCCTCGCCGCGCACCTTGTCGACGTGGTCGAGCAGTTCGTCGAGCTGGTTGGCGGCCGCGACGTCGACCAGGATCGCCTCCGGCAGCGACTCCTCGGCCGCGGCGATCGCCTGGGCCAGGGTCTCGCACGGCCGCACCACGTAGCGGTGGCGGCCCAGTTGCGCCGCGAGGCCGGCCAGCTCGCGCTCGGGCGGACGCAGGTACAGCACCGTGCGGCGCTCGACCGGCTTCTCGCGCGGGCCCGGTGCGCGCGTGCCGCCGTCGACCAGCGCGCGCAGGCGCTCGACCAGTTCGCCCAGCTTCTGCCGCTGCGCGTTGGAGGGGTAGAGCCGGCCCTCGACGAAGGTACTCAGGTACACCGTCAGCGCCAGCGCCGGCTCGGCGATCGCCGGCTGGCCCAGCTCCTCGGCGCTGGACGAGATGCGTTCCAGTTCCTCGTACTGGGCCATGGCGGCCATGGCGTTCCAGGCCCCGCCCTGCAGTTCATTCCAGGACTCGACCAGTCCGCGCACCCGCTCCTTGAGCGCGGTCAGCGGGCGACCGGCGGCGCCCACGCCGCTGGCCGGCCTGGCCGAGGCCGCCTCGGGATCGGCGTCGGGACGTTGCTCGCCGTCCTTCGCGCTCAAGTCGATGCACTCCGCGGGCGTGGAACCCGGATTCTGCCGCATCGCGGGCGGCAATGGCGTGCACGAGGTCCGGAACCGCGCGCCGCGCGCTACGATCGCAGGCTCCGGATCGCCGCCCATGCCCCTGCCCCCCGCCGAACCCGCCGCCCCGCGCGACGTGCTGACGCCCTCGCGGCTCAACGCGTTGGCGCGCGAGCTCGTCGAGGGGCACTTCCCGCTGCTGTGGGTCGAGGGCGAGCTGTCCAACCTGTCGCGGCCGGCCTCCGGGCACCTCTACTTCTCGCTCAAGGACGCCCAGGCGCAGGTGCGCTGCGCCATGTTCCGCCCGCGCAGCACCTGGCTGCGCTTCAAGCCCGCCGACGGGCAGCGCGTGCTGGCCCGGGCCAAGGTCAGCTTCTACGAGGCGCGCGGCGAGTTCCAGCTGGTGGTGGAACAGCTCGAGCCGGCCGGGGAAGGCGCGCTGCAGCGCGAGTTCGAGCGCCTCAAGGCCAAGCTCGCCGCGGAGGGGCTGTTCGAGGCCGCGCGCAAGCGCGCCCTGCCCGCGCTGCCGCGCCGGATCGGGGTCCTGACCTCGCCCAGCGGCGCGGCGGTGCGCGACGTGATCTCGGTGATCGGCCGCCGCCTCGCGCTGGCGCAGGTCGAGATCCTGCCGGTGCCGGTGCAGGGCGCCGACGCCGCCGAGCGCATCCGCGCGATGCTGCAGCGCGCCGCGGCCAGCGGCCGCTACGACGTGCTGCTGCTCACCCGCGGCGGCGGCTCGCTCGAGGACCTGTGGGCCTTCAACGACGAAGCGCTGGCGCGCGCCATCGCCGCCAGCCCGGTGCCGGTGGTGTCGGCGGTGGGCCACGAGATCGACTTCAGCCTGGCCGACTTCGTGGCCGACCTGCGTGCGCCCACGCCATCGGCCGCGGCCGAGCTGCTGGTGCCCAGCGCGGCGGAACTGGGGCGCGCCCTGGTCCACCGGCTCGACCGCGCGCGCCATGCCCTGCAACGGCGCCTCGCCGGCGCCGCCCAGCGCAGCGACCAGGCCGGGTTGCGCCTGCGGGCCCAGCGCCCCGCCACGCGGCTGGCGCTGATCGCCGCGCGGCTGGCGGGCGTGCCCGGTCGCCTGGGCGCGACCGCGCGGCAGGCCCTGGAGCGCCGGCGCCAGGCGCTGCGCCTGCTCGCGCTGCGCCTCGCCGCCACCCACCCGCGCCTGCGCCTGGTGCCCGCGAACGAACGCCTGGGACGCCTGCGCAGCGGCCTGGCGCGTGGCCTGCACGACGCGCTGGCGCGGCATTCGCGCCGCCTGGACGGTTTGGGCCGCGCCCTGCACGCGGTCGGGCCCCTGGCCACGCTCGGGCGCGGCTACGCGATCCTGCGCGATCCCGCCGATGGACGCGTGCTGCGCTCGGTCGCCGGGCTCGCGCCCGGCGCCCCGTTGCTGGCCCTGCTCGCCGATGGCGAGGCCGATCTCGGCGTGATCGCGGTCAGGCCGCGTCCAGCGCCCGATCGCGGTTGACGGCCGCGCGAGGCGGCGCCCACAATCGCGCGGTCACTGCTGGCTGCCGTCGGGCCACCACCGCATCCGGTGCTGCCGGCCTGCGAACCGGACACACTGCTGAGGGGGTGGGCATGAAGGCGTCGGACCTGTTCGTGAAGGCCCTCGAGGCCGAGGGCGTGCAGTACGTGTTCGGCATCCCGGGCGAGGAGAACCTCGACCTGCTCGAGTCGCTGCGCACCTCGTCGATCCGCCTGATCCTCACCCGCCACGAGCAGGGCGCCGGTTTCATGGCCGCCACCTATGGCCGCCTCACCGGCAAGGCCGGCGTGTGCCTCGCCACGCTGGGCCCGGGCGCCACCAACTTCGTCACCGCCGCCGCCTACGCGCAGCTGGGCGGCATGCCGATGCTGATGATCACCGGCCAGAAGCCGGTCAAGCTCAGCAAGCAGGGGCATTTCCAGATCGTCGACGTGGTGGCGATGATGCTGCCGCTGACCAAGTACACCAAGCAGATCGTGTCGGCCGACAACATCCCCGCGCGCGTGCGCGAGGCCTTCCGCCGCGCCGAGGAGGAGCGCCCCGGCGCCACCCACCTCGAGCTGCCGGAGGACATCGCGCACGAGCAGTCGGACGCGATCCTGATCAAGGCCAGCTTCCACCGCCGCCCGGTGGCGGACGACAAGGCGGTGGCGCGCGCGGTCGACGCGATCCGCGCCGCCAAGCGCCCGATCCTGATGGTCGGCGCCGGCGCCAACCGCAAGACCTCGGCGCGGATGCTGCGCGAATTCGTCGACAAGACCGGGATCCCGTTCTTCACCACCCAGATGGGCAAGGGCGTGATCGACGAGGAGCACCCGCTGTGGATGGGCAACGCCACGCTCTCCGACGGCGACTTCGTCCACCGCGCGGTCGAGAACGCCGACTGCATCATCAACGTCGGCCACGACGTGATCGAGAAGCCGCCGTTCTTCATGCGCAAGGGCCTGCGCACGGTGATCCACGTCAACTACATCACCGCCGAGGTCGACACGGTCTACTTCCCGCAGATCGAGGTCACCGGCGACGTGGCCAACTCGATCTGGCGCCTGAAGGAGGCGATCACGCCGCAAAAGCACTGGGACTTCGGCTATTTCGACAAGGCGCGCACCGCGCTGGCCGCGCACCTGGCCCTCGGTGCCGACGACGACCGCTTCCCGATCTATCCGGTGCGGATGGTGCGCGAGATCCGCGAACTGGTGCCCTCCGACGGCATCGTCTGCCTCGACAACGGCATGTACAAGATCTGGTTCGGGCGCTACTACCGCTGCCGCGAGCCCAACACCATGCTGCTCGACAACGCGCTCGCCACCATGGGCGCCGGCCTGCCCTCGGCGATGGCGGCCAAGATGGTGCACCCGGGCCGCAAGGTGGTCGCGGTGTCGGGCGATGGCGGCTTCATGATGAATTCGCAGGAGCTCGAGACCGCGGTGCGCCTGGGCCTGGACCTGGTGCAGATCGTGCTGCGCGACAACGCCTACGGCATGATCAAGTGGAAGCAGGCCAACATGCAGTTCGCCAACTTCGGCATGGACATGGGCAACCCGGACTTCGTCAAGTACGCCGAGAGCTATGGCGCCAAGGGCTGGCGCCCGGGCTCGGTGGCCGAATTCCGCAAGATGCTGGCGCACTGCCTCGATACCCCGGGCGTGCACCTGATCGACCTCGCGATCGACTACTCCGACAACGACCGCGTGCTCAACAACGAGATCCGCCAGCTTTCCGCCA
>CAZTNB010000162.1:0-6587 GCA_964614825.1 uncultured Gammaproteobacteria bacterium
TAGTCCTTGTTGCTGTAGAGCACGCCGACGCGGCCGTCGATCAGGATCGCCTTGACGTAGGCGTGCACCAGGTCGTCGCCCCAGCCGTTGAGCTCGAAGGTGGTGGCCGGCGGGCCGTCGAAGCGGAAGTAGCTGCGGTACAGCGGGTGGCTGTCGGGCAGCTTGCGCAGCGCGTCGGCGCCGAAGATCCCGGCCATCTCGGCCTCGAAGCTGCGGGCGAAGAGGCCATCGATGTCGTGGTTGCAGTCGTCGACGAGGATGAAGCCGCCGTTGCGCACGTAGCGCTCGAAATTGCGCCGCTCCTCGGGATTGAACTCGACCAGCTTGTGGCCGGAGAGGTAGCAGAACGGCGCCGACAGCATGCGCGGGTCGGCCAGCGGCAGCACGTGCTCCTTGGGGTCCACGCGCAGCGTGGTGTACTGCACCAGCGCGTCGATCACGTTCGACGGCATGCGCTGGTCCACGTCCCAGTCGCCCGAGTCGTACATCAGGCGGGTGAACCAGAAGTCGTAGGGGCCCGTGGCTGCCGCGCCGGCCACGCGCGGCGCCAGCGCCGCGCCGGCGAGACCCCCAAGCAGCATGCGCAGGAACTGGTTCCGTGTCATGCCCGACCGCTCCATGCCGCTACGACCCGTCCAACTGGCGTCATCCCGGCGAAAGCCGGGATGACGGCAATCCTCAGCGCACGATTGCGCCCTTCGCCCCGCATCCATGCCCTTCGCCCGCCGTCATTCCCGCGAAAGCGGGAATCCATTGTCCTTCGGCCCGAAGGCAACATGGATTCCCGCTTTCGCGGGAATGACGGCAAGCACAGGCATGGCCGGGAGCGGATCCAACTACACCGCGTCGGACAGCGAGGTGAAGGTGAAGTCGCGCAACTTCATCGGCGGCATCATCATCAGGAACGGCGACTCGTCTCCGGTCAGGCGTACCGGCTTGCCCAGTTCCTCGACGTTGTTGAGCATGATCACCGGCGATTCGTTGAAGCGGAAGTTCTTGATCGGGTACTTGATCTCGCCGTTCTCGATGTAGAAGGTGCCGTCGCGGGTCAGGCCCGTGAGCAGCACGGTCTGCGGGTCGACCATGCGGATGTACCAGGTGCGGCTGACCAGGATGCCCTTCTGGGTGGCCTTGACCAGCTCGTCCGTGGTCTTGTCGCCGCCGGCCATGATCAGGTTCCCCGGCTGGCCGAGCGCGCGCTTGCCCTGCTTCTGCGCCCAGAAGCGCGAGTACTGCAAGTACTCGACCTTGCCCTTGTTGATGATCGGGTGCTTCTCGCGCGCGAGCCCGCCGCCGCCGTCGGCATCCCACGGCACCACCGGCACGTTGGCGTCCCAGGGATCGGCGTGGATGCTCACGCGCTCGTCGAAGACCTGCTCGCCGATGCGGTTGCCGCCGCCCTTCTTGGCCAGGAAGCTGCGGCCCTCGTCGGCCTGGCGCGCGTCGAAGCTGAACATCATGAAGGAGATCAGCCCGGCCGCCGCGGCCGGCTCGAGGATCACGGTGTACTTGCCCGGCTCCAGCGCCTTGGCACCGGCCGAACCCTTGGCCTTGCCGATCGCGGTCTGGATGTCCTTCTTCGCATCGAAGGTCGAGACGTCGGCGACGTTGCGCGCGACCCAGCCCGAACCCTGGCCGTCCTCGGTGCGCACGGTGCAGGTGAAGTCGACGTTGGTGGTCTTCTGGTAGCCGAAGTTGCCCTTGCTGTTGGCGGTGGCCTGGAAGCTCGCGTCCTCGACGAAGAAGCCGGCGGCGACCAGCTTCTCCTTGCGGCAGGGCTCGATGCTGTCGGCCGCCACCTGGGCGCGGAAGTCCGGCGTGACCGCGGCGGTCGCTTCCTTGAAGGTCGCGGTGGCCTTGTAGTCCTGCTTGTCGACCGCCGGCATGAACTCGGGGTTCTCCGGCGCCAGGCGCGCCAGTTCCTCGGCACGGCGCACGACCTTCTCCAGCGAGGCGTCGTCGAACTCGTTGATGGTGGCGAGCCCGACCCGCTTGCCGAAGGCCACCGACACCGCGAGGTTGGTGTTGTCGACGATGCCGCTGGTCGAGACGTTGTTGAGGGCGAAGCGGATGTTGCCGGTGGTGCCGCCGGCCAGCGTGGCGACGCACTCGTCGGCCTTCGACAGCTTGATGACCTTGTCGAGGATCGCGCGGGCTTCGGATTCGGTGAACATGGGCATGATGGGTCTCCTGGACTCAGCCGAGGTTGCGCGCGGTGTTGATGACGTTGACGCCGTTGAAGCGCGTCGTGCTGGAGCCGTGCGAGACCGCCGACACCTGCGCCGGCTGGCCCTTGCCGTCGAAGAACGAGCCGCCAAGCCGGTAGTCGGAACCGTCGCAGATCGCCACGCAGGAGTTCCAGAACTCGGGCGTGCGGATCTGGTAGGCCACGTCCTCGATCTGCCCGGTGATCTTGCCGTTCTTGATCTCGTAGAACAGCTCGCCGCCGAACTGCGCGTTGTAGCGCTGCTGGTCGATCGAGAAGGAACCGGCGCCGACGATGTAGATGCCGTTCTCCACGTCCTTGATCATGTCCGCGGGCGTGAGCTTCTCCTCGCCGGGGGCGAGCGAGACGTTGGCCATGCGCTGGAACTGCACGCTGCCCCAGGAATCGGCGTAGCAGCAGCCATGCGACTGGTCCGAGCCGAGGATGTGGGCCTGGTCGCGGATGGCCTGGTAGTCGACCAGGATGCCGTCCTTGACCAGGTCCCAGCGCCGGGTCTTGACCCCCTCGTCGTCGTAGGCGGCGGCGCCCAGGCTCGTGGGCTGCACGCGGTCGGCGAACAGGGTGACCTTGTCGGAGCCGTACTTGAATTCCTTCGAACGCCACTTGTCGAGGGTGGCGAAGCTGGTGCCGGCGTAATTGGCCTCGTAGCCCAGCACGCGGTCGAGCTCGAGCGGATGGCCGACGGTCTCGTGGATGGTGAGCCACATGTTCGCGGGATCGAGCACCAGGTCGTACTTGCCGGGCTTGACCGAGGGCGCGGTGAGCTTGGCCTTGGCCTGCACCGCGGCCGCCTTGGCGTCCTCGAGCATGTTGTAGGAGCTCGAGTAGGCGACCCCGCCGCTGGGCAGCTCGACGCGCCCCGCGGGCGAGCCGTCGAGGTACTCGAAGCCCATGCCCACGGGCGAGGAGAGGCCGTTGCGGGTGCGGAACTTGCCCGACTTCTGGTCCACCGCGGTGACGAAGAACGGGGCCCAGATCCGGTGGATGTCCTGGTCGATGTAACTGCCGTCGGTGGAGGCGAAATACTTCTGCTCGTTGACCAGGAACAGGATCGAGTTGATGAAGCTGGCGCCGGCCTGCATCGCCGCGGCGTTGACGCCCAGCAGCAGGTCGACCTTGTCCTTGATCGGCACTTCCATCGCGTTCTTGACGATCGGGGTGGCCCAGGCCACCTCGCCCACGCCCTTGACCGGCGCGAGCTGCACCGGCTCGGAGCGCAGCTTGCCGTTGGCCTTGGCGATCGCCACCGCGCGGCGGCCGGCCTCGGCCACGTCCTCGGGCTTGAGCGAGTTGGTCGCGGCGAAGCCCCAGGTGCCGCCGGCGATCACGCGCACGCCCACGCCGGTGGACTCGGTGTTGACCACGTTCTGGACCTTGTCCTCGCGGGTGACCACGAATTGCTGGAGGTAGCGGCCGATGCGCACGTCGCAATAGCTGGCGCCGCTTTCGCGCGCCGCCGTCAGCGCGGTGTCGGCCATGCGCTTCTTGAAGGCGACGTCGAGTCGCGTGTTGAGCGCTTCGGCGGCGATGACGCGGCCGTTGACGGGCAGCATCAGCGAACCGAGGCCCAGTCCGGTGATCTTGATGAAGTCGCGGCGATCCATAGGGTTCCTCCCGAGGTAACCCCCTTTCGCTGCCGCGACGATCGCCGCGCCGGTGCCGGCGGCGCCGGCGGGCTGCGACCCGGGCCATGCGGCCCGGCGTCAGGATCGGGGTGAGGGCGGCAGTGTTGACGACCGCGGGGGGCCCGTCATGTGTCGATGGGCATGGGGGTGGGGGATTTTCCGGCGCGACCGGGCGGCCCGGCCTCAGGCCACGCGCCAGCGCACGCGCAGTTCCGGGTGCTCCGGCAGCGGCGGCGCCGCGTCGTCGTGCTCGGCGCCGACCGCGCGATTGCGGCCGGCCGCCTTGGCCCGGTACAGGGCCTGGTCGGCCAGGGTCAGCAGCTGGTCGAGGTCGGCCTGGCGCGGGTGGTGCGGGTTCCAGGGCCACAGGGCCCAGCCCACCGAGGCGCTCACGCTCAGGGCGCGCCCGCCTACCGGATGCTCGGTGGCGCGCACGGCGTCGACCAGGTGCTGCGCGCGCGCCGCCGGGTCCGCGCCGGGTTCCAGCTCCAGCACGACCAGGAACTCCTCGCCGCCCCAGCGCAGGGCGGTGCCGTTGCCGGCCGCCTCGCGCAGGGCGCCGGCGGCCCGCGCCAGCACCGCATCCCCCGCCGCGTGGCCGTAGCGGTCGTTGATCGACTTGAAGTAGTCGAGGTCGAGCAGCGCCAGCAGCAGCCGCGGTTCGGCGGGGCCGCGGCCGGCGCGCTGCGCCACCACCTCCATCTCGTCGGCCAGCGTGGTGCCGAAGTAGCGGCGGTTGTGCAGGCCGGTGAGGGGGTCGGTGAGCGAGGCCGCCTCCAGGCGGCGGTTGACCGCCGCCAGGTCCTGGGTGCGGTCGGCCACCTCGCGCGCCAGCTGCACCGCGCGCAGCTTCAGGGCGCGGTCGCGCCAGGCGCCGATGCCGAGGCCGGCCAGCACCAGGGCCAGGGCGAACCCGGCCAGTGCCCACCAGCGCTGCCACCAGGGCTGCGCGATGCCGAACCCGAACTCGCGCGGCTCCGACACCCGGCCCAGCGCATCGCGCCCCCACACGCGGAAGCGGTAGGTGCCCGGCGGCAGGCGCGAATACTCGGCGCTGGCCGCCGGCAGCCACTCGCCGACGGCCTCGTCGAGCCCGACCAGTTGCGTGCGGTAGCGGGTCAGGTGCTCGCGCTCGTACGACATCAGCGCGTATTCGAAGCGCACGCCGCTGTCGGGCGGCAGCAGCTCATCCGGCGCCAGCGTGCCGCCGCCGAGGCGCTCGGCGCGCTCGAGCAGCAGCGGCCGCGGGCCTTGCGGCGGCGGTTCGCGCGCCGGGTCGTACACCACCGCGCCCTCGATGGTGCCGGCCCAGATGCGGCCGCGCGCGTCGACCGCGGTGGCGCGATTGAACTCCAGCGACGGCAGGCCGTCGTCGCGGCCGAAGCGCTCGACCCGCATGCGCGCGAGCGCCGTCGGCGCCGCCGGGTCGGGCGTGAGGCGGGTCACGCCGGCGTAGCCGAACAGGTACACGCGGCCGCGCGCGTCCAGGCGCACCTGGTACGCGGTCGCGCTGGGCAGCGCCGGCGGCACCAGCGATTCGCAGCGTGTTTCCGCCGCCACGTGCACGCGGGCAAGGCCACCGCGGGTGGCGACCCAGAGGCTGCGGCCGCCGTCGGCCGCGTCGGCGCGCGCGTCCATCACCTCGGCGTGCGGCAGGCAGCCCGGCGGCAGGCCGCGCCAGCCTTCGCCATCCCAGCCCTCGAGGCCGCCCTCGCCGCCCGCCCACAGCGTGGCGCGCCCGTCGGCGTCGCGGGTTTCGGCATAGACGCGCACCGTCGGCCCCAGTGCCGAGGGCCAGCGCGGGGGCGGCTCGATGCGGCCTTCGCGCACCCGCGCCAGGCCGTGGCGGCTGCCGATCCAGATCTCTTCCACGCCGGCGGCGTCCACCCGCGGGTAGACCGCGATCACCGTGTTGCCGGGCATGCCGGTGCGGTGGTGGTCGTAGACCTCCGCGCCCGCGCGGGTCCAGTGCACGAGGCCGACGTCGGAACCCAGCCACAGGCTGCCGTCGCGCGCGCGCGCCATGTCGTACACGATCTCGTCGCCCAGCACCGGCAGGCGCTCCCAGGCGCCATCGCGCAGGCGCACCGTGCCGTCGGCGGTGCCGATCCAGGGCCCCTCCACGCCGTCCGGGAACCGCGTCTCGCCGACGCCGAACACCACGCGATGGGGCAGGCCATGCCGGGTGTCGATGGTGACCCAGCGCCCGTCCTCGCGCCGCAGCACGCCACTGGAGCGCGTGCCCAGCCACAGTCGCGGTTGCGGCCGGTCGCGGTCGGTGAGCAGCAGGCTGTAGATGCCCTCGTCGGGGAGTCCGCTGCGGCCCGACAGCCGGCGCCAGCTGCCGTCGTCGCGCACCTCCAGCAGGCCGCCGCGCTGCAGGCCGACCAGCAGCGCCGGCCGCCCCTGCGCGTCGGTGCCGGGCATCAGGCTGGTGACCGCGGCGTTGGTCACCGCCAGCGGCTCGCCGTAGACGATGAGGCTGGCGCCCGCGAGGCGCGAGAAGCCGAAGCCGGTGCCGATCCACAGGTCGGCGCCGTCGGCGCCGCCCCACTGGGCCAGCGCGCGGACCGTGTCGGCCGGCAGCCCGTCCTTGCGCCCGAGGTGGAAGTCGGCCAGCCGCGGCTCGCGCGCGGGGTCGTCGATGCGGCGCACGCCGGCCGACAAGGTGCCGATCCAGAGCACGTCGCGGCCATCCCAGCGCCCCGGCGCGAGGGTCCACGCATTGAGGCCGC
>CAZTNB010000163.1:0-6531 GCA_964614825.1 uncultured Gammaproteobacteria bacterium
GGAGGCTCGTTCGCCTTGTTTCAGCGGCGTCTGACTCCGAACGCGCCCAATCCAAGCAACAATCCAAATCCGGCGACGTGTGGATCCGATGATCAGTCGCGCCTGTATCATGCGGCTACGGACTTTGCTCAATGGCGCCTCGCGAACCAGTTGGGCACTCAGATAGTCGGGAGAGGTGAGCGCGCAAGGGTTACCTTTAATGAGCATAGTCCCGGCGTTGCGGGCTCAGAGCAATATGAGTGGATCCGCGGGCGGGCAATCAATACAACTTCGCCAGAAACCTGGTTGGCCCCGGTTCCAAACACGCTTCAGTGTCCCAAGTGACGCGAGCGAGGCATCCACTTGCGGTTGCATTGGTGATTGTCGCCTTGGTCGGCGCGGCAGTTCTCTTGGTCTCGTTCGCGGATCGAAGGGAGGCACCAGAGCAAGGTCTTAGCCCGGACGCACATGGCGTCCCCGCGGACGAGCAGAGCTCTATGACCGCAGTCGATCCCAGACATTCGGCGCCAACGCGAGTGGCGTCCGAGAAGCATCCGGCGCCTGCCAGCGTTCGTCGCCACTCCAGTGCGACAGAGGCGGATGCCATTCTCGGAGCCGTCGCGGCTGGCGATCGCTGGGCCATCGAACGCCGGATCGACCTTGCGGGGACCTGCCGTCCCTTCGTGACTGGGCGGCCAACAGAGTTGCCTTCAACACTCCTGGTGCAGCGCATCGCGCGGTACTGCGCCGACTACGCCGACCTGCTGGACGATCAATCGCTCCAGTCGGCGATGGCGGACCGGGATGCGGGGTACCTTGCGACGGTTGAGGCACTGTTCGCGCTGCGTGCCGAGGGCGGAGATGGCGCCCTGGACGGCGAGCTGCAACGGCTTTCTGTCAGCAACGACCCCGCGGATGTTGCCGCCATGCTGCAGTTCGGTAGCGAAGCCAGGGTGCGTCTGCCCGGCGTGCCGACCGAGCGCTTCGACGATCCATTGCTGGACTGGTCCGCGGTCTACGAGAGCGCTGCGCTTCTGCACCGCTGCCGCGACGTCGCGGATTGCGGGCCCGACGGCATCTACACCTATTTCGGCTGCATCGCATGGGGCCTTTGCACCGACGGCATCACCTATCGCGACCAGGTCCGTGCGTTGTCCACACCAATTGCCTTTCGGGAAGCCTCCGAGCTACTGGATCGTATGCGTCGTAGACCGAACGATTGAGGGGCTTTCGGCCGGCGCAGTGAATCGCCCCGGGTTTCGTAGACACCTACCGGCCTGAATGTCCCGACCGTCGATCAAACTTTAGCGGAGACAATCAGCGACAACGAACCGGAGTTGACCAGCCACAAGACACAGGACTGGGCGCGCCGCCGCGGCGTCACTTGGGAGCCCCCCACCCAGACTGGGCGGCGTTTCAGGGCGGCCATTGCGGCGTGCGCAGCAGCCTGACAGGCCCCGTCACGTCCGCGTGGGCCTTACAATGTGTGCCCCCGGCCCGCCCGACCGGGCCCGAACCGCCCATGGCCGCCCTGCCCGCCCCGATCCTGAGCCCCGAGTTGCCGGCCCCGGCCGAGCCCTTGCGCGCCGCGATGACGGCGCACTACGCCCGCGACGAGGCCGCGCTGGTGCGGGAGCTGGTCGAGCTGGCGAGCCTGCCCGAAGCGCAGCGCGAACTGGTGCTGGCGCGCGCGACCGAGCTGGTGGCGCGGGTCCGGGCCAAGGCCGCGAAGCAGAGCGCGGTCGAGTCCTTCATGCGCCAGTACGACCTGTCCAGCGAGGAAGGCGTGCTGCTGATGTGCGTGGCCGAGGCCCTGCTGCGCATTCCCGACGCCGACACCGCCGACCGCCTGATCCGCGACAAGCTCGGCGACGCCGACTGGGACCGGCACCTGGGCGCCTCCGATTCGCTGTTCGTCAACGCCTCGACCTGGGGCCTGATGCTGACCGGCAAGATCATCAGCCTCGCCGAGGAGACCCGCGCGAACTTCCTGGGCGCGCTCAAGCGCCTGGTCGCGCGTACGGGCGAACCGGTGGTGCGCCTGGCGGTGCGCCAGGCCATGCGGATCATGGGCCACCAGTTCGTGATGGGCCGCACCATCGCCGAGGCGCTGGATCGCTCGCAGGACAAGGAGGGGCGCGCCTACCGCCATTCCTTCGACATGCTGGGCGAGTCGGCGCTGACCCACGCCGACGCCGAGCGCTATTTCGTCGCCTACCAGGAAGCGATCCGCGCCATCGGCGGGCGCGGTCCGCACGCCAACGTGATCGACGCGCCCTCGATCTCGGTCAAGCTCTCGGCCCTGCACCCGCGCTACGAAGTCGCCAAGCGCGCGCGGGTGCATGCCGAGATCACGCCCAAGGTGCTGGCGCTGGCGCGGCTGGCGAAGAGCCAGGGCATCGCCCTCACGATCGATGCCGAGGAGGCGGACCGCCTCGAGCTCTCGCTCGAGCTCATGGGCCGGGTGTTCACGGATCCCGCGCTCGAGGGCTGGAACGGCTTCGGGCTCGCGGTGCAGGCCTACCTCAAGCGCGCGCTGCCGGTGATCGACTGGCTGGCGGCGCAGGCGGCGCAGAGCGGGCGCCGCTGGTGCGTGCGCCTGGTCAAGGGCGCGTACTGGGACGCGGAGGTCAAGCGCGCGCAGGTCGAGGGCCACGCCGGCTACCCGGTGTACACGCGCAAGCCCAACACCGACGTCTCCTACCTGGCCTGCGCGAAGCGGCTGTTCGAGCACGGCGCGGCGTTCTATCCGCAGTTCGCCACCCACAACGCGCACACCATCGCCGCGATCCACCATCTCGCCCAGGGCCGGCCCTTCGAGTTCCAGCGCCTGCACGGCATGGGCACGGACCTGTATTCCGAGGTGATCGGCAAGTCCAACCTGGACGTGCCCTGCCGCGTCTACGCGCCGGTGGGCTCGCACGAGGACCTGCTGCCGTACCTGGTGCGGCGCCTGCTCGAGAACGGCGCCAACACCAGTTTCGTCAACCGCATCGTCGACGAGGCCACGCCGATCCGCGAGCTGGTCGCCGATCCGGTGGAGACCGTGCGCGGCTTCGACCGCATCGCGCATCCGCGCATCCCGCAACCCCTCGCGCTGTACGGCGCGGACCGGAAGAACTCCATGGGCATCAACCTCGCCAACGACGACGAACTGCGCGCGCTGGCCGCGCAGATCGAGGCCGTGCTCGCCAAGGCCGACTGGCGCGCCGCGCCGCTGCCGGCCGCGCTGCACAAGTCCCTCAAGGGCGAGACCCACGAGGTGCGCGATCCGGCCGATCGCCGCCGCGTGGTCGGCCACGTGCACCTGGCCGATGCGGCCGCCGCCGAGCGCGCGATCGCCAGCGCGGTCGCCGCGCAACCGGAGTGGGACCGACTGCCGGCCGCCTCGCGCGCCGCGGTGCTGGAACAGGCCGCCGATCTGCTCGAAGCGCGCCGTGCCGAGTTCATCGCCCTGTGCGTGCGCGAGGCCGGCAAGACCGTGCCCGATGCGATTTCCGAAGTGCGCGAGGCGGCGGACTTCTGCCGCTACTACGCCGCCCAGGGCCGCAAGCTCTTCGGCCAGCCCGAGACCCTGCCCGGCCCCACCGGCGAGTCCAACCAGCTGTTCCTCAACGGCCGCGGCGTGTTCGCCGCGATCAGCCCGTGGAATTTCCCGCTCGCGATCTTCATGGGCCAGGTCGTCGCGGCGCTGATGGCGGGCAACGCGGTGATCGCCAAGCCGGCCGAGCAGACCAGCCTCATCGGCCATCGCGCGGTGCAGTTGCTGCACGAGGCCGGCGTGCCGGCCGAGGTGCTGCACCTGCTGCCCGGCCACGGCTCGGTGGTGGGCGCGGCGATGACGCGCGATCCGCGCATCGCCGGGGTGGTCTTCACCGGCTCGACCGAGACCGCGCGCCTGATCAATCGCACGCTGGCCGCGCGCGACGCCGCGATCGCGGTGCTGATCGCCGAGACCGGCGGCCAGAACGCGCTGATCGCCGATTCCTCCGCGTTGCCCGAACAGCTGGTCAAGGACGCGATCACCGGCGCCTTCATGTCGGCCGGCCAGCGCTGCTCGGCCACGCGCGTGCTGTTCGTGCAGGAGGACATCGCCGACAAGGTGGTGCACATGCTGGCCGGCGCCATGGCCGAGCTCGCCGTCGGCGATCCGGGCCTGCTCTCCACCGACCTCGGGCCGGTGATCGACGAGGATGCCCGCAAGGTGCTCGAGGAGCACGCCGCGCGGATGGCGACCGCGGGCAAGCTGATCGCGCAGGTCGCGCTGCCCGAGTCCTGCGCCCACGGCACCTACTTCGCGCCGCGTGCCTTCGAGATCCCCTCGCTGGCCACGCTCACGCGCGAGGTCTTCGGCCCGGTGCTGCACGTGGTGCGCTACGCGGCGAAGGACCTCGACGCGGTGATCGACGCGATCAACGCCACCGGCTACGGCCTCACGCTCGGCATCCACAGCCGCATCGACGCCACCGTGGCGCACATCCAGCGCCGCGCAAAGGCCGGCAACTGCTACGTCAACCGCAACATGATCGGCGCGGTGGTCGGCGTGCAGCCCTTCGGCGGCGAAGGCCTCTCCGGCACCGGCCCCAAGGCCGGCGGCCCGCACTACCTCGCCCGCTTCGCCACCGAGCGCACGCTCACGATCAACACCACGGCGGCGGGCGGCAACGCCAGCCTGCTGACGCTGGGCACCTGAGCGCCCCGGGGCGCAGGCGCGGCCGGCGGTAGCCGGTCCGCACCGGACCGGCAGATTGTGCGGCGCGAGGGGGCAGTCGCTGCGTGCCGGCTTGCGATTGACGTCGTCACGATACGCGGCTAGCGTTCGACGCTCGCCCGCGTCGGGAGTCTCCGTGCGCATTGCACTCGATCGCGCTGCGGTCCTGTACGCGCTGTGGATGGTGTTGATCCGCAGCGTCCAGCCGGCCGATCTTGCGGTCGGCGCCGCGGCGGTCGCGCTCGCGACCTGGTGGAGCCTGCGCCTGCTGCCGCCCGACGAGCACCCGGTGCGGATGGCTGCGCTGGTCGCGCGCCTGCCGCGTTTCCTTTGGCAATCGGCGCGCAGCGGCGTGGCGGTGGCGCGGCTCGCTTTCGCGCCGCGCCTGCGCCTGGCGCCGGGCTTCGTCACCTATCCCACCAGTCTCCCCCGCGGCCACGCGCGCAACACCTACGCCGCGATCACCAGCCTGCTGCCGGGCACGGTGCCGGTCGACGACATCGAGGAAGGACTGGTCTACCACTGCCTCGACAGCGCGCAACCGGTGCTCGAGGAACTGGCGGCCGAGGAGCGCGCCTACGCGCCCGCGCTGCGCGTGGAGGCGCCGCATGGCTGATTTCCTGCTCGCCGCCGCGATCTTCGCCGTGGTCACGGTCGCGGTCGCGCTGGTCCGCATCCTGCGCGGCCCGGGCGATGCCGAGCGCATGATGGCCGCGCAGCTCCTCGGTACCGGCGGCGTCGGCGCCCTGCTGTTGTTCGGTGCGGCGACCGGCGCGGGCAGCGCGATCGACGTGGCGTTGACGCTGGCGCTGCTCGCGGCCTTCGCCGCGGTTGCCTTCTTCATGAGCGCGTCCCGCGATGGCGATGCCGGGGCCGGGCCGCAATGAGCGCGCTCGATGTCTTCAGCATCGTCGCGATAGTCGCCGGTTCGGTGTTCTTCCTCGCCGGCACCGTGGGCCTGCTGCGCTTCCCGGACGCGCTGACGCGCCTGCATGCGCTGACCAAGGCCGACAATCTCGGGCTGGGACTGGTCGTACTCGGGCTGCTGCCGCGCGTGGAGGGCGTGGGCGACGGGCTCAAGCTCCTGCTGATCTGGTTCCTCGCGCTGTTCGCCAGCGCGGTGTCCTCGCAGCTGATCGCGCGCGTGGCGCGCGCGCGCGATTCCCGCCCATGATGCTGGGCGACGCCTTCAGCATCGGGCTGGCGTTGGTCGTCGCTGGGCTGGCGCTGTGGACCGTGGCCGCGCGCGATACCTTCGCCGCGGTCGTGGGGTTCGTCGCCTACGGCATGCTGCTCACGCTGGTCTGGGTGCGCCTGCGCGGCTTCGACGTGGCACTGACCGAGGCGGCGCTGGGCAGCGGGCTGACCGGCGCGATGCTGATCCGGGCCGCCGGGCGGCTGCGGGGCACCGAGGCCGCGGCGAACGCCGAGCGCCCGGGCATTCCGACTCGCATCGTGGCGGCGCTTGCAGCGACCACCGTGACGGCCGCGCTCGCCTTCGCCGTGCTGTCGCTGCCCGACCCGGCCCCGACGCTGGCAGCGCAAACGGCCGCGAACATCGAGAGCACCGGCGTCGACAATCCGATCACCGCCGTGCTGATGGCCTTCCGCGCGACCGACACCATGCTCGAGGCGATCGTGGTATTGCTGGCGCTGGTCGGCGTGTGGTCGCTGGGGCCGGACCGCGCGTGGGGCGCGCGCCCGGGACCGCGCTACCGCGCCGATCCCGACGGCGGCCTGGCCTACCTCGCGCGCACGCTGCCGCCGATCGGCCTGGTGGTCGGCGTCTACATCTTCTGGATCGGCGCCGACCTGCCCGGCGGCAAGTTCCAGGGCGCGAC
>CAZTNB010000164.1:0-2189 GCA_964614825.1 uncultured Gammaproteobacteria bacterium
TCCACCACCCGCTTGGGCGGAGACGAGGGAGCGGGCTTCGCGGGCTTCGCGGCGCGCGGACTTGGCTTCGGCTTCGTCGATTTCGGCGGGCTGGCCGTTGCGCTCGCTGAGGATCACGGCGCCTTCGGCGTCCCAGCCTATGCGGGTCTTGGCGCCGCCGGCGTCGCGCACCATCACCCAGGGCTTGCCGTCCTTGAAGGCGTAGCGCACGTTGACGCGGCCGCCCTCGGGGTAGCTGATCATCTCGCGCACCATGCGCACGCCGGAGTCGTCGAGGAAGGCGTCCCAGCCGATCGCGACTTCCTTGCCCTCGGGGCCGCTGATGCGCTCGCCGGTGACGCGCTTGAACGCGCCCAGGCGGGCCTCGAAGTCGGCGAACTCCTTGCTGAGCTCGGCCGCCGGATCCTTCGGCGCGGCGGCCTGCATGGCCGGCGCCACGCGCACGGTCACGCGGTCGGGCTTGCCCTGGGTGAGCGCGCCGACCTTGCCCATGGCGATGAAGCGCACGGCGCCCTGCTCCATCACCGAGGCATCGACCGCATAGCTGCGGATCGAGTTGAAGTTCTCCTTGGCGTACGGCAGCACGAACTCGGCCGGCAGCCCGGCGATGCTGAAGGTCTGCTCGGCGACCAGGGTCGCGTCGGAGTCGGCGCGGGTCACGTCGAGCAGGCGCACGATCAGCGTCGAGCCCGGCGCGAGCCCCACCGGCGCGTCGGCCAGCACGGTGCCGGAGACGAACGGCCCTTCGGGCGGCGGCGGCGCGTTGCCCGCGCCCGGCTTGGCCGGCGGCTCGGACTTGCCGCAGGCCGCCAGCACGAAGGCCAGGGCGACGGCGAGGAAGGCGGTGGTGGGCGCGGAACGCATGGCATCGACTCCATGATGGGTTGGGGTCGCCGGACCCCAGGATTGGGCCGGCCAGGGGCCGGCGCAGGGCCGGGTGGCGCGCAGCCCCCGGCTGCGCGCACCGACCAGGTGCCGGTCCCGCAGGGCCCGCGCGCCATCCCCTCCTCCCGGCGCGGACCCGCGCCCGCACGTGGCGGGCCGGGGCGCGGCACAATAGCGCACCGGGGCCCGTTTCGCACCCGCCGCCGCAACGGTTTTCCATCCGTGCTCATCCGCTTTTTCCTCGCCCTGCGCACGGCCGGACTGCCGGTGAGCACCACCGAGTTCCTCGGCCTGCTCGGCGCGCTGCGCGCCGGCGTGGCGCCGCCCGCGATCGACGAGTTCCACGCCCTGGCCCGCACCTGCCTGGTCAAGGACGAGACGCGCTACGACCTCTACGACCGCGTGTTCGGCGCCTATTTCAAGGGCATCGAGACCCTGGCGCCCGACCTGCTGGCCGAGATCCCGCAAGAGTGGCTGCGGCGCCAGGCCGAGCTGCTGCTCAGCGACGAGGAGAAGGCGCGCATCCGCGCGCTGGGCGACTGGGACGAGCTGATGCGCACGCTGCAGGAGCGCCTCAAGGAGCAGCAGGCGCGCCACAGCGGCGGCTCGAAGTGGATCGGCACCGCCGGCACTTCGCCGTTCGGTCACTCGGGCTACAACCCCGAGGGCGTGCGCATCGGCGGCACCGGCGGCCAGCGCCGCGCGGTCAAGGTGTGGGAGCGGCGCGACTACGCCAACCTCGACGACTCGGTCGAGCTGGGCACGCGCAACATCGCCATGGCCCTGCGCAAGCTGCGCAAGTTCGCCCGCGAGGGCGCCGCCGACGAGCTCGACCTCGACGCCACCATCGACGGCACCGCGCGCAACGCCGGCTGGCTCGACCTGCGCTTCCGGCCCGAGCGCCACAACGCGGTCAAGGTGCTGCTGTTCCTCGACGTGGGCGGCTCGATGGACGAGCACGTGCGCACCTGCGAGGAGCTGTTCTCGGCCGCGCGCGCCGAATTCAAGCACCTCGAGCATTTCTACTTCCACAACTGCCCCTACGAGCGGCTGTGGCGCGACAACGCGCGCCGCTGGCAGGAGTGGACCAGCACCTTCGACCTGCTGCACAAGTACCCGGCCGACTACCGCGCCATCTTCGTCGGCGACGCCAGCATGAGCCCGCACGAGATCCTGATGCCGGGCGGCAGCATCGAGCACTGGAACGAGGAAGCGGGCGCGACCTGGATGGGGCGCCTGACGGAGGTCTACCACCGCGCCGTGTGGCTCAACCCGGTGCCGGAGGCGCACTGGGACTACACGCC
>CAZTNB010000164.1:2289-6445 GCA_964614825.1 uncultured Gammaproteobacteria bacterium
TTCGTGCGCGAGGGCGAGGGCGTGCGCGAGCCGGTGGCCTCGATGCCCGGCGTGGTGCGCCATTCGATCGACACCCTGCTCGAAGCCGCCGGCGAAGCGCAGGCGCTCGGCATCCCGGCGCTGGCGCTGTTCCCGGTGACGCCGGACTCGGCCAAGTCGCTCGATGCGCGCGAGGCCTGGAACACCGGCGGGCTGGCGCAGCGCGCGGTGCGCGCGCTCAAGGCGAAGTACCCGGCGCTGGGGGTGATCACCGACGTGGCGCTGGATCCCTTCACCACCCACGGCCAGGACGGCCTGATCGACGACGCCGGCTACGTGGTCAACGACGCCACCGTCGAGGCGCTGGTGAAGCAGGCGCTGTCGCACGCCGCCGCCGGCGCCGACGTGGTCGCGCCCTCGGACATGATGGACGGCCGCGTCGGCGCGATCCGGCGCGCGCTGGAGCAGGCCGGCCACGTGCACACGCGCATCCTCGCCTATTCGGCCAAGTACGCCTCGAGCTTCTACGGCCCGTTCCGCGATGCGGTGGGCTCGGCCACGAGCCTGGGCAAGGCCGACAAATACACGTACCAGATGGACCCCGCCAACAGCGACGAGGCCCTGCGCGAGGTCGGGCTCGACCTCGCCGAGGGCGCCGACATGGTCATGGTCAAGCCCGGCATGCCCTACCTCGACGTGGTGCAGCGGGTGAAGCGCCGCTACGGCGCGCCGACCTTCGCCTACCAGGTGAGCGGCGAGTACGCGATGCTCAAGGCCGCGGCGGCCAACGGCTGGCTCGACGAGCGGGCCTGCGCGCTGGAGGCGCTCACCGCCTTCAAGCGCGCCGGGGCCGACGCCATCCTCACCTACTTCGCGGTCGACGCGGCGCGCTGGTTGCGCGCGGGCTGAGCCCGCGAACCGGTGGCGGCGGGGATGCCGCGCGGCGCGCGGGAGTATCCTTGCCGCATCGACCCGCGAGGTTCCCGCATGTTCGAAGCCCCCGAGTTCCAGCCCGAGGCCCCGGTCGCGCTCAAGCGCTACGCGGTGTTCGGCCAGCCGATCGCGCATTCGCGCTCGCCGTGGATCCACGCGCGCTTCGCCGAACAGACCCGCATCAGCCTCGACTACCGCGCGATCGAGGCCGGCATTGCCGGCTTCGGCGCGGCGCTGGCCGCGTTCGAGGCCGCCGGCGGCCTCGGCGCCAACGTCACCCTGCCGCTCAAGGCCGAGGCGCCGCGCTACTGCAAGTCGCAAAGCGAGCGTGCGCAGCGCGCCGGCGTGGTCAACACGCTGACGCGCCTGCGCGAGGGCGGCTGGCACGGCGACAACACCGACGGCATCGGCCTGGTGCAGGACCTCGCCACCCGCCATCGCCAGGACATCCGCGGCCGCCGCACGCTGGTGCTGGGCGCGGGCGGCGCCGTGCAGGGCGTGCTGATCGCGCTGCTCGAGGCCGGCCTCGACTCGATCGTGATCGCCAACCGCACGCCGGCCAAGGCCGACGCGCTGGCCGATCGCGTCGGCGAGCCGGGGCGCGTGCACACGGTGTACTGGGCCGACCTGCACGACGCCGGCAACTTCGAGATGGTGATCAACGGCACCTCGGCCGGCCACCAGCGCGAGCCGCTGGCGCTGCCGTTCAGCCTGATCGGCAAGCGCGCGATCGTGTACGACATGAACTACGGCCGCGCCGCGATCGATTTCCTGGCCTGGGGCCGCGCCGCCGGCAGCGAGCATGTCTACGACGGCGCCGGCATGCTGGTGGAGCAGGCCGCCGAGGCCTTCCAGCGCTGGCACGGCGTGCGCCCGGACACCGACCCGGTGTACGCGCAGCTGCGCCGCCTGCTCGACGGTTCCTGAGCCTGCCATGCCGGCGCCATTCGCCTGCCGCACCGGCTGCGGCGCCTGCTGCATCGCCCCGTCGATCAGTTCGCCGATCCCCGGCATGCCCGACGGCAAGCCCGCCGGGGTGCGCTGCGTGCAGCTGCTGGCGGACCAGCGCTGCGCCTTGTTCGGCAAGCCCGAGCGTCCGGCCGTGTGCCTGAGCCTGCGCGCGATGCCGTCGATGTGCGGGACCTCGTTCGCGCAGGCCACCGCGTACCTCGCAGGGCTGGAGATCGCGACGCGGCCGGCTTGAACCGAGGGGCCTCGCGGTCGCGGCTCGAGCCGCTCCCACAGGGTGTGGGGTGCGGGATCGCCGGCGGCGGCTAGCGGGCCGCGAGGTACTCGTCCTTGAGCTTGACGTAGTGGTAGGCGGAATAGTGCAGCTGTTCGATCTCGCGGTCGCCGAGCTTGCGCACGCAGCGCGCCGGATTGCCCACCCACAGTTCCGCCTCGCCCACCACCTTGCCGGGGGCGACCACCGCGCCCGCGCCCACCAGGGCGTGCCTGCGCACCAGCGCGCCGTCGAGCACGGTGGCGTGCATGCCGATCAGGCAGGCGTCCTCGATGGTGCAGGCGTGGATCACCGCCGCGTGGCCGATGGTGACGTCGGCGCCGATCCGGGTCGGGAAGCCGCCCGGCGAGTACGGCCCATCGTGGGTCACGTGCACGATCGCGCCGTCCTGCACGTTGCTGCGCGCGCCGATCGCGATCGAATTGACGTCGCCCCGGATCACCGTGCCCGGCCACACCGAGACGTCGTCGCCGAGGGTCACGTCGCCGATCACGAGGCCGGCGGGATCGAGGTACACGCGCTCGCCCAGGATGGGCAGCCGGCCACGGAAGGCGCGCAGGGTCATGCGGTGCGGTTCAGGCCTGGATCGGGAGGCGGATGCTAGCATTTGCCCCATGAACGCCCAGCTCAGGCCGCCCGCGCCGGCCGCCGATCCGCACGAACTCGCCGCCACCCTCGCCCGCCTGCGCGCCGCGCACCAGGCGCGCACGCCGGACCTCGACCAGCGCCGCGACGACCTCGCGCGCCTGCGCGAGCGCTTCAAGGCCAGCCTGCCGGCGCTGGCCGCGGCGATGAGCGCCGATTTCGGCCGCCGCTCGCGCCACGAGTCGCTGCTCTCCGACGGCATGACCGTGCTGCACGAGATCGACTACACGCGCGCGCGGCTGCGCCGCTTCATGCGCGCGCGCGGCGGCATGGCCGACTGGCTGTTCTGGCCTGCGCGCACCGAGGTGCGCCACCAGCCGCTGGGGGTGGTCGGGATCATCGCGCCGTGGAACTACCCGGTGAACCTGGCCCTGATGCCGCTGGTGGCGGCGATCGGCGCCGGCAACCACGTCATGCTCAAGCCCTCCGAGCACACGCCGCGCACCAGCGCGCTGCTGGCGGAGGTGCTGGCCGAGACCTTCCCGGCCGACCGTGTCGCCACCGTGCTGGGCGACGCCGAGGTCGCGGCCGCGTTCGCGGCGCTGCCCTTCGACCACCTGTTCTTCACCGGCTCCACCGAGGTCGGCAAGCGGGTGATGGCGGCGGCGGCGCCCAACCTCACGCCGGTGACGCTCGAGCTCGGCGGCAAGTCGCCGGCGATCATCGCCGAAGGCTATCCGGTCCGCACCGCCGCGCAGCGCATCGCCGCCGGCAAGTGGCTCAACGCCGGCCAGACCTGCATCGCGCCGGACTACGTGCTGCTGCCGCAGGCGCAGGTCGCGGGTTTCGTGGAGTCGATGCGCGAATACGTCGCCGCCGCCTATCCGGACCCGGCGGCGAGCCCCGACTACACCAGCATCGTCAACGAGCGCCAGTACGCGCGCCTGTCGAAGTACCTCGAAGAGGCCCGCGCCCGCGGCGCCACCGTGGTCGAGCTGGGCGCGCACGACCGCGCCCGGCGCGTGCTGGCGCCGACGCTGGTGCTCGATGCACCGGCCGACCTGGCGCTGATGCGCGACGAGATCTTCGGCCCGATCCTGCCGCTGATCGCCTGCGAGTCGGTCGATGCCGCGATCGACTACGTCAATGCGCGGCCGCGGCCGCTGGCCCTGTACCACTTCGACCACGATCGCGCGCGCACCCAGCGCGTGCTCGATCGCACCGTCGCCGGCGGCGTCACCATCAACGACACGGTGCTGCACATCGCGCAGAGCGAGCTGCCGTTCGGCGGCGTGGGGCCCTCGGGCATGGGCCACTACCACGGCCGCGAGGGTTTCCTCGCCTTCTCCAAGCAGAAGCCGGTGATGTACCAGGCGCGCTGGAGCAGCATGGCGCTGATGCGGCCGCCGTACGGCA
>CAZTNB010000165.1:0-6408 GCA_964614825.1 uncultured Gammaproteobacteria bacterium
CCAATGGCAATCTTCCGCGTCAATGAACTAGTGATCGGGGAACTGGAGATCGCCGTGTGCAACGCGCTGTGGGACCACGGCGAAGCCGACGTGCGCACCATGCACGAGCGGATCGGCGTGGGCCGCGGCATCTCGTCCAACACGGTGCAGTCCGCGCTGGACCGCCTGTTCCGCAAGCGCGTGCTGTCGCGGCGCAAGGTCGGCAGCGCCTACGTGTACGCGCCCGCGCTCAACCGCGAGCAGTTCGCCGGGCGCCTGCTGAATTCGGTGGCCTCGGTGCTGGGCACCGCGGGCCGGGTGCCGATGCTCAGCGCCTTCGTCGAGTTCGCCGGCCAGGCCGATCCCGCCATGCTGGGCCGGCTCGAGGCCCTGATCGCGGATGCGCGCAAGGGCGGCAGGCGCTAGGGCCCCGCGATGACCGGTTGGCTCATCTTCCCGGCCGCCGTCACCGCCGTCGCCTTCGCGATGGCGCTGTCGCTGTCGCTGGGCGTCGAGCGCATCGTGCGCGCGGTCGCGCGCTTCGAGCCGGCATCGCGCGCGCGGCTGCTGGGACTGGTCTGCCTGCTGCCCACGCTCGCCGCCGTCGTCATCACCGCGATGGGCTTCGTGCCGACGCTGCTGTTCGACCTCGGCTTCGTCCACGACTGGTGCCTGGCCCGGCAGCCGGCCGATCACCTCGCCTGTCCGATGCACCCGCACACCTTCGGCATCGGCAACGCGGCGCTGGTGCTGGCGCTGGCCGCGGCCGGCGTGGTCGCCGGCGCGTTCGCCCATGCGATGGCGCAGTTGATGCGCACGCGCCGGGTGCTGGCGCGGCTCGACTCGCTGGCCGAGCCGGGCGCGGCCGGCGTGGTGCGCGTGGTGCGCTCCGAATGCGCGGTCGCCCTGTCGACGACCTGGCCGCGCGAGCGCATCTATGTTTCTCGCGGCGTGCTGGGGGCGATGGATGCCGTGGAACTGGACGGCCTGCTGGCGCACGAGCGCGCGCACATCGAGCGGCGCGACACCACCCGCCTGCTCGTCGCGCGGCTGGCCTCGCTCGCGTTGCTGCCGCGCGCGCGGCGCCGCCTGCTGGACGCGCTGGAGCTGGCGATAGAACAGGCCTGCGACCAGGTCGCGGCGCGGCGTGTCGGCCCGGTGTCGGTGGCCAGCGCGCTGGTCAAGTTCTCGCGCGCGGCCGCCGGGTCGGCCGCTGCGCCGGCGCCGTTGGTCAGCGCCTACGACGGCGCGGACATCGCGCTCCGGGTGGAGGCACTGTTGGCGGCACAGGACGGCACCGAACCGGCGCCGGTCCTGCGCGCCAGTCCGTGGCTGCTGGCAGGGTTGGTCCCCGCCTGCTGGCTGCTGCACGAACTGGGCGAGTTCCTGCTGCGGCCGCTGGTCGGCTGAGCCCTCGTCCGACCATGTTCGCCGCCGCGAGCCCCTGCGCGCACAGCCATGCGCTCAAAACCGATTGTCGATCGGTATTGAGAGGCATGCGCATTTCACGCCTGGCCGTGCTTGGTCTCGAACGCGATGCCGGCGCTGCGCAGCAGCTCGGTCGGCAACACGCCGCCGGCGCAGACGATCACGGCGTCGTTGGACAGCGCGTGCGCGCCTTGCGCGCCATCGAGCTCGACCCGGTCGGCGTGGATCGCGCGCACGTTGCTGCCCAAGGCCACGACCACGCGCCTTTGCGCGGTCGCCTGTTCGAGCCGCGCGCGGTTCGCCGGCTTGAGCCGGTTGAACGCCTCGCCGCGATACGACAGGTGCACGGTCGCGCCGGCCTCGGCGCAAGCCAGCGCCGCCTCCACCGCGCTGTCGCCGCCACCCACCACCAGCACCTTGCGGCCGGCGTACTGCTCGGCGTCGACCAGCCGGTACACGACCTTGGCGCTTTCCTCGCCCGGAACCTCGAGCTTGCGCGGCGAACCGCGCCGCCCGATCGCGAGCACCACCGCGTCGGTCTCGTAGCTGCCGCGGGTGGTGCGCAGCACGAAGTGGTCGGCGACGCGCGCAAGGCCCTCCATGCGCTCGCCGAATGCGACCTCGAGTCCGGTGCGCGCCACCACGTCCTGCCAGAAGGCGAGCAGCTTCTCCTTGCTGACTTCCGTGAAGCGCATGCGCCCCACCACCGGCAGCTTGACCGGCGCGGTCATGGCGATCTTGTTGCGCGGATAGTGGTACACGCTGCCGCCGAGATCCGCCTCCTGCTCGATCAGCAGGTACCGCAGCCCGTGCTCGATCGCGGCCAGCCCGGCGGCGATGCCGGCCGGTCCCGCGCCCACGATCACGACATCGAGAGCGGAGCGGCCACTGCGGCGGCGCGCGACGCTGGCAACCGCCTGGCTGCCCTGCTCGGCGGCCTTGCGGATCAGGCCCATGCCGCCCAGTTCGCCGGCGATGTACAGGCCGGGCACGTTGCTCTCGAAGTCGGGCTTGACGTAGGGAATGTCGATGCCGCGGCGTTCGGTGCCGAAGACCAGCGTGATGGCGCCGACCGGACAGGCGGCGAAGCAGGCGCCGTGGCCGATGCAGATCGAGGGATTGGCCAGCAGGGCCTTGCCGCCGACGATGCCCAGCGCTTCCTCCGGGCAGGCCGTGACGCAGGCGCCGGAGCCGACGCAACGCGCGGCGTCGATGACCGGATGCAAGGAGGGCGGCTCCAGCAGGCCGGCGGCGCTGGCCTGCGCCAGCGTGTCGGCATGCGCCTGCTCGGCGCGCTTGCGGCGTCGCAGGTAGATCGCGATCGCGCCCACGGCGAGCGCCAGGTAGGCGAGCTTGAGCAGCAGGTCGTAGGCGTCGGTCATGCCGCGCATCGTAGCGACTGCCGGCCCGGCGCCTGCAAGTGCGGGGCAGGGCCGCGTACATGAGCGGTCCACGGGCTTCCGGCGCCAGGCTTGCCGCGCGGCCCGCGCTCGCGCCGGCGCCGCGCGCCGAACCCGCCGCGCGTCCGCCGCAGGCGTCGACACGCCCGCACGGCGAGGGCCGGCGGCGCTGGAATGCGCCGGCGATCGCGCGCCTGCTGCTGGTGCTCGGTTTCATCGTCGCCGTGGGGCTGCTCGCGCGCTCGGGCTGGTACACGGCGCAGTCGGACTTCGGCTACTGGCTGGGCGTGATCGGCGGCGGCATGATGCTGGCGCTGCTGCTGTACCCGCTGCGCAAGCGCGTCGAGGGCCGGGTGCCACTGGGGCCCCTGCGCTGGTGGTTCGCCGCGCACATGGCGCTCGGCGTCGCCGGGCCGGTGCTGATCATCCTGCACTGCACGCTGCGCCTGGGCTCGCTCAATGCCTCGATCGCGTTCTGGTCGATGGCGGTGGTGGCGTCCAGCGGCCTGGCCGGACGATTCCTGTACGGCCGCCTGCACGCGGGGCTGCATGGACGGCAGCGCTCGCTGGCCGAGCTCAAGGTCGAGGCGGCCAGCGCGATGGCGGAGGCCGCGCCCTGGCTGCACGGCTCCGACGCCCTGCGGGCCGAACTCGAGCGCCATGGCGCCGCCTGCGACGCGGTGGCACGGCACGGCCTGGCGCGACCGCTGGCCCTGTGCACGCTGGGCTGGCGTGGCCGGCGCGCGATGGCGCGCTGCCGCGGCTTGCTGCGCGGCACGGCGCCGGCGACGGCGCGACCCGGCGCCCGCGGGGTCGAGAGCCTGCTGCAGATGCAGGTCGACGCCCAGCGCGCCGCGGCGCAGTTCCGCGCCTTCGAGCGCCTGTTCGCGCTGTGGCACGTGGCGCACATCCCGCTGGTCTTCATCATGGTCCTGAGCGCGATCGCGCACGTGATCGCGGTGCACATGTACTAGGCACCACGACCAGTCCATGGCCGACCGACATGAACCGACCCTGCTGCCGCTGCTGTGCTTCGTCCTGCTGGCCTGCGCCGGAGATGCGCGCGCGGCGGGCATCGAGCGCGCGCTCATGCCGGGCCCCGTCGTCGCGCACCACGCCGAGGTCGAGGACGACTGCGACCGCTGCCATGTCGCCTTCGATCGCGCGGCACAGCCGCGCCTCTGCGGCGCCTGCCACGAGCAGGTCGCTGCCGACCTGCGCGACGGCACCGGCTACCACGGCCGACTTGCCGATCGCACCTGCAGCGCCTGCCACACCGACCACAAGGGGCGCGACGCCGTGATCGTGCACCTCGACCGCGCGGCCTTCGACCACGCCCGCACCGACTTCGCCCTTGCGGGCGCGCACGCGCGGGCCGCCTGCGACGACTGCCACGCCGCGGGCAAGCCGTTCCGCGCGGCACCGCCGGCCTGCAACGGCTGCCACGCCGGGGACGACGCGCACCGCGGCAGCCTCGGCGCGGATTGCGCCGAGTGCCACGACGCCAGCGCCTGGAAGCCCGCCTCGTTCGACCATGGCCGCACCGGCTTCGAGCTCAACGGCGCGCACGAGCCGCTGGAGTGCAAGGCCTGCCATGCGCGGCCGCCGGCCCTGCACCAGGTCGAAGCGGAATGCGCCAGCTGCCATGCCGACGACGACGCGCATGGCGGCGCCTTGGGCCGCGACTGCGGATCCTGCCACGTCGACCGCGGCTGGCGCGAAGCGCGCTTCGACCACCGCGGGACCGGCTTCGCGCTCGAGGGCGCGCATGCCGACGCGGGCTGCGCGGACTGCCATGCGGTGAAGGGCCGCTACACCGGGGCGCCCACCGCGTGCAGCGGCTGCCACGCCGACGACGACCGCCACCGCGGCACCCTGGGCGATGACTGCGGCGCCTGCCATCGCAGCGCGCGCTGGAACGTCGCGCCGCGCTTCGACCACGACCTTGCCCGCTTCAAGCTCGATGGCGCCCATCGCGCCGCACGCTGCGACGCCTGCCATGCCGATGCCACGCGCTACCGCGGTGCGCCGCTGGCGTGCATCGAATGCCACCGGGAGGACGACAGCCACGAGGGTCGCAACGGCAGCGATTGCGCCGACTGCCATTCGAGCCGCGACTGGAAGCAGTCGCTGTTCGACCACGACCGCGACACGGGCTATGCGCTGCGCGGCGCGCATCGCGCCGCGCGGTGCGAGGCCTGCCACGCGGGCAGCGGGCCGATCGGCGCGCTGCCGACCGACTGCAATGCGTGCCACCGGGACGAGGACCCGCACCAAGGCCAGCTTGGCGGGCGCTGCGAGCAGTGCCACCAGGAGCGCGACTGGAAGGCCACCACCTTCGACCACGATCGCGGCTCGTTCCCGCTGCTGGGCGCGCACCGGCTCGCCACCTGCGACGACTGCCACCGCAGCGCCGCCTATCTCGACGCCGAACCCGCCTGCCGCAGCTGCCACGCCGACCGCGACGTGCACGAGGGCGCCTACGGCAGGGAATGCGACGGCTGCCATGTGCCGCGCGACTGGCTGCTGTGGGAATTCGACCACCGCGCGCGCACCCCGTTCGCGCTCGAGGGCGCGCACGCGTCGACCACGTGCAAGTCCTGCCATGCGCCGGGCCGGCCGGTGCCGGAGGCAGCGTGCGGCAGCTGCCACGCGGGCGACGACGTGCACGAGGGGTCGTTCGGACGCCGGTGCGAGCAATGCCACGGCGTCGATTCGTTCCGCAACCTGCGCCCGGACGGCGTGAGGCGACACTGATGAACCATCCACGGCGTGACCGCAGGGGCGGACTGGCGATGCTGCTGGCGTTGCTGGCACTGGTGGCGCTGGGGGCGCAGCCCGTCGCGCCAGCGCTGGCCCAGGCATCGGCGCCGCTCTCGGACCGGGCCTTCGACCACCTGACGACCGGCTTCGCGCTCACCGGCGCGCACCAGAACGCCAAGTGCGAGAGCTGCCACGTGCGCGGCGTGCTCAAGGGCACCTCGCGCCAGTGCGCGGGCTGCCATGGCACCGGCAGCCGCCTCGGCACCACGCGGATCTCCTCGCAGCACGTGCCGATCGGCGGCGCGCCCTGCGAGCAATGCCACCAGACCCTGGCCTGGCTGCCCGCGCGCTTCGACCACGGCGGCGTGGCCGCCGGGACCTGCAGCACCTGCCACAACGGCAGCACCAGCACGGGCAAGCCGTCCGACCACGTCGTCACCACGCAATCCTGCGACGCATGCCATCGCACCGCGGCCTGGTCACCGGTTGCCTTCGACCACGCCGGCGTCGCCGGCGGCACCTGCGCCACCTGCCACGATGGCGCCCGCGCGCGCGGCAAGTCGGCCAACCACGTGGCGACGACGCAGTCGTGCGACCAGTGCCATCGCACCGGCGCATGGTTGCCGGCCACCTTCAGCCACGCGGGCGTGGTCGCGGGCACCTGCGCAAGCTGCCACAACGGCACCAGCGCCGCCGGCAAGCCGGCGAACCACCTGCCCACGACGGCGGCCTGCGACCAGTGTCATCGGCCGAATGCCTGGACGCCGGCGACATTCAACCATTCGGGCGTGGCTTCGGGGACCTGCGGTACCTGCCACAACGGCACCAGCGCCGCCGG
>CAZTNB010000166.1:0-6295 GCA_964614825.1 uncultured Gammaproteobacteria bacterium
CTGGAGGAGGTGGTGGTGGTCGGCTCGCGCATCCGCCGGGTCGACATCGAGACCTCGCAGCCGGTGTTCGTCCTCGAGCAGGAGCAGTTGCTGCGCACCGGCCTCGCCAGCGTGGGCGACATCCTGCAGAACCTGACCGTGCATGGCGCGGCGCTCAACACCACGGTCAACAACGGCGGCGACGGCCGCACCCTGGTCGACCTGCGCAACCTCGGTCCCAACCGCACCCTGGTGCTGGTCAACGGCCGGCGCTGGAACAGCGGCCTGGACGGCGGCGTGGACCTCAACTCGATACCGCTCAGCATCGTCGAGCGCATCGAGGTGCTCAAGGACGGCGCCTCGGCCATCTACGGCTCGGACGCGATCGCCGGCGTGGTCAACATCACGACCAAGTCCGGCTTCGTCGGCGCGCAGGCCAGGGCCTGGCTCGGCGAGTACGACGCCGGCGACGGCCGCATGGAGTCCTACGACTTCACCCTCGGCTCCGCCAGCGATCGCGCCGACCTCGCGTTCAACGTCGCCTACGTCAAGCAGGAGCCGGTGTACGCCGGCGACCGCGAGATCTCGGCCGTGCCGATCTACGGGCTGCCGCCGAACGATGGCCGCGCGGGGGCCTCGCAGAGTTCGCCCGACGGGCGCTACAGCTTCGGGCCGGCCGGCAACTGCGCCTACAACCCGTCGGGCAACTATCCCGGCGGGCCGGGCTGCAACGGCCGCGGCGGCCGCCCGCCGACCAGCCGCAACCGCTACGACCCGTCCACCGGCGCCTATCCGGTCGCCAATCCACTGACTGACGGCTACAACTTCGCCCCGGAGAACTACCTGCAGACGCCGCAGGAACGGACCTCGCTGTACGCGCAGGGGCGCTACCAGCTCACCGAGACCATCGCGGCCAGCACCGAAGCCTTCTACAACCAGCGGCAGTCGAGCCAGTTGCTGGCGCCGTCGCCATTCACGCTGAGCACCAACTTCAACGCGCCCTTCAACGTCGTGGTGCCGGCCGACCACGTCTACAACCCGTTCGGCCAGCCGGTGTCCTTCATTTCCCTGCGTCCCGGCGGCCAGTCGCGACGCTTCACGCAGGACGTGGACACGCTGCGGCTGGGCGGCGGCTTCAGCGGCGAGCTCGCCGTATTCGACCGCAGCTACGCCTGGGACCTCAACGCCGTGTACGCGAGCCAGGAGCAGGCAACGCTCCGCGGCGGCCAGCTCAGCGGCACCCGCCTGACGCAGGCACTGGGCCCCTCGTTCCGCGACACCGACGGCACGCCGCGATGCGGCACGCCGGCCGCGCCGATCGCGGGCTGCGTGCCCTTCGACGCCTTCCATGGCGCGGGGGCCTTCACGCCGGAGATGCTCTCCTACCTCTACTTCGTCGCCCAGGACCAGACCCGGCTGGAGCTGTGGGACTACAGCGCCAACCTCACCGGCGACCTCGTCGACCTGTGGGCGGGGCCGCTGGCCTTCGCCGCGGGCTACGAGTACCGGCGCAACTACGGCGAGTTCCAGCCGGACGCGCTGCTGCTGTCGGGCGGGTCGCTCAGCGGTGGCGCCATCGGCGCCACCTCGGGCCTGACCACGGTGGACGAGTACTACGCCGAATTCACCTTGCCGCTGCTGGTCGACCGGCCCGGCGCCGAGGTGCTCGAAGTGAACGCGGCCGTGCGCTATTCCGACTACAACACCTTCGGCGAAACCACCAACTTCAAGGGCGGCCTGCGCTGGAAGCCGGTCGCGGACCTGCTGCTGCGCGGCAACTACGCCGAGGGCTTCCGCGCACCCACGCTCGACGAGCTCTACGCCCCGCTGCTGGAGTTCATCGGCACCCAGGCCGATTCCGATCCCTGCGTGGCCGGCAACGAGCCAACCAGCGTGGCCGGCTGCATCGCGGATGGCGTGCCGGGCGGTTCGTACGAACCGGAGCGATTCGTGTACGGGAACGTCGAGGGTGGCAACGCCGCGCTGCAACCCGAGACCGCGACCAACAAGACCCTGGGCGTGGTCTGGAGCCCGCGCGGCATCGCCGGGCTCGACGTCGCGCTCGACTGGTACCGGATCGAGATCGAGGATGCGATCACCCGGGCGGATGCCGGGTTCCTGCTCCAGACCTGCGTGCTGCAGGAGGTGCCGGAGGCCTGTGCGCGCACCGTGCGCGATCCCGCGACCGGCGAACTGCTGCTGGTCGACGCGCGCGCGCTCAACTCCGGCACGCTCGAGGTCGAGGGCTATGACCTGACGCTGCGCTATGCCTTCGACACCCGCGCCGGCCGGTTCTCGCTGCTGTGGGACAACGCTTACTACGCCGAGTACCTGGTCGAGGTGCCGCGCGGCGCGCCGCCCTTGTCGGTGCCCGGCAACTACTTCACCTTCGACCCCGGCTGGCGCCTGCGCTCCAATCTCGACCTCACCTGGCAACGCGGCGATTGGGAGGCCACGCTGGGCACGCGCTACTACCCGGGCCTGGACGAGGGCTGCTTCCTGAACCCGGCCTACCGCGACCAATGCTCGGCACCCGACGTGCAGAGCCCGGTGTACTTCGGCGCACCGGAGAACCGCATCGACGCGCGCTGGTACTTCGACCTCCAGGGCGCCTGGAGCACGCCGTGGAACGGGCAGGTCCGCGCCGGCGTCCAGAACCTGTTCGACGAGGACCCGCCGGTCGCCTACTCCGCCTTCGCCAATTCCTTCGACCCGCAGTACCCGATCCCCGGGCGCTTCTGGTACCTGAGCTATACCCAGTCCTTCTGAGGCCGGCGCCGGCACGCGGGCGGCCGTCCGTGCCGCCCGAGCCGCTAGACTTCCGCCCGGGCAGTTTCCCGGAGGGAGCTGGGCTTGGCCGGATTCCACACCACCCGCTGGAGCCTGATCCTCGCCGCGCGCGACGACAGCGCCGATGCGCGCGGCGCGCTCGACCAGCTGTGCCGCACGTACCGGCCCGCGGTGGTGTCGTACCTGCGCAGCCGCGGTCGCTCGCGCGAACGCGCCGACGACCTGGCGCAGGGCTTCTTCGCCCGCTTCCTCGAGTACCGCTACCACGAGATCGCCGACCCGGCGCGCGGGCGCTTCCGCGTGTTCCTCGGTTCCGCGCTCAACAACTACCTCATCACCGAGGCCGCGCACGCGCGGCGGGCCAAGCGCGGCGGCGGCGCGGAGCACGCCGAGCTCGACGAGCAGCTGGTCGCGGACGACGCCGCGCCCTCGCCCGAGCAGGCCTTCGACCGCGCCTGGGCCATGACCGTGATCGAGCACGCGGTGGCGGCGCTCAAGGCCGAGGCCGAGGCCAACGGCAAGGGCGCGCTGTTCGCGCGCCTGCGCGAGTTCCTGGCCGAGGCGCCCGACGCCGAGGACTACGCCCAGGCGGCGGCCGACCTCGGCATGCGCCAGAACACGGTGGCCGTGTCCGTGCACCGCCTGCGCGACCGGCTGCGCGAGAAGGTGCGCGAGCAGCTGGCCGACACGGTGGCGAACCCCGAGGACGTCGACGACGAGCTGCGGGCGCTGCGGGCGGTGCTCGGCGGCGTCGCCCGTTGAGCGGCGCCGCGTAATCGCCGCCGCCGTCCCGGGTAAGCGAGGACTACGGGCGCACCAACGGGTCCAGGGGAAGGCGCATGATGGCAAGCGATCCCACGCAGCGCGAACCGGCCTTCGCCGCGACGCGCTGGTCGATGGTGGCGGGCGCGGCGGAGCGGGCGCAGGGCTCGCTGGCCGAGCTGTGCGTGCGCTACTGGTTCCCGGTCTATGCCTATGCGCGCCGCAGCGGCCACCCGCCGGAGATCGCGCAGCAGATCACCCTGGCCTTCTTCCACCACCTGGTGACGCAACGGCTGGGGCAGCGCGACGCGCGCTCGCCGGGCCGCTTCCGCGAGTTCCTGCTCGCCGAACTCGACCGCTTCCTCGCCGGGACCTGGGACGGCAAGCCGGTGGCGCGACCGGCCGAGGGCCTGGCCGCGCCGCTGCCGATCGGCCTGCTCGAGAGCCGGCACCAGGCCGAGGCGCAGGGCGCCAGCTCGGCCACGGCCGCGTTCCAGCGTGGCTTCGCCCTGGAGATCATCGCGCACGCGCTGGAGCGCCTGCGCCACGAGGCGGTGCAGGCCGGGCGCCTGCCGATGTTCGAGGCGCTCGAGCCGTGGCTGGCCGCGGAGCCGCCGCCGGGCGAATACGAGGCCATCGCGGACCGCGTCGGCAGCCGGCCGCTGGCGCTGGTGGTCGCGCTCAAGCGCCTGCGCCAGCGCTTCCGCGAGCTGGCCGACGCCGAGCTGGTGGAGACCGTGGCCACCGGCGCCGATCTCGAAGCCGAGCGCGCCGCGCTGCGCACCGCGCTGGGCGGATGACGCGCCGATGACGAACTCCAGCCAGCGCGACACGGTGCACAAGCCGGTCCCGTCGGGCGACCGGGCGACGACGCACGACCACCGGCAGGCCGCGCTGGCGGGGCTCGCCTTCGCCAGCGCCGATCCGGCGGCGCGGGCGATGCACACGCAGTCGCGCCACCTCGCGTTCCTGCCGCCGGAGACCCTCGACCTCGACCTGTCCAATCCCGCGCACCGCGACTTCGGCGACTACGAGCTGACGGAGAAGCTGGGCCAGGGCGGCATGGGCGTGGTGTATCGCGCGCGGCAGAAGTCGCTGGACCGCGACGTGGCGCTCAAGCTGCTGGCGGCGGGACCCTGGGCCTCCAACGACTTCATCGAGCGCTTCCGCCGCGAGGCGCAGTCGGCGGCGCGGATGCAGCATCCGAACATCGTGCCGATCTACGAGATCGGCGCCCACGACGAGCTCAACTACTTCTCGATGGCGCTGGTGCGCGGGCCCACCGTGGCGCAGGTGCTGGCGCAGCAGGGCCCGTTCGAGCCGCGCGCCGCGGCGCAGCTGCTGCGCACCATCGCCGAGGCGGTGCACTACGCGCACCGGCTGGGCGTGCTGCACCTCGACCTCAAGCCGGGCAACGTGCTGATCGACGAGCGCGGCGTGCCGCTGGTGGCCGACTTCGGCCTGGCGCGGCGCATCGACGAGACGCTGGCCGCCGACAACGACCAGATCTCGGGCACGCCGAGCTACATGGCGCCGGAGCAGGCGCAGGTGCGCTCGCATCGCCTGTCTCCGGCCACCGACATCTACGGCCTCGGCGCGATCCTCTACGAGTTGCTGACCGGGCGCCCGCCGTTCCTCGCCGCCACCCCGCAGGAAACGCTCAAGCGCGTGATCGCCACCGAGGCCGAGCGCCCGCACCGCCTGCGGCGCACGATCCCGCTCGACCTCGAGGCGGTGGCGCTCAAGTGCCTGGCCAAGGAGCCGAAGGCGCGCTACGCCAGCGCGCAGGCCCTGGCCGAGGACCTGGGCCGCTACATCGAGGGCCGCGCGGTGAGCGTGCGGCCGCTCAACACGCTGCAGCGCGCGGCGCGCTGGGCGCGGCGCGAGCCGCGGGTGGCCTTCGCCGTGGGCGCGTTCGTGTTCGCGCTGGTTTCGGGCCTGGTGGCGACCGCGGTGCAGTGGCGGCGGGCCGATGCCAATGCGGTGGCGGCGCGCGACGGTACCTGGGTACTGCGCGCACAGGCCGCGCAGGCGGTGCTGACCGAAGGCGACGGCTTCGCGGCGCTGCGGCCCCTGCTCGAGAACCTGCGCGAGATGGAAGCCGCGGGCCGGGATGCGGACGCACTGGTGCAGCGGCAGCGCATCGGCGCCCTGCTGGCCAACGCGCCGCGGCTGCTGGACTACCGCGTCCTGCCCGGCAAGGCCCTGGTGTTCTCGCTCGCGGTCTCGCCCGACGGCGAGCGCTATGCCCTCGGCTTGACGATGCCTGCCGGCGAGCGGCTGGTGAAGCAGTACGAGGTCGCCAGCGGCCGCGAGCTCTGGTCCACGCCCACCGTCGGGTTGACTTTCGCCCTGCCGGTGCCCGGCAGCTTGCCGCATGGCGACCTGGCCTACAGCCCGGATGGCAGCCGCCTGGTGGCCAGGTTGCAGGACCAGTCGCCGTTCCCCGCGCCGCGCACCGCCGACGGCCTCGCCTTCGACGTCCGCGACGGCCGCGTGCTGACCCCGCCGGACGAGGGTCGCAAGCACCTGGACATCGTCTACAGCGAGGACGCGCGGGTGGCCATGGTCCGCTACCGCTCGGATCCCTCGTTCCGTTTTCCCGACGGCGCGCAGTTCTATGCCGTCGAGCCCTGGCAGGCGCTGGGTCCCCGCCAGGTGATCGGCGGCAGCATCGGCGCCGACATGTGGCTGCCCACCACCGATGGGCGCTGGTTCCTCGGCAGCAGCGACTTCACCACCTTCACCCTGTTCGAACGCGGCA
>CAZTNB010000167.1:0-6233 GCA_964614825.1 uncultured Gammaproteobacteria bacterium
GCGCCAGCACGTTGAGGATCTCCTCGCTGATGCCGTCGGAGAAGTACTCGTTGTCTTCCTCGCCCGACATGTTCACGAAAGGCAGCACCGCGATGGAGCGCAGGTCCTCGCCGGGTTCGCGGGTCTCCGGCATCCCGCGCAGGTACCAGCCGATGGCGAGCGCCGCGAGCGCAACGGCGATGGCGAGGATGCGCTTGTTGCCGGAGGGCGCCCTCTCGACCTGCACGCCCTGCGGCGTGACCACCAGCATCCACGCCAGCACCAGCGCCACCGGGAAGCCCAGCAGCACCACGAAGATGAACACGCGCAGCGCCCACCCTGGCGCCTCGAAGGCCGGGAAGCCGATCGAGGCGGCCTGCACCGCGAGCCAGCCGGCCACCAGGTAGGCGGCGCCGACCTTGATCACCTTGCGCTGCTGGAGCTCGGCGTAGAGGGACATGTCAGGACTTCTGCGCGCAGACGCGCTGCCAATGGGGGTCGCGGGTCTCGAGGCGTTCGACCAGCGCGACGAAGCGCGGGTCGCAGCGGATGGGGTCGAGCGCGGGAAGGACGATCGCCCAGGTGACGTCGTCCGTGGACGTGCTGCCCAATCGATCGAGGTGGTCCAGCGCCAGCTCGCCGCGATCCATGGCGACGAGCAATGCTGGCGTCGCGGGCGCGAAGAGCAGCACGCCGCTATCTCGTTCCAGCGATGCGGTCGCTTCACTGACAGCCAGGCGGCGCGCCAGTCCGTCGCGATCGCCGCGCCCGGCGAAGACCTCGATCAGTTCCTTCACCAACGGTTCCCCGCCGAGGTCCTTGGCGGCCGCGTAGCGCTGCAGCAGCGGCTCGGCGACGTCCAGTTCGCCGCCGAGCAGGGCGATGAGCGCGAGCACGTCGAGGCAGCCGTCGTAGTCGGGGGCGAATGCCAGCACGTGTTCGCAGGCTGCGCGGGCCTCGGCCTCGCGACCGAGCGCGAACAGCACCCACGTCGTGTTGTGACCGATCACCAGCGACCTGGGGTCGAGTTCGGCGGCCCGCTGCAGCGACGCGAGGCCGGCCTCGAGATCGCCCGCGGACATGAGGGTGGTGCCCAGCCACTGGTGCGCGGTCGCGAATGAAGGCCGCAGCGCGATGGCACGCTGGTACAGGCGCCGCGCGGTGCCGCGCCGCCCCTGGTTGTTCGCGGCGCTGCCCAGCGCGGCGAACGCTTCGGGCGAGGCCGGGTCCAGGGCCAAGGCCTGCTCGGCGTGGTCGCGGACGCGCCGCTGCGACTCCGGGGTCGTAATCCGCGCGCTGTAGTCGTCAATGACCGCATAGACCAGCGCCAGGCCGGCGTGGGCTGGCGCGAACTCGGGATCGATCGCGAGCGAGCGCTCGAGCAGCGCGACCGCGTCCCACAGCGATTGCTCGCGCCGCAGCTGCCATTTGGCGAGTGCACGCAGGTAGAGGTCGTAGGCTTCAACGCTGCGTGTTGCCGCAGACGATGGCCCCTGCGCCGTCGCCCCGCCGATCCGCACCTTGAGTTCGTCGCCGATCGCGCGCGCGATCTCGTCCTGGATCGCGAAGATGTCCTTGAGCTCGCGATCGTAGGTCTGCGACCAGGCGTGGAACCCCTTCTGCGCGTCGATCAACTGGGCGGTGATGCGCACGCGATCGCCTTGGCGGCGTACGCTGCCCTCGAGCACCATGCGCACTTCGAGTTCGCGCGCGATGTCGGGAATCTCCTTCGCCAGCCCCTTGAAGGCGAACGACGAGGTGCGCGCGGCCACGCGCAGCTCCGGCGTGCTGGCCAGCACGTTGAGGATCTCCTCGCTGATGCCGTCGGAGAAATACTCGTTCTCGGGGTCGCCCGACATGTTGACGAATGGCAGCACCGCGATCGTGCGCGCTTCGGCACCGGCACCAGGCGGTTCCGGCCGACCCTTCCAGTACCAGCCCACCGCGAACGCGGCCAGCACGGCGGCGATCGCGAACATGCGCTTGTTGCCCACCGGCGCCGCATCGACCCGCACGCCGTCGGGCGTGTTGTCGAAGATCCATGCCAGCACCAGCGCGACCGGAAATCCGAGCAGCAGCACGAAGGTGATCAGCCGCGGCGCCCACTCCGGCAGGTTGAGCTGCGGCGCCACCGTCGAGACGACCTGGATCAGCAGCCACGCCACCACCAGGTAGGCCGCGCCCACCTTGAAGACCTTGCGGCGCTTGAGCTCGGCGAACAGGCCGCTCATGGGGATCGCGCCTCGCGCCTTCCGCTGCAATGGACGTGCCTCACCGGGCGCGCCCCGCACGACCGCGGATCAACAGCAGCTCGACCTCGATGGCGATCCCAGCCCAGGCGCGGTCCGCGGTCATGGCCGGGACGCCGCGCGACAGGGCCAGTGCCAGACAGGCCCGATCACCCAGCGACAGGCCTGCAGCCCGCGTGGCCGGCTCGAGCATCGCCGCGAGCGCCGCGTCCTCGGCCAGGAACGGCACGATCTCGATGCCCGATGCGGCGAGCCGCTCCAGCACCGCGGCCGCATCGTGCCCATCGCGCACGAAGCGGGCGAGCACCTCCGAAAGATTGACCGCCGACAGGCAGCAATCGTCGATGACGCCCGCGACCCGCTCGTGTCCCGCCTCCGCGAACAGGAACGCCAGCAGCGCCGAGGCGTCGAGCGCGATCACCGCCGCGGGCGCTCCGCGCGCGACTCGCGCCGGCGCTGGGCCAGCAGCTCGTCGACCACCTTGGCGGGCTTGCGCTTGCCGTAGAGCTGGTTCACCCACGCCTGCAGCCCCTTGGCCGACCGTTCCCCGGCGGGCTCCAGGCTGCCGCGGGCCAGGATCTCGCGCGCCTCCTGCTCCATGCTGGTGCCGGCCCGTGCCGCGCGCAGGCGCAGGCGCTCGCGCACCTGCTCGGGGACGTTGCGGATGGTCAGTACGGCCATGGTCGGGTCTCCGTGCGGTGTCCTGGCCGCGATGATAGCACTGACAGCAATGCTGTCACCCGTGCGCGCATGGCGGGCAGGCGCGGCTGCAGGCGCGGCGATGCGCCATCGGGGCAGGACACTTCAGTTCGCCTTGCCCGCGACGGCGCCGCATTCGAAATCATCGGTCCCGACCGGCCTGCACAGCGGCGGCCAGCCCTTTTCGCGCCAGTAGGCCTCGAAGCCGTAGTCGCGCAGCAGTTGCCTGGCGCGGGGGTCGGCGAGATAGGGCTGGCCGATCGGCGTGCGCATGACGGAATAGACGTTGTAGCCGATGTGGCTGTTCCCCGCCGCGGCGACGCTGGTGAAGAAGAGCCCGGCGTCGCCGTGCAAGGCCGCGTAATACGACAGGGTGTTGTTGGCTTCCGCGCTGGCACGGGCCAGGCGGTCGTCGACCGTCGGGTCGCCTTGCGACCAGCGGAACATCACCCAGTCCTCGGCGATGCTCGCCGGTGCGCGCTTGCGCGCGGCGGCGAAGGCCGCGCCCGCGGCGTCGACTCGACCGTGATAGACCTCGATCATGATCGGCGAGAGGTTGGTGTTGACCCCGTCCGGAGCCGCCTCAGCCATGTGCGCCACGGCTTCGTCGAGCAGCGCCCGGTCATCGATCGTGGCGGCCAGGTCCGCGATCCGGTACCAGAAGATCTCGACCAGCGGCTCCATGGCCACCAGCTCGCGGGCGGCCGCGAGCGAGTCCTGGTCGCGGCCGACGCCGAACAGCAGCTCGGCGTGGTCCTCGCGCACGTCGGGGTAGCTCGGATCGACCGCGATCGCGCGCAGGTAGAGCCGCTCCGCGTCGCTGTAGCGGTGCTCGCCGCGCGCGACGTTGCCCAGGGCATGCAAGGTGATCGCGGCCTCCGGGTCCAGCGCGGCGGCGCGCCCGGCCGCGTCGCGCATCCCCGCCAGCGCCGGCCCGAGGGCGACCCGTTGCAGCGGCGTGGTGGTCCAGTAGGCCACTTCCCGCGCCAGCGACAGGCTGGCCCAGGCCGCCGCGAAATCCGGCGCCCGCGCCACGGCATCCTCCAGCAGCGCGATCACCTGCGGCAGGTTCTGGCGCGCGCGATACATCGCCCTGGCCTTGAGGTAGGCATCGTAGGCCACGGGATCGATGCCCGTGCGCGCGACCGGCGCCGCGTCCGCGGCCAGCGACCCCTTGAGCTGCCCGGCGATGCGGCGCGCGATCTCGTCCTGCAGGGCGAACACGCCCTTGAGCTCGCGGTCGTAGGCTTCCGACCAGACGTGGAAGCCATCGGCGACCCGGATCAGCTGCGCCGTCACCCGCACCTGCGGGCCGTCGCGGCGCACGCTGCCCTCGACGATGTGCGAGACGCCGAGCTTGGCGCCGATCGCGCGCACGTCGCCGCCCTTGTCCTTGAACTCGAAGACCGAGGTGCGGGCGGCGACCTTGAGCGTCGGGATCTTCGCCAGCACGTTGAGCAGTTCCTCGGTCATGCCGTCGGAGAAGAACTCCTGCTCGTCGTCGCCGCTGAGGTTGGCGAAGGGAAGCACCGCGACCGAGACCGGGCCATCGGCGACGACACCGTGGTCTCCGGTCAGCGCGGCTTGACCCTTGAAGTACCAGCCCACGGCCGCCACGGCGAGCATGCCGGCGATGGCGAACAGGCGCTTGTTGCCGACAGTCGATGGTTCGACCTTGAGGCCCTCGGGCGCGCGCTCGAACACCCATGACATGACGATCGCGATCGGGAAGCCGATCATCAGCACCAGCGTGATCAGGCGCGGCGCCCACTCCGGCAGTTGCAACTGCGGCGCCAGCGTCGCCACGACCTGGATCAGGAGCCACGCCACCACGAGGTAGGCCGCACCCACCTTGAGCACGTTGCGGCGCTTGAGCTCGGCCACGAAGCTCAACGCCAGCGCTCCGTGCAATCGAGGTGGCGCTCGGGCGCATCGACCACGCGGCAACCCTCGGGGTAGCCGCGGGCGTCCCAGTACTCGATCAGTCCGCTGGGCCCGGCCAATTCGAGGTACTTCGGCGAGCTGATCACCGCGCGGGCAGTCGGGGACCAGACCACTCGCAGGGTGTCGGGGTCGAGCCGGCCCTGCTCGCCGGCGAAGACCATGGCGTCGTCGTTCATGCCGACGAACACCAGCCAGCTGGACCAGCCCATGCCGGCAAAGTTGCCGGGGGCCGCCTTGGCGGCGGCGAGGAACTCGGGTCCGCGGCTGGCGTCGCGCAGCGTCGCGACCAGGAGCTCGACCGCCCTGGCCGTGGCCGGATCGAGGTCGCGGAACCGACTGGTGTACTGCTCGAACTGGCTCGCGGCCGCTTCGCGATCGCCGTCCGCGAACGTCCAGCCCGACTGCAGCCACGGCGCGGCCAGCCAACCGAGCTGGCGCGCGCGCTCGAGCTGTGCGTCGCCAGCAGCGCGGTCACCGTGCAGATCGAGCACCTGGCCCAGCCAGCCGTTGTTGATCGGGCTCAGCGGATCCATCTCCAGCGCGCGCCGGAAGTCGGCCTCGGCGCCGGCGAGGTCGCCAACCGCGATGCCGAGCATTCCGCGCCAGATCCGCGCGCTCGAGTCGTTGGTCTCGCGCTCGATCGCCTGGTCGAAGAGCCCGGCCCCCTCGAGCAGACGGCCTGATTCGATCGCGACCATCCCCAGCACCGCATACGGCAACGCGAGGCGTTCGTCGAGTTGCTGCGCCCGCCTGGCGGCCTGCGCGGCCAGTCGATAACCCTCCGTATCGTCCAGGCGCACGTAGTTCGGCGACACCAGGTAAACGCCCGCGAGCACCGCCCAGGCCTCGGCGAAGGCCGGGTCGCGCTCGACGACCTTTTCCAGCAGCGGGCGCGCGGTCAGCAGGCCCTCGCCACGCTGGTGGAACAGTTGGCGTCCGCGCAGGAAATCCTCGTAGGCCGCGAGGTCCTCGGTCGGCTGCTCGACCCGCACGACCTTGGCAGCGCCACCGACGCCGAGCGCGGCGCCCAGCTCGCCCGCGATCGCCTTCGCGATCTCCTCCTGCACGGCGAAGATGTCGGTCAGCTCGCGGTCGTAGGTGTCGGACCACAGGTGCTGGTCGCTGGAGGCATCGATCAGCTGCGCGGTGATGCGCACGCGCGGGCCCTGCTTGCGCACCGAGCCTTCTAGCACGTGCGCGACATCGAGGCTGCGCGCGATCTCGCCCACCGAGTGCTTGCCGCCCTTGAAGGCGAAGGCCGAGGTGCGCGAGGCGACCTTGAGGCCGTCGACCGCGGACAGCACATTGAGCAGTTCCTCGGAGATGCCGTCGGCGAAGTACTCGTTCTCGGGATCCGGGCTC
>CAZTNB010000168.1:0-6203 GCA_964614825.1 uncultured Gammaproteobacteria bacterium
CGATGTTCCCGGTGCACACCTGGCTGCCCGACGCGCACGTCGAGGCGCCGACCGGCGGCTCGGTGATCCTGGCCGCGATCATGCTCAAGATCGGCGGCTACGGCTTCCTGCGCTTCTCGCTGCCGATCACGCCCGACGCGAGCCAGGAGTACGCGGCGCTGGTGATCGCGCTGTCGCTGGTCGCGATCATCTACATCGGCTACGTGGCCCTGGTGCAGGAGGACATGAAGAAGCTGATCGCGTATTCGTCGATCTCGCACATGGGCTTCGTGACCCTCGGCACCTTCATCGCCTTCGCGCTGGCGCGCGAGCAGGGCAACCTCGACGCGGCGCGCCTGGGCCTGCAGGGCGCGATGGTGCAGATGATCTCGCACGGCTTCGTGTCCGCCGCGATGTTCTCCTGCGTCGGCGTGCTCTACGACCGCGTGCACAGCCGGATGATCCGCGACTACGGCGGCGTGGCGAACACCATGCCGTGGTTCGCCGCCTTCTTCGTCCTGTTCTCGATGGCCAATTGCGGCCTGCCCGCGACCAGCGGCTTCGTCGGCGAGTTCATGGTGATCGTGGCCAGCTTCCAGGCCAACATCTGGTACGCGCTGGGCGCGGGCCTCACCCTGGTGCTGGGCGCGGCCTACACCCTGTGGCTGGTCAAGCGGGTGATCTTCGGCGACGTCGCCAACGCGCAGGTGGCGCAGCTCAAGGACCTCAGCGCGCGCGAGGCCTGGGTGCTGGGCGGTTTCGCCGCCGGCGTGCTGGCGCTGGGCATCTGGCCCAAGCCGCTCACCGACCTGATGGAAGCGCCGATCGCGGCGATCGTGCAGCAACTGCTGCTGGGCAAGGCCTGAGGATACGCCAGCGATGCTCGCCGCCACCGACCTTGCCGCCCTCACGCCCGAGTGCTTCATGCTCGGCGCGATCTGCGCCCTGCTGCTGATCGACCTGTTCATCGAGCAGCCGCGGCGCGGGCTGACCCATTTCCTCGCGATCGCGACCCTGGTGTTCGCGGCGATCCTGACCCTGCGCCCGCACGGCCCCGCCGGCGACGGGCCGATCGAGGCCATGCGCGCCTTCGGCGGCATGTTCGTGCGCGACGAGTTCGGCGACCTGCTCAAGCTCGCCATCTACGTCGCGACCATCGCCGTGTTCGTGTACGCCAAGCCCTACCTCAAGTCGCATTCGCTGTTCCAGGGCGAGTTCTACGTGCTGTCGCTGAGCGGCGTGCTGGGCATGATGGTGCTGGTGTCGGCCGGCAGCCTGATCACGGTGTACCTTGGCCTGGAACTGCTGGCGCTGTCGTCGTACGCGCTGGTCGCGCTGGACCGCGATTCGCGCCTGGCGTCGGAAGCGGCGATCAAGTACTTCGTGCTGGGTGCCCTGGCCTCCGGCATGCTGCTGTACGGCATGTCGATGATCTACGGCGCCACCGGCACGCTGGACCTGGCGCAGATCCACGCCAAGGTCGCGGTGTCCTACGACCGCACCCTGCTGGCCTTCGGCCTGACCTTCATCGTGGTCGGCGTCGCCTTCAAGCTCGGCGCCGCGCCGTTCCACATGTGGATCCCCGATGTGTACCAGGGCTCGCCCACCGCGGTGACCCTGTTCATCTCCGGGGCGCCCAAGGTGGCCGCCTTCGGCATGGCCTACCGGCTGATGGAGGACGGCCTGTCGGGCCTCGCCGCCGACTGGCAACCGATGTTCTCGGTGCTGGCGCTGCTGTCGCTGGCGATCGGCAACCTGGTCGCGATCGCGCAGACCAACCTCAAGCGCATGCTGGCCTACTCCACCATCTCGCACATCGGCTTCCTGCTGCTGGGCCTGGTCAACGGCACCCCGGCCGGATACGCCGCCGCCACCTTCTACGCGATCACCTACGCGATCACCACGGTGGCGGCCTTCGGCATGATCGTGCTGCTGTCGCGCTCCGGCTTCGAGGCCGAGGAGATCGAGGACTTCCGCGGCCTCAACCAGCGCAACGGCTGGTACGCCATGATCATGCTGATGGTGATGGCCTCGCTGGCCGGCGTGCCGGTCTGGGTCGGATTCATCGCCAAGTTCCAGGTGCTCAAGGCCGCGGTGGATTCCGGCCACCTGTGGCTGGCGATCTGCGCCGGCGTGTTCGCCGTGATCGGCGCCTTCTACTACCTGCGCGTGATCAAGGTCATGTACTTCGACGAGCCCGCCACCGCCGAGCCCCTGGCGCTGCCGAACGACATGCCGTTCCGCTTCGTGCTGTCGGCGAACGGGCTGGGGTTGCTGGCGTTGGGCGTGCTGGGTGGGCCGCTGATGGCTTGGTGCCTCGAGGCCGTCACCCGCTGATCGCGGCACATGGTGATTCGCCACCGGCTGGCGGGACACAGGTGCCTAGAGGCCGTCACCCGCTAGTCGCGGCACATGATGTTTCGCCCCCGGCTGGCGGGACACAGGTGCCTCGAGGCCGTCACCCGCTGATCGCGGGAATCGAGGTTCGGGGTTGATCTTCCCCCTGGTCGCCCCTATGATTCGCGTCCGCCTGATGCGGGGTGGAGCAGTCTGGCAGCTCGTCGGGCTCATAACCCGAAGGTCGTAGGTTCAAATCCTACCCCCGCTACCAATGCCCATGGAAAAGGCTCCCGTGCGGAGCCTTTTTCGTTGGCGCCAGGCGTCGCGCCCGCCAGCGCGGCGCCCGGCGCTGCCGGTTCCGCGAGCCTTCCCGGGCGCGAGATCGGCAGGCAACGGGAGGCCACCAAACCCCGAACGCGGACTCGATCCGCGCACGAGACGGTGGGCCCCGGGCCCGCCGTTTTGCGTTTCTGGACCCCGGAATTCCGTGGGAGCGTTGCGTTGAAGCAGGACGAACTCACGCGCTTGCTGTCGCCGGTGGCCGCCGCGCTGGGCCTCGAATGCCTCGGCATCGAACTCGCGGGCGGGCAGGGCAACCCGCTGCTGCGGATGTACATCGACGCGCCGGGACGCGCGGTCACGCTGGACGATTGCGAAGCGGTGAGCCGCGAAGTCAGCGCGGTGCTGGACCTGGAGGACCCGATCGCGGGCCGCTACACCCTCGAGGTGTCGTCGCCCGGAGTCGATCGGCCGCTGTTCACGCCGGCGCAGTTCGCCCGCTACCTGGGGCAGAACGCGAAGGTGACGCTGAACCTGCCGCTGGCCGGACGCCGCCGGCTGCAGGGCCCGATCCGCGCCGTCGAGGGCGAGCGGATCACGATCGAGCAGGACGGCGTCGCGGTGGCGTTCGAGCACGGCAACGTGCTCAAGGCGCAGCTGCTGCACGAATGGGAGACCGGCGGGCGCAAGCCAGGCCGGAAACGCAAGTAGGTTCAACCGGCGCGCGCGCGTCCTCCGATGCGCGGCGCCCAGTGCGGAAGGCCGGCTAGTCGCGGCCGGTGCTTCGGGAGCGAGAGCGATGAGCAAGGAAATCCTGCTGGTAGTCGATGCGGTCGCCAACGAGAAGGGCGTGGCCGCGGACGTGATCTTCGACGCGATGGAAGCCGCGCTGGCCTCCGCCGCCAAGAAGCGTTACTCCGAGGACGTCGCCATGCGCGTCGCCATCGACCGCAAGACCGGCGACTACGAGACCTTCCGGCGCTGGGAGGTGGTGGCCGACGACGTGGTGATGGAGTCGCCGGACCGGCAGCTCCGGCTGATGGACGCCGTGGACGTCAAGCCCGACGCCCAGGTCGGCGACTGGCTGGAGGAGCAGGTCGAGAACGCCGAGTTCGGCCGCATCCAGGCCCAGGCCGCCAAGCAGGTGATCGTGCAGCGCGTGCGCGAGGCCGAGCGCACCCAGGTGGTGGACGCGTTCAAGGATCGCGTCGGCGAGCTGGTCACCGGCATCGTCAAGCGCGTCGAGCGCGGCAACATCTACGTCGACCTCGGCGGCAACGCCGAGTCGTTCATCCCGCGCGAGAAGGCCATCCCGCGCGAGAACGTGCGCCCCGGCGACCGCCTGCGCGGCTACCTGTTCGAGGTGCGCGCCGAGGCGCGCGGCCCGCAGCTGTTCGTCTCGCGCACCGCGCCCGAGTTCATGATGGAACTGTTCAAGCTCGAGGTGCCCGAGGTGGGCCAGGGCCTGGTCACCATCATGGGCGCCGCGCGCGACCCGGGCGACCGGGCCAAGATCGCGGTCAAGGCCAACGACAACCGCACCGACCCGATCGGCGCCTGCATCGGCATGCGCGGCTCCCGCGTGCAGGCGGTGTCGAACGAGCTCAACGGCGAGCGCGTCGACATCGTGCTGTGGAACGACAACCCGGCCCAGTTCGTGATCAACGCGATGGCGCCGGCGCAGGTCGAGTCGATCATCGTCGACGAAGAGAAGCACTCGATGGACATCGCGGTGGCCGAGACCGAACTGTCCAAGGCCATCGGCCGCGGCGGCCAGAACGTGCGCCTGGCCAGCAAGCTGACCGGCTGGCAGCTCAACGTCATGACCCAGGCCGACGTCACCGCCAAGAGCGAGGCCGAGCAGGAAGCGGCGCGCCAGCTGTTCCAGGACAAGCTGGAAGTGGACGCCGAGATCGCCTCGATCCTGGTGCAGGAAGGCTTCTCCTCGATCGAGGAAATCGCCTACGTGCCGGAGTCGGAGCTGCTGTCGGTGGAGGAGTTCGACGAGGACGTGGTGGCCGAGCTGCGCGCCCGCGCGCGCGACGCGCTGCTCACGCAGATGATCGTCGCCGAGGAAGTGCTGGACGAGAACAAGCCCTCGGACGAGCTGGTGACGCTCGAAGGCATGGACGAGGAAACGGCCTACACCCTGGCCGAGCGCGGCGTGCGCTCGCTGGAGGACCTGGCCGACCTCGCCGTCGACGACATCATCGACATCGAGGGCATGGACGAGACGCGCGCCGCGCAGCTGATCATGGCTGCGCGCGCCCCGCTGATCGCCAAGCTGGAGCAGGGTGCCTGAGCCCGGGGCGCGCGGCGACGCGCGCGCGGGTCGGGGCGCCGAGGACGGCGCCCGCGTCGAGGGACCAGGGATGGCCGCACGCGGTTCAAGCGCGGGCGGAAGCGGGCGGCACATGAGTGACGCGCGGGGATTCGCGGAGAGGATCGAATGTCGGACGTAACGGTAAAACAGCTGGCGAACGTACTGGCCCTGTCCGTGGACAAGCTGCTGGAGCAGCTTGCCGAGGCCGGGATGAAGTTCTCCGGCCCCGACCAGATCGTGACCAGCACCGAGAAGGTGAAGCTGCTGGGCTTCCTGCGCCGTACCCACGGCAAGAAGGAAACGCCGGTCGAGGAAGACGCCGGTCCCAAGCAGATCACGCTGCGGCGCAAGAAGGTCAGCGAACTGACCGTGTCCTCGGGCGCGGCCAAGGGCAAGACCGTCAACGTGGAAGTGCGGCAGAAGCGCACCTACGTCAAGCGCAGCGTCATGAACGAGGACCAGCCGACCGACGCGGCGACGGCCGAGCGCGACGAAGCGCTGCGCCTGCTCAACGAGTCGGAGACGCGGCGCGCGGCCGAGGAAAAGGCCCTGCGCGAGGCCGACGAGAAGCGCCGCCTCGAGGACGAGGCGCGCAAGGCCGAAGAGGCGCGGAAGAAGGCCGAGGAAGCGGCGCGCATCGCCGCCGAGGAAGAGAGCAAGCGCGCGGGCGACGGCGCCGCGCGGCGCAAGGAAGGCGAAGCCAAGGGCCACCATCCGCCGGCGCCGGCGCGCAAGGAAGGCGCGCGCGACAGCGACCAGCCCAAGCGCCACAAGGGCGTGCACGGTTCGCACCAGATGCAGGACGACGAGGTCGCGACCGCCGACCCGCAGGTCGGCCGCTTCCTCCACGGCCAGCTGCACCTGGCCGACGGTGGCGCCGCCGCGCGCCGCACGCGCAAGAAGCCCGGCCGCCCCAAGGCGGTGGAGCGTTCCTCGGGCGGCGTGCACGGATTCTCGCGTCCCACCGCGCCCACCGTGCGCGAAGTGGCGATCGGCGAGGGCATCACCGTGGGCGACCTGGCCGCCAAGCTGGCGGTCAAGGGCGCCGACGTGGTCAAGGCCCTGTTCAAGATGGGCGTGATGGCGACCATCAACGAGACGCTCGACCACGACACCGCGGTGCTGGTGGTGGAGGACCTGGGCCACAAGGCGGTGAAGGCGGTCGAGACCGACGCCGAGAGCCAGCTGGTGGCGCAGGCCAGCCCCGAGGGCGAGGCGCAGCCGCGCCCGCCGGTCGTCACCATCATGGGCCACGTCGACCACGGCAAGACCTCGCTGCTCG
>CAZTNB010000169.1:0-6188 GCA_964614825.1 uncultured Gammaproteobacteria bacterium
AGGATGCGCCGCTCCTGCACGAAGCGGCGCACGATCTCGTCGCTGTCCATGCCGCGCTTGAGGAGCTTCAGCGCGACCTGCTGCACGAAGCCGCTGTCGCTGCGCTGCGCGAGATACACCTCGCCCATCCCGCCACGGCCGAGCAGGCGCTGCAGCTGGAACGGGCCGATGGTGTCGCCGGGCGCCGCCCCAGGCTCGGCATCCGGCGACTGCGCGCTCAGGCCCTCGACCACGGTCGGCGCCATCGCGCCCACGCCATGGTCGAGCAGGCCGCTGCCGCGGTCGGCGGCGAGCAGGCGCTCGACCTCGGCGGCGATTGCCGGATCCTCGCCGTGCAACTGCGAGATCCGCGCCGCGCGCGCGGCCTCGTCGAGGTCGAGCAGTTCATCGAACAGCTCGCTGGCGCGCTTCCAGCGGTTCGGGTCATGGCTCATCGATCGAACTCGCTAGTTGCCACGATTTCCTTCTCCCACCGGGAGTAGAGCCTGCCCCGGACATGTTCCGGGGTGGCGCGAAGCGCCGGATGAGGGTACGGGGCTTGTCCACCGTCGCCGCAATCCCGGACCCTCACCTCCGGCCCCTCTCCCGGGGGGAGAGGGGTGCATCCGACCGGGGTCGTCGGCGTGCATCGTCAGTTCGCATCGACCGGCACCGGGCCGGGCTCGCCGCCCAGCTGCGCATGCAGGAACGCGCGCGCGCGGCGCCAGTCGCGCTTGAGCGAGCGCTCCGAGCGGCCGGTCACCTCGGCGATCTCGGCCAGGTCGAGCCCGGCGAAGAAGCGCATCTCCACCAGCCGGGTCAGGTCCGGATCGAGTTCGGCGAGCTGGCCCAGCGCCTGGTCGAGCGCCAGCACGTCGGCATCGCGCTGGAAGCTGCCGGGATCGGACTGGGCATCGTCCAGCGTTTCGACGGCCTGGCCGCCGCCGCGCTTGGCGGCCGCGCGGTGGCGCGCGTGGTCCACCACCAGCTGGCGCATGGCGCGCGCGGCCACGGCGAAGAAATGCTCGCGATCGGTGAGCTGCAAGGCGTCGGGCCGGGCGAGGCGGAAATACGCCTCATGGACCAGCGAGGTGGCTTGCATGCCATTGCCCCGCCAGCGCGCGACCTGGCGCTCGGCGATCCGGTGCAGGTCGGCATACACCGCGGCGTACAGGCGATCGGCCGCCTGCCGGTCGCCGCTTCGCGCCGCCACGATGAGTTCGGTCACCTCGCCCATCGCCACTCCGAGCGCCGGCTTCGATGCGAAGCTGACACAGAGCGCCTGCCACGGCAATCGCGCGGTGGCCCTGGTTCCGGGAGCGTGCGTCGGGCATGCGGGCATTCCGTTCCGGATGGTGCGAGGTCTGCATCGGCCGCGATCGCCGATCACGGTCCTTTCACCTCCCACGACGAAACGATGCCGCAGGGGCCACGCGCGCGAAACCTGCTCGCGAGATGGGTGGCCCGCTGCGGCACCCCATGCGCAGGGCCGCGGCTGCGGGCCGGCGTCAGGTCCTCGACGCTGGCTCGGCCATGGCGTCGAGCCGCTTCTGGGCGCGGCGGACCTGCTCGTGGTCGGTGCCGTAGACCTCGCGGAAGATCGCCAGTGCCTCGTTCTGGGTCGCGCGCGCGGCCGCGCCCTGCTTGAGCGCCCATTGCGCGGTGGCCTTGGCCTCCAGCGCCTGGGCGACTTCGTCGATGCGCGGGCCGAAGTTGGCGGCGAGGATGTCGGCGATGGCCTGCGCCTCCGCGACCATCTCCGGCGTGGCCGCGAGCGGTGCCGAAAGCTGGATGGCATTGGCGCGCACCACGAGGCACAGCAGGTTCCCGACCATCGCGCTCTGGCGGCACAGCGCCGCGGCGGTGCCCATGGTCGCGCTCGCGGCGGCCGCGTCCTTGCGCCGGTTCTGGCTCATGGCGAGGCGGCGGTACGCCGAGATCGCATCCACGTCGAGGCCGCCGAGGCGCTCGTACATGGCAATGGACTCGGCGATGCGCGCCTCGCCGGCGGCATGATCGCCATCGCGGGCGAGGAACCACCCGGTCTCGGTGAGCGCCGCGGCGGTCCAGGGATGGTCGCCGGGGAAGGCCTTGCGCGCGATCGCGAGGCGGCGCTCGCCCAGGGCCTTTTCTTCCTCGGGTTTCCCCTGCTGGTCCGCGATGGATTCCAGCGTCGCCAGCAGGTTGATCAGTCCCGGCGCGTCGGGCCCATGGCGCGCCTCGACCAGCGCCATCGCCTCGCGCACGCGGCGCTCGGATTCGGCATAGTCGCCGCGGTCGAGGTACATCACCGCCAGGTTCTGCATCGCGACCAGGAGCCCCTGCCCCTCCGGGTCGGCGGCGGTGAACAGGTCGATGGCGCGCTGGGTGTGCGCGATCGCCCCGGCCAGGTCGCCCTCGTTGCGCAGCACCGCCGCCAGCGACATCACCGCGTTGGCGAGGCTGGCGGGATCCTCGCCGACCCGCGGCTCCAGGATCGCCACCGCGCGAACGAGCAGCGGCTTGGCCGCCGCCACTTCGCCGCGATAGGAGTTCAGCGCAGCCAGGTTGACCAGGGCCTCGGCCACGGCCGGGTCGTCGGGGCCACGGCTGGACTCGGCCAGCGCCAGGGCACGATCGAGCATGCCCTGCGCGCGGACGAAGTCGCCCTTCGAGGTCACGATCTCGCCGAAGTCGTCGAGCAGGTCGCCCTGCAGCGCCGGATCGTCGGCCATTTCGGTGTCGATGCGGCGCAACGCGTCCTCGAAGGCGTCCTGCATGGTCAGCGGCCCGCGCGCATCGCGGCGGATCGGATCCTCCTGGGCGAAGACCGAGATCAGGAAATCCTTGACCCGGCGCGCGCGCTGGGTCATCTCGCGCGCATTGGCGGCCTCGCGCTCGGCGCGCTCGGCCTGCTGCTGCGCCTCGCGCGCCTGCCACAAGGCGATGCCCAGCGCCGCCACCAGCGCCACCAGGGTCGCCAGCGAGGCCAGCACGCCGCCGCGGTGGCGGCGCACGAACTTGCCGAGGCGGTAGCTGAGCGTGTCGGGCCGCGCCGCGATCGGCCGGCCGTCCAGCCAGCGTCGCAGGTCCTCGGCGAGCGCCGCAGCCGAGGCGTAGCGCCGGTCCGGCTCGGCCGCCAGCGCCTTGAGCACCACCGTGTCGAGATCCCCCTCCAGCATCCGCGCCGACAGCGTGCCGCCGCTGCCGGTGCGCCGGCGCAGGTTGGCGCTGGGCCGCTCGGGCTCGGCGGCGAGGTCGCGCGAGAGTTCGGCCAGGGCGCCACCGCGTCGGCCGTGCGGCAACTCGCCCGTGAGCAGTTCATAGAGCAACAGGCCCAGGGCGTAGACGTCGGTCGCGATGCCCACCGGCTCTCCCGCCAGTTGCTCGGGGGCGGCGTAGGCCGGCGAGAGCACGCGCACGCCGGTGCCGGTGAGGGCCTCGCCCTCGGGCTGGTCGAGCAGCTTGGCGATGCCGAAGTCGAGCAGCTTGGCGCTGCCGTCGCCGGCCACCAGCACGTTCGAAGGCTTGAGGTCGCGATGGATCACGAGGCGCCGATGGGCGTAGTCCAGGGCCTCGCACACCTGCAACAGCAACTGCACCCGCGCGCGCAGGCCCAACGCGCGATGCTCGGCATAGCGCGTGAGCGGCTGGCCCTCGACCAGCTCCATGGCCAGCCACGGCAAGCCATCGGCGCTCATGCCGCCGTCGATCAGGCGCGCGATGCCCGGGTGCTCGAGGCGCGCGAGGATGCGCCGCTCCTGGGCGAAGCGGCCGAGCACGTCCTCGCTGTCGAGGCCGCGGCGCAGGAGCTTGAGCGCCACGGTCTGCGCGTAACCGCCATCGCGGCGCTGCGCGCGATAGACCTCGCCCATGCCGCCGCGCCCGATGCGCTCCGCGAGGTGCCAGGGGCCGAGATCCTGGCCGCTGCGGTCGGCGGACACGGCTTCGGGCGGCACCGCGTCGGCGAGGGCGCCGTCGAGCAGGCCGGCGCCGCCCGAGTCCGCCGCCAGCATCCGGCGCAAGGCCGCTGCCAGGGCCGGATCGTCGGCTGCCAGCGCGTGCAGGCGTGCCGCGCGTGCGTCGGCGTCCAGATCGGCCAACGCATCGAAGTACTGCAGCAGGCGCGTGTCGCTCACGACGCGTCGCCCCCGATGGCGCCATGCAGGAAGGCGCGCGCCTTGCGCCAGTCGCGCTTGAGCGTCGAGGGCGACAGGCCGATCGCCGCGCCGGCTTCGTCGAGGTCCATGCCGCCGAAGAAGCGCAGCTCCACCAGTTGCGCCAGCCGCGGATCGGCGGCCGCGAGGCGTTCCAGCGCGGCATCGAGCGCCAGCAACTCGCTGGCGCGCGCCTCGTCGGCCACGGCGTCGGCGGCACCCAGCGTGGTGACCGCGGCGCCGCCGCCGCGCTTGGCGGCGAGGCGCTCGCGGATGTGGTTGATCGCGATCTGGCGCATCGCGCGCGCCGCCACCGCGAAGAAGTGCTGGCGGTCGTTGAGATCGAGCGCAGCCGGGCGCGCCAGCTTGAGGTAGGCCTCGTGCACCAGCGAGGTGGTGGCCATCCCGCCCAGCGGTTGCAATTGGCGCGCGGCGAGCCGGTGCAGGTCGTCGTAGACCAGGGCGAAGAGCCGGTCCGAGGCCGGCTTGCTGCCGGCGCGCGCAGCGTGGATCAGCTCGGTCAGCTCCATGGGTCCCTGCCGTCCGCGACGCTGGGCGGGACGGTGCCACAGGGTCGGGGGTCGCGCAACGCGGCGGCGCACCGATCGGGCAGTCTGTTCCAGTAACGCGAAGGTCGGTTTCACGTCTCCTCCACGCACCGATGCGGCCAACGCCGCGCTCGATTCCTCCACCCGGAAAGCACGGCGTCCGGGTCATCCGCGCCGAATCCGCACACGAATGGCCCCGCTGCCGCGCTTTCGGTGTGGAGCAGGCAACGGGAGGAGACCGCCATGCCCTTGCGACTGACTTCGACGTTCCGGTACGCGCTTCGTCTTGGTGCGGCCATCGTGTTCGCTGCCCTCGCCATGCCAGCCGTGGCCGCCGTGCTCACGGTCTCGCCCGCCAGCGGCGGTCCCGGGGCCACGGTCAAGGTGGTCGCCAGCGGTCTGTCGCCGTCGACCAGCTACACCCTGGAGTTCGTCGGCAACCCGGCGACCAACATCGCCACGCTGGCCAGCAACGCCACGGGCAGGATTTCGGTCAGCCAGGTGCTGCCGACCCTGCCGGTGGGCAGCGGCAAGATGCGGCTCAAGACGATCAGCCAGATCGGCGGCGGCGGCTCGGTGGTCGGCTACACCGCATTCACCGCGCTCGGCGGCGTGAGCTTCACCCCGCAGGGCACCACGTTCCATGCCGGGCAGTCGATCCGCTTCCAGGTCGCCGGGCTCACGCCCGGCACCGTGACCGTGCTGTACGAGAACGGCGCAGTGGCCGGACCGGTCACGGTCTCCGGCAGCAACTATTCCGGCCGCTTCGTCATTCCGACCGACCGGCCCGTGCCGCTGCCGGCGAACGCGCGCGTGCGCGTGGTGAACAAGGTCGGCAAGGTGGTGGTGAACCAGCTCGACACCACGATGCGGGTGCTGCCGCGCCTGGCCAGCCCCTTCAACATCGGCATCACCCAACCCCCGGCGAACACGCCGCGTCCCGGCCAGCGCATGCAGGTGAGCGGCAGCGTGGCGGTAGGCGCCAACGAATCGCCGCCAAACGACCTCTCGCTCTGGTACTTCGGCAACAACGGCGAGGTCTTCCCGCTGGGCTCGACGCAGGTGGTCGAGGCCGGCGGCTCGAACAGCTACGCGATGGAAGCGCGGGCGCCCGGCACGCTGGCCATGACCGCCGGCCAATCGGCGCAGGGCCGGGCCCGGCTGGTGGGCCGCGGCACCAACACGCTGGGGCAGCCCACGGTCCTGCAGCAGGGCGCGATCAACGACTCGGTGAGCCTGCTGCCGACGGAGCGCTGGCGGATCACGGTGCGCGTGCGCAAGCCCAACGGCGATCCGATCCCGGGCGCGATCGTGCAGATCGAGGGCGCGCCGGTCATCGAGCCCGGCAGCGGCGACGATGGTGGTGGCGCGCTCGGCGGCGCGCGCCGCATCGGCACCCTCAACGACTTTCTGGTGAGCAGCAGCGCCCCCAACCAGTTGGCGCTGCCACTGGCCACCGACGCCCAGGGCTGCCCGATCACGCTGTCGCGCAAGGTCGCCGACAACAACGGCAACGTCACCTTCG
>CAZTNB010000170.1:0-6151 GCA_964614825.1 uncultured Gammaproteobacteria bacterium
TTGTTGGCCAGGTGGCTGCGCCGATAGCCGTACGCGTAGTAGAAGATGATGCCGATCACCGCCCAGCCGACGAACAGGCTGATGGTGTACATCGACAGGTTGAAGAACAGCAGCAGGGTGCCGGCGATCGCCAGCGGGCAGACCACCCAGACCATGGGCGTGCGGAACGGGCGCGGGCGGTCGGGCTGGGTCTTGCGCAGGATCATCACGCCCACCGCCACCATCAGGAACGCGAACAGCGTGCCCGAGTTCGAGATGTCGGCCAGGATGCCCACCGGGAACATCGCGGCGAACAGCGACACCGCCACGCCGGTGATGAGGGTAATGACGTGCGGGGTGTGGAACCTGGGGTGGATCTTCGACAGCGCGTTGGGCAGCAGGCCGTCGCGCGACATGGTGAAGAAGATGCGGGTCTGGCCGAACAGCATCATCAGGATCACCGACGGCAGGGCCAGCGCGGCGGCGATGCCGATGGCGTTGCCCCAGCTCTCGAAGCCGAGCAGGCGCAGCACGTGGGCCAGCGGCTCCTTGCTGCAGACCAGGGCTTCGGAGCCCTTGCAGGCCGCGGCCAGTTCCGCGCTGCCCGGCAGCAGGGCAACCCCGTCCGGCCCCATCATCGGCTGCGAGCCGACCGAGCCGACGGCGGCGTAGCCGACCAGCAGGTAGAACACGGTGCACACGGCCAGCGAGCCGATCAGGCCGATGGGGATGTTGCGGTTCGGGTTGCGGGTTTCCTCGGCGGCGGTGGAAACCGCATCGAAGCCTACATAGGCGAAGAAGATCGAGGCCGCGGCGCCGAGGACGCCGATGCCGCCCATCGGGCTGCCCCAGCCGGTGGGCATGAAGGGCTCGAAGTTCGGGTCCTTCACCGCCGGCAGGGCGATGACGATGAAGGCGGAAAGCGCGACCACCTTGATCGCCACGAGGATCGAGTTCACCTTGGCGCTCTTGGAGGTGCCGATCACCAGCAGCACGGTCACCGCCAGGGCGATCAGGAAGGCCAGCAGGTTGAAGGTGCCGCCGTCGTAGGGTCCGGTCCGCAGGAATTCCGGTAGTGGAAAGCCGGCACTGATCAGCAGGCCGTTCATGTAGCCCGACCAGCCCACCGAGACCGCGCCCGCGGCGACCGCGTACTCGAGGACGAGCGCCCAGCCCACGATCCACGCCAGTCCCTCGCCCAGCACGCCGTAGGTGTAGGTGTAGGCGGACCCGGATACGGGGATCATCGAAGCCAGCTCGGCGTAGGCCAGCGCCGCCAGGGCGCAGACCACCGCGGCGATCACGAAGGCGATCATCATGGCGGGGCCGGCCTTCTGGCCTGCCTCCGCGGTGAGCACGAAGATGCCGGTGCCGATGATGGCGCCAACGCCGAGCAAGGTCAGCTGCAACGGCCCGAGCTGGCGCTTGAGGCTCTTCTTCTCGGCCGTGGCAAGGATCTGGTCCAGCGACTTGACGCGCTTGAAAAGCATGGAATGACTCTCCGGAATGTACGCTGATCCTGGGCCCGTCCGCGGCGGTGGCGGAAGGCGCGTTCTGGCCACGACCGCAGGTCGCGGGCCGCGGCCAACCCTAGCCGAGCCTGCCGATGGCCACAAGCCGGCCGCAGGGTGGAAGCGGGGCCGGCGTGGAAAAGCGGCCATTTCCCCGTGTCGCTTGCGCGTTCGGGCCCCCTTCCAAGGGTGCTTTTCGCTGTTTCCGTCGTGGCCGGGCGCGGCTACTGCTCGAAGCCATCGGCGAACACCGGATCGGGCCGCAGCGCAGGCGCAGCCACCGCGGGCCAGAAGCCGCCGGCGACGGCGAAGCGACCGCCGGTGGCGGGAACCCCGCTGCCGGCGTCGGGTTGGCCCGCGGTGCCGGTGAGCTCGAGGATTCCGGCGCTCGAATGACCGCCACCGGCGCCGATCACGTACGAATCCACGCGATAGGCATCGCCGGGGCCATCGCCCGGCGCCGGTGCCGCCGCCAGTGTCGACATGTGCCCGCGTCCCGCGTCCGCGGGCGCGCCGGCGGCTCCCGGCCCCAGGCATGGCGCCCCCGCCAGGACGAGCGCCAGCACGATGCCGCGCAACGCGCCCGCGCTCATCGACAGTTCCGCGACCCGCACCGCGCGACCTTGAGCAGCCCCGCGCTGGTGTCGAAGTAGCTGACCACGGGCAGGCCGTCGGCGCCGATCGCGACCGAGGTGAAGAGGCCCACGCTGGTCGGCGGGTTGTCCACGGTGGTGATCGTGGCCGCGCCGGTGCAGGCCGGATTCGCGCATCGCGCCACCATCAGCGCACCCGCCGTGGCGTCCCAGTAGCTCACGACCGGCAAGCCATCGGTGCCGACCGCGATCGAGGTGTAGTAGCCCACGCTGTTGGCGCGGTCGTCGACCACGGTGACGATGGCGGGGCTGCTGCAGGCGGCATCGACGCACTTGGCCACCCGCAGCGCCTGCGCCGTCTGGTCCCAGTAGCTGACCACCGGATTGCCGTCCGCGCCGATGGCGATGTCGGAGTCGGCGCCGACGTTGTTGTCCGGATCGTCCACCGTGGTCGTGGTTGCCGTGCCGGTGCAGGCGCTGTTGCTGCACTGCGCGACCTTGAGCGTGCCGGCACTGAGGTCGCGGTAGCTGATCACCGGCAGGCCGTCCACGCCGACGGCGATGGAGGTCCAGGCGCCCACGGCATTCAAGGGGTCGTCGACGGTGGTGATCGTCGCCGGCGCCGTGCACGCCGCGTCGTTGCACTTGGCCACCTGCAGGGTGGAGGCGGTGACGTCGTAATGGCTGATCACGGGCAGGCCGTCGGCGCCGATGGCGATCGCGCCGTACGCGCCGACATCGTTCGCCGGGTCGTGCACGGTGGCGATGGTGGCCGCACCGGTGCAATCGGCATTGGCGCACCGCGCGACTTTCAGGGTTCCGGCCGTGTTGTCGTAGTAGCTGACCACCGGCAGCCCGTCGGCACCGATCGCGATGGACGGGTACCGCCCCACGTCGTTGGCGGGATCGTCCACGGTGGTGACCGTGGAGGCGCCGATGCAGGCCGCGTTCGCGCACTTGGCGACCTTGAGCGCCAGCGCGGTGACGTCGCGGTACGCGATGATCGGCAGGCCATCGGCACCGATCGCGATGGAGGTGGCCTCGCCGACGCGGTTGGCCGGATCGTCGACGATGCTCACGGCCGTGAGGCCCGGCACGTCGGCGCAGATCACGCCGCCGTCGGCGGTGATGCCGCGCACGTAGGCGCCGAGGCCGCAGGTGCCCGAGATGCGGGCCTGGACCTGGCTGGCGTCGATCTGCGCGTAGCCCACCGAGCCCGGCGCGAGCTGTGCCGGGCCCACCGCGTTGGGCGCGAGCTGCGCCGCACCCACGCCGCCGTCCGCGATTCCGATCACGCCATTCGTGGTGATGGTGCCGCCGGTGAGCCCGGTGCCCGCGGCGACGGCGGTCACGGTGCCGCCGCTGTCGCCATCGATCCCGTCGGCGAAGCCGCCGGGCACGCCCGTGAGCCCGGACCACGGCGCGGCACTGGCGGCCTCGGCGCGCAGCGCTTCGGGTACCGCGCGCAGCGGCTGGCGCGGCGCCAGGATCGAGTAGTCGCCGGTGCCGGCGCCGGACCGCACGCGCAACTCGAGGAATCGTTGCTCGCCGACGTACGGCTGGCTGCCGAAGTCCAACGCCAGCGCGAACAGGCCGTCTTCCACCGGCACGTCGCCGAACTCCGGCGTGCAGGCCAGCGGTGCCTCGCCCGCGGGCACGGCGTAGAGGCAGGCCTGCATGTCGTAGAGGCCCGTCGCCGGGAGCCCGGATTCCTTCAACTGGCCCTGGTAGCTGAAAGCGGTGCCGAGGAGTTGTGCCCCGGCAGCCGGCGCCAGCAACAGCGCAACCCACGCAACGCAGCGCACGATCGACATCGGGTGGCTCCTCCAGGCGGGGCGGCGTCCGCAGGGAGTGGTTACCCCAACCGTGCTGCTCGATGACGGTGCTGCCGGGCAGGCCGATCGACCGCGCAACGGCCTTGACAGTCACTGGGTCGCGACTATAATGAGCATACACTCAATGAGTAGTGACTCAGTGAATACGGCACGACCCACCGCCCGCCGATCCACCCAGCGCCAGGCCACGCGCCGCCAGCTGGTCGATGCCGCGCTGCGCGTGGTGGCCGAGCACGGCTTCGCGGGCGCCACGACCGCGGCCATTGCCAAGGCCTCCGGCAAGGCGCACGGCACGGTGTTCGTGCATTTCCGCAGCCGCGAGGCGCTGGTGGACGAAGTGGTGCGGGAGATCGGCGACGCGATTTCGCGTCGGCTGGCGCCGGCGCAAGGCGAGCTGCCGGCGGTGGCGGCAGTGCTCGACGCGCACCTGGCCGCGCTGGCGGAACACGAGGTGCTCTACGCGCGCCTGCTGGGCGAGGCCGCGACGCTGCCGCCGGCGGCGCGCGCGCGCATCTTCGCGCTGCAGTCGGGCATCGCGTTCCGCTTGCGCAAGGCCTACGAGCGCGAGCTGGCGCAGGGCAGGGTGCGCAAGCTCGACCGCACGCTGCTGGCCAACACCTGGATCGCGCTCACCAACCATTACCTGATGCATCGCGACCTGTTCAGCCCGGGCGCCAGCGTGGTCGCCGCGCGGCGCCGCGAGCTGAAGGCCTACCTGCTCGAACTCATCCGCGCATAAGGAGCAAGACCATGTCCGAATCGCACTGCGTGTCCTGCGGCTCCTGCGGCTTCCCGATGCAGTCGCCGGCCGACTTCGCCGGCGGCAACCCCGACTCCGCGTACTGCTCGACCTGCGGCGACGACCGCGGCAGGCTCAAGCCCTACGCCGACGTGCTGCAGGCCAACGCCGCGTACTACGAACGCGAGCAAGGCCTGCACCCCGAGGCCGCGCGCGAGCTGGCGCGCGCGCTGCTGGCCAGCATGCCGGCATGGAAGTCCGCGGCCCCTGCGCCAGCCCGCGACGCCTGAGGAGGAACCGGAGATGCGCTCACCATTGATCAAGTCCCTGCTGGCGATCGCCTGCGCGGTGGCGGGCAGCGCGAACGCGGCACCACCGCCGGCGCCCGAACTGGCGGCGGCGCAGTTGCGCGCGATCAACCATCGCTTCGTCGACGCCTTCGTCGACGGCGACCACGACTTCATGGCCGATCTGGTCCACCCCGACTTCGTGCGCACGGCGAGCGACGGGTCGTGGCAGGACCGCAATGCCTTCCTGGCCACGTTCACCCAGCCAGCGCGCCTGTCCGGTGCGTCCTGCGACGAGGTCCAGGTGCGTGTCTACGGTTCCGTGGCCGTCACCCACGCGGTGTTCGAGGCGTTGACGAAGGACGGGCAGGCCAGGAAGGTGCGCTACACCGACGTGTACGCGTGGGACGGCACGAAGTGGCGGCTCGTCAGCGGGCAGAATTCGCTGTTCCGGCCCGAGGTTCCGGTCGCCGTGCAGACCGGCGAAGCGCCGGCGCATGCGCCGTGGGCCGGCAGCGATCCGCAGGGCGACGACCTCGAGGTGCTGCGCGAACTCAACGCGGCCTACGTCGACGCGTTCCGCAGGGCCGACGTGGCCTGGTACGCCGCGCACCTCGCGCCCGACTACGTGGTGGTGTCCAGCGACGGCTCGATCAAGGATCGCGCCGCCGCGCTGGCGGACTTCGCGCGACCGGTGTACGCCGAGCACATCAAGTCGTTCCCGGTGGACAAGGTGCGCATCCGCCGCTACGACGACATCGCGCTGATCCACGCCGAGAACGCTTTCGAGATGAAGGACGGCCGCGTCGGCGTGAACCGCTACACCGACATCTGGCGCAAGCGCGACGGCAAGTGGCAGTGCATCGCCGCGCACATCACCGTGCACAAGCCCCTGGCGCTGCCCGGATAGCCCGAAAAACCGGGGTCAGAGTACAGTTTCCGAAGCCGAGGCCAGAGTGCAGCGCTTCCGTGCACAGCGGAAACTGTACTCTGACCCCGGTTTTTCCTGACCCCGGTTTTTCGGGATGCGGGGGGCGTTACCAGGGGAGTTCCTCGCCGAGGTAGTCGTAGAAGCGGCCGTTGTCGCTGGCCGACAGGCGCTCGATCAGTTTCACCAGGCCGCGCACGCTCTCCTCGGGTAGCAGCGGGGCCTCGGCGCCGCCCATCTCGGTCCGCACCCAGCCCGGGTGCACGACCACCACGACGA
>CAZTNB010000171.1:0-1372 GCA_964614825.1 uncultured Gammaproteobacteria bacterium
GGGCGATGATCGTCTGCAGCATCTGCTCGCGCCGGGCCGCACCCGCCGTGCCGGGCTCGAACAGGCAGGGCGCGATGCGCGACACGTGCGAGAACTGGTGGCGGAGGTCGTATCGCGGGCCCACCAGGGCCTCGAAGCCCTGCGGCGAAAGCTCGGGCGGCACCACCTTCACGCGCTCCATGGCCGCCAGCAGCTCGGACGTGCGCCCGAGTTCGTGCGCGGCGAGGCAGCCCGCGGACATCGCGCTCACCCAGTCGCCGCGCCGCTCCTCGTCATGGCGTGGTGCGATCGCCAGCGCGCCGGCCAGCGCGGCCTCGTGGTTGCCGCGCGCGAAGTGGACCTGCACCGCGGTGGCCTCCGTCGGCAGGTTGCCGGGCTTGAGGCGCCGCCCCTCGGCCAGCCACGCGTCAGCCGCATCGCGCTCGCCGATCTCGTCCAGCCGCTGGGCGAGCGACGCGGCGATTTCGTGGTCGCGGGAATCTATCCGCCGCGCCTTGAAATAACCGACGAGGTAGCCGGCCAGGTCGCCGCGCAGGAGGGCCACGTCGGCCAACGCGGTCAGCACGGTCACGTTGCCCGGGTCCAGCGCCGCCGCGCGCAGCGCCGCGCGCTCCGACTCGTCGTAACGCTGCATCCGTGCGAGCACGCCCACCCGGCTGAAGTGATACATGGCATTGAGCGGGTCGAGCTCCGCCGCGCGGTCGAACTGCTCGAGCCGCGCCTGCGGATCGACGGTGCCGGGCAGGAACTGGCCATACCATGCACGCAGCGCCGCGTCGGCCGGCGCCGCGGCGATGGCGCGCTCGAACAGCGACATGGCTTCGGCTTCGCGGCCCTGCTCGCGCGCATGCTCCGCGCGGTATGCCATCAAGGTCGCGTTGTCGGGGGCCAGCGCCGCCACCCGGTCCAGCCAGGGGGCGGAGCGCGCGATGAAGTCCGGCCGGAGGATCATGCCGGTGTCGAGCATGTCGCGCCACACGTCGAGCAGGCCGAGCATGGCGTCCACGTACTTCGGATCGCGCTCTATCGCCTGCCGCATCGCCTGTTCGGCGAGCAGCAGGCTCTCGTAATTGCCGCGCCGCCGCTCCTGCAGGCCGCGCGCGTAATCGTCGTAGGCGGCGAGGTCGGTGGTGCCGCCCGCCGCGATCGCGGCCTTGGCCTCGGGCACCAGCGCGCCGACCAGCGCTTCGGTCACCGCGCCGGCGATTTCGTCCTGGATCGCGAAAAGGTCGGCCTGCTTGCGGTCGTAGCTCTTGGACCAGATGTGGCTGCCGTCGGCCGTGCGCACCAGCTGCGCGGTGATGCGCAGGGTGTCGCCGGCGCGCTGCACGCTGCCCTCGACCACGGTGGCGACGCCGAGCTCGGTGCCGAT
>CAZTNB010000171.1:1472-6105 GCA_964614825.1 uncultured Gammaproteobacteria bacterium
CCGCGCAGGAACCAGCCCACCGCGAGCGCGGCCAGCACCGCGGCGATGCCGAAGAAGCGCTTGTTGCCCACCGGCGCGGATTCGAGCCTGAGACCCTCGGGCGTGACGTCGACCATCCACGCCACCACCAGCGAGACCGGGAATCCCAGCAGCACCAGCAGGGTGATGAGCCGCGGTGCCCACTCGGGCAGCCCGAGCTGCGGCGCCACCGTGGCGCCGACCTGGACCACCAGCCACGCCACCACGAGGTAGGCAGCGCCCACCTTGAAGACCTTGCGACGCTTGAGCTCCGCAATCAGCGACATGGACCCATCCGGCGGCCCTGGCCGCCCCCGAGCATAGGCAGAATTTGCCTGTTTGCGAAGGCGGGCCGGCGCCGGGCTTCGTCCGGTTGGCCGGCAGCACTGCCGCACGGCCCGTGTTGGTACTACCCTGCGCCCCGTTCGCCGACCGGACGGGGAGGGCGCCATGCCCAGGGTGGTGCTGGCATCGGGCCTGGCGCGCTGGCTGCAACCGGCGGGCGCCGCCGCGTCGCGCGAGCTGGCGCTGGAGGTGGAGGGCGGCACCCTCGATGCGACGCTCGACGCCGTGTTCGCGCGCCATCCGGTCCTGCGCGGCTACGTGCTCGATGAGCACGGTAGCGTGCGCCACCACGTCGCCGTGTTCGTCGACGGCCACGCCATCGCCGACAAGACCGCGCTGGGCGTGCCGCTGGCGCCGCAATCCGAGGTCTACGTGATGCAGGCCCTGTCCGGAGGTTGAGCATGTCCGATCGCCTGCTGGTCTCGACCCGCAAGGGACTGTTCGTGCTGCAGCGGCAGGCTGGCGCGTGGCGCATCGCGCGCAACGCCTTCCTGGGCGACAACGTCACCCTGGCCCTGGTCGATGGGCGCGACGGCAGCTGGTACGCGGCGCTCAACCTCGGCCACTTCGGCACCAAGCTGCAGCGCTCCGTCGACGAGGGCCGCACCTGGACCGAACTCGCGGTGCCCGCGTACGGCGAGGGGCAGACCGTGAGCACCGGCGATGGCAAGCCGCCGGCGCCGGCCAGGTTGCAGTTGCTGTGGGCGCTGGAGACCGGCGGCAAGCACGAACCCGGGCGGCTGTGGGCGGGAACGATTCCGGGCGGGCTGTTCCGTTCCGACGACCACGGCGCGAGCTGGCACCTGGTGCAGTCGCTGTGGGACCGGCCGGAGCGGGCCAACTGGATGGGCGGCGGCTACGACCAGCCCGGCATCCATTCGATCTGCGTCGACCCGCGCGACCCGCGCGTGCTGCGCGTGGCGGTGTCCTGCGGCGGCGTGTGGCGCAGCCGCGACGGCGGGGCCAGCTGGGAGGTCACCGCGCGCGGCATGTATGCCGATTTCATGCCGCCCGAGCGGCGCGAGGATCCCACCATCCAGGACGTGCACCGCATGGTGCAGTGCGCCGCCGCGCCCGAGCACCTGTGGGCGCAGCACCACAACGCCGTGTTCCGCAGCGTCGATGGCGGCCAGCTCTGGCACGACGTGCCGAACGTGGCGCCCTCGGTGTTCGGCTTCGCCGTCGCGGTGCACCCGCGCGACCCCGACATCGCCTGGTTCGTGCCGGCGGTGAAGGACCAGTGCCGCGTGCCGGTGGACGGGCGCCTGGTGGTGGCGCGCACGCGCGACGGCGCGCGCAGCTTCGAGACCCTGGTCCAGGGCCTGCCGCAGGAGGGTGCCTACGACCTCGTGTACCGCCACGGCCTCGCGATCGACGGCAGTGGCGAGCGCCTGGCGATGGGTTCGACCACCGGCGGCCTGTGGCTGAGCGAGGACCAGGGCGAGCGCTGGCAGGCGCCCGAATGCCGCCTGCCGCCGATCCACGCCCTGACCTACGCGTAACTTCGCCCGGCGCCGGGGCCGCGATCGGGTTTCCGGCAGGCGTCTTGCGCTGCAATCGCGCTGCATCGAAGTCCCGGCGGCACGACAGGCCCGCGCGCCGCCCCTGTGGGAGCGGCTTCAGCCGCGACTGCGAAGCCGCACGCAGTCGCGGCTGAAGCCGCTCCCACGGAGAGGGACAGCGCGGGGACCGTCATCGGCGCGAGGGCGGGGCCTGGCGGCCCCGCGATTCAGGGCGCCGGTGCCGCGGCGGCGGCGTCCTTGCGCAGGGCCTCGCCGGCGGCGCGGAACTCGCTTTCGGGCTTCCACTGCGGCCAGCTGCTGCCGGCGGCGACGCGGCGGCCGACTTCGTAGAGGGCGCCGAGGTCCTCGAGCGTGCCCTCGTAGTTCCACGCCGGATCGAACTCGTCGCTGGTCTTGTGGTAGCGGTTCGCCGTGTAGTCGTTGGCCGCGGCCATGCCGGCTTCGACGCCGCCGTCGACCAGGTCGACGCCGGCCTTGGCGTACAGCGCCGGCACGCCCTTGCGCGCGAAGTTGAAGTGGTCGCTGCGGAAGTAGTAGCCCTTCTCCGGCGACTCCTCCTTGCCGATCACGCGACCCTGCGGCGCGACCACCTCGGCCAGCAGGTCCTCGAGCTCGGACTGGCCCTTGCCGATGATGCCGACGTCGTGCGAACGGCCCTGCACCGGCAACGCGTCCATGTTGATCACGGCCACCGTGTTGGCCAGCGGCACCACCGGATGGTTGGTGTAGTAGCGCGAGCCCAGCAGGCCGGATTCCTCCAGCGTGGGGATCAGGAACAGCACCGAGCGCTCCGGCGCCGGCTGCTGCTTCGCGAAGGCGCCGGCGATCGCCAGCGCGCCGGCCACGCCGGTCGCATTGTCGATCGCGCCGTTGTAGATGTTGTCGCCGTCGGGCGAGCCGAAGGAACGGCCCAGGTGGTCCCAGTGGCCCATGTAGACCACCACCTCGTCCTTGCGCGTGGTGCCGGGCAGCAGCGCCAGCACGTTGTCGGAGCTGGCGCGGCGCACGGTGCTCTTGAGGTCCACGCTCAAGGTGGCGTCGAGCGCCACCGGCTTGAAGCCGGGACGGTCGGCGGCCTGGCGCAGCGCCTCGAAATCGAGCCCGGCGTCGGCGAACAGCCTGGTCGCCACCTCGCTGGTGATCCAGCCCTGGATCGGCAGGCGCGGCTCGGTGTCCTCCTCGGGCGGCAGGTCGAACTGCGCGCCGGACCAGCCGTTGCGCACCACTTCCCAGCCGTAGGCGGCCGCCTCGGTCTCGTGCACGATCAGCACGCCGGCGGCGCCCTGGCGCGCGCCTTCCTCGAACTTGTAGGTCCAGCGGCCGTAGTAGGTCATGGCCGGGCCCTTGAACAGGTCCGGGTCCTTGCGGATGAAGCCCGGGTCGTTGATCAGCACGACCACGACCTTGCCCTTGACGTCGAGGCCTTCGTAATCGTTCCAGCCGGCTTCGGGCGCGTTGACGCCATAGCCCGCGAACACCAGCGGCGCGTTCTCCAGCTTGACCTCGGGTTGGGTGGTGCGCGTGCCCACCACCATCTGCTCGCCGAAGGCCAGCGACTGCGGCTGGCCCTTCACGGTCAGCGCGAGCGTGGTCTTGGGATCGGCGCGGGTCTCGACCATCGGCACCGTCTGCACCCAGCTCTCGCCGTTGCCGGGCTTGAGGCCGAGTTGCTTGAACTGGTCCTCGAGGTAGGTGACGGTGGCGCGCTCGCCGATGCTGCCGGGGCCGCGGCCCTCGAACTCGTCGGAGGCCAGGGCCTTGAGGTAGCCGCTGTAGACCTCGGCGGTGATGGCCTCGCTGTAGGGCTTGGCCGGGGCCGGCGCCGCGGCCGGCGGCGGCGGCGGGCTCGGGGAATCGGCCACGCCTTCGGCAGCGGGCGGGGTGGCGGGCTTGCAGGCGGCGAGGGCGAGGCCCAGGGCTGCCAGGAGGAGCTGGCGACGCATGGAGGGATGCTCCGGAAAGTGGCGAGGCCCGGCATTCTAGCCGGGCCTCGCACCGCGCGGGTCCCCGTTCGTCGGCGACCGGTGCGTCGCGGACTACTTCTCCACGTCGGGCAGGGCGTCGCCGCTGTAGCGCTTGGCCGTGGCGCCCTCGATCGCGCCCACGGTGGCGCTGTCGTGCACGTAGAGCTCGACCTCGCGCTCGAAGCGCAGCGTGCCCTCGACCACGGCGCCGGCGCCGATGGTCACCCGCGGCGTGCGCTGCTTGCCCCAGCTCCAGCCGGTGGGCTTGCGCACGGTGATGCCGCCCTCGACGCGCGAACCGGCGCCGATCTCGATGTCGCCGGCGACCGTCTCGATGCCGCCGCCGACGTGCGCGCGGTCGAGGGTGATGCCGCCGTTGACGGTCTCGACCCGGCCGCCGACGTTGGCGTCGGGATCGAGGCGGATGCTGCCGTTGACGGTGCCGGCATCGTCGCGCACCACGCCCTTGGCGCCGATCGAGATGCCGCCGTTGACGGTCTCGAGCGAATCGGCGCTGGCGCCGTCGCCGAGGCGGATGCCGCCATTGACCGTCTCCGCGCTGCGCACCTGCGAGCGATCGCCGATCGTGATGCCGCCGTTGACGGTCTCGAGGGTGCCGGCGGTGGAATCGTCGTCGATGCCGATGCCGGAATTGACCTTGTCGATGTCGCCGTACTCGCGCGCGAACGCCGGCGCCACGGCCAGCGGCACGGCCAGGGCCAGGGCGATCGCGAAACGGATGCTGTGGATGCGCATGGGGTTCCCCGCAGGTTGGGTTGCGCG
>CAZTNB010000172.1:0-2648 GCA_964614825.1 uncultured Gammaproteobacteria bacterium
GCCGCGGCCCTTCACGAACATCGGCGGGTTGCCCTCGGCGGGGCTGGGCATCAGTTTCTCGAACAGTTCCAGCAGTTCCTTCACGCCGGCGCCGGTGCGCGCGCTGACGAAGCAGATCGGCACCAGGTGCCCTTCGCGCAGGCATTGCTCGAAGGCGTCGTGCAGTTGCTGGCCGGAGAGGCCGCCTTCGCCTTCCTCCAGGTACTTGCCCATCACCTCCTCGTTGACCTCCACCACCTGGTCGATGATGCGCTGGTGCGCTTCGGCCACGGTGCCGAAATCGGACACGCCGGACGGTTTGGTGAAGCAGTCGACCACGGCCTTGCCGCCCTGCGAGGGCAGGTTGATCGGCAGGCATTCGGGGCCGAAGGTCTCGCGCAGGCTGTCGACGATCTTCGGCAGGTTGGCGCCGTCCATCTTGTTGACGATGAGCAGCCGACACAGGCCGCGCGCCTTGGCGTACTCCATCATGCGGTGGGTGGAGTACTCGATGCCGTTTTGTCCGTTGACGACCACGGCGCAGGTCTCGACCGCGGCGAGCGCGCTGAGCGTCGGGCCGCGGAAGTCGGGGTAGCCGGGGGTGTCGATGAGGTTGACGTGGATGCCGCCGTGGTCGATGGAGGCGATCACCGTGTTGAGCGAATGCTGGCGCGCCTTCTCCATCGGGTCGAAGTCGCTCACCGTGGTGCCGCGTTCGACCGAGCCTGCCGCCTGGATGGTGCCGCCGGCATGCAGCAGGGCTTCGAACAGCGTGGTCTTGCCGGCGCCCGAGTGGCCTACGAGGGCCACGTTGCGGATTTGATCGGTGGTGTAGGACGGCATGTTCGACCCTCCTGGCTGATTGCCGGATGGAAAGGGCCGTCAGAGGGCCGGCGACGCGGAAGCGCTGCCTTCGGTCGCTGGCGCGACCGCCCGTCGGTCTTGGCGGTGCGGCGCGATCGGGGTGCCGGGCGCCGTCCCGCCTACCTTCCGACTTGGGGCGGGATGGGTCAAGGATTGGTGACGGTGCAGCGCAGCAATTTGGCCGGCGCCCGGCTCATTGGCTTTGCAGGTGCGCGCTTGGACGGGGTCGGGCCCGGGATCGCCCCTAGAATCGGCGGATGACGCGCAAGGTCGTGATGATCCATGGGGCCGGGGGCGGCGGCTGGGAATGGAACGTCTGGCGCGGGGTATGCGAGGCCGCGGACTTCGAGGTCGTGGCGCCCGACTTGGGGCCGGCGGAGGGCGGGATCGCGGCCACGCGGTTCGAGGACTACGCGGCGCAGGTGGCACGCGTGGCGGGCGCGGGCGACGTGCTGGTGGGGGCGAGCCTGGGCGGGTTGCTGGCGCTGGCCTGTGCGCCAGCGCTGCGACCGGCGGCGCTGGTGCTGGTGAATGCGCTGCCGCCGGCGCCGTGGCATTCGATGCTGCCGGGTCGCGAGGCGTATCCGGCCGTGATTCCCTGGGGCAGCGACGCCTCGCTCGCGGGCACGCGCCAGGCGATGCCGGACGCGGATGACGCGGCGTGCCTGTATGCGTTCCGGCGCTGGCGCGACGACTCGGGGGCGGTGATGAATGCGGCGCGTGGCGGCGTGGTGGTGGAGCGGCCGGCGTGCCCGGTGCTGGTGCTCGCTTCGGAACTGGACGCGGACGTGCCGGTGGCGGTGAGTGCGGCGATGGCCGGGGCCTATGGCGCGAGCCTGCTGCGCATCGCCGGCGCGAGCCATGTCGGTCCCCTGCTCGGCGACAGTGCGCCCCATTGCGCATCGCAGGCCCTCGCGTGGCTGCGTTCCGCGATGTCCAGTCCACCCGTGCCCGCCGGGACCTCGTAGGAGCCGCGCTCCTGCGAGCGCGCACTTCGGGCCGAGATGAACGGGCGACAACAGCGCGCCGCGAGGCCGCCGGGTTAAGAAGCAATTCATCGCCCGAAAGCAGAATGGCTCCCACGAGACGGCCATCCCGGTCGCTCGCGGAGATCCGGCCATGAAGGCGATGTTGATCGGTGTGGTGCTGGCGGGCGGCGCGGTGCTCTCGGGCACGGCGGCGGCGCAGTACGCGCCGGGGTACGGCGGCGGCTATGGGCCGCAGTATCCGCAGGGCGGGCCGCAAGGGCAGTACCAGCCGCAGCCCTACGAGCAGGGCGTCGAGTACGACGACGGCGCGCAGTTCGATTGGGCGCGCGTGGTGTCGGTCGATCCGATCGTCGAGCGCTACGAGCAGCCGGTGCCGCGCCAGCAGTGCTGGAACGAACCGGTGGAGTACTACGAGCCGCGCTATGCCTACCAGCCCAACCCGTATCGCGCCGGCCCGACCTTGCTCGGCGCGCTGATCGGTGGCGCGCTGGGCAACACGGTGGGCAAGGGCGACGGGCGCCAGGCGGCCACCATCGCCGGCGCGGTGATCGGCGGCGCGGTGGGCTACAACCATCCCGGCGGGCGCTACTACGACGCCGGCGGGCGCCGGGTGCAGACCAGCCGGCAGCGTTGCGAGACGCGCACCGAATACCAGAGCGACGATCGCGTGGTGGGCTACAACGTCGCGTACGAATACAACGGTCGCACCTACCGCACGCAGACCGACCATCATCCGGGCGACCGCATCCGCGTCGCCGTGCAGGTTGCCGCGGCTCCGTAACCGGAACCCCATGCCGCAGCCGCAGGGGGGCCCGC
>CAZTNB010000172.1:2748-6034 GCA_964614825.1 uncultured Gammaproteobacteria bacterium
GTCGTGTTCTTCGCCTGGCTGCGCGAGGCGATGCTCGAGCGCGGCCGGCTGGCGGTGCCGGTGCGCGAGCAGGTGCTGGAGGTGCGCTTCTACGACCAGGCGCCGGCGCCGCCGGCGCCGGCGCTGCCCGAGTACACCGCGCCACTGGTGCCGATGCCGCCGGACGTGGTGCGCGAGGTGATCGTGCCGGTCGCGTCGGCGCCGCTGCCCGCGCCGGTGCCGCCGCCCCCGCCGCCGCCGCCGCAGCAGCCGGAGGTGGAGGTGGCGCCCGCGGATGCGATGAGCGCGCGCTTCATCGCGCCGGAAACGCCGCCGCCGCAGCTGCACCTTTACAACGAGGACGGCTCGATGCGCCTGTCGCAGGACGTGATCGACGCGTCCAACATCCCGGCGCCGCGACCAGGCTACCGTTCGCCGCTGGCGGAGGCTGCGCGGGTGAAGCCCAAGCCGCCGCCCATCACCTACGACCCGACGGTGTTCAGCAAGTACTGGGCGCCCGGCAGCGAATCGGCGTTCGACAGCCTGGTGCGGCGCTCGACGGCATCGAAGAAATTCAGGACGCCGTGGGGCTCGACCATCCAGTGCACCTGGGTGTTGATCATGGGCGGCTGCGGGTGGGGCATCGCGCCCACGCCGCTGGAGAAGCCGCCGCCGCGGCCGGGCGAGGTGTACGTGGACGAGCCACCGAAGCACTGGTAACGGGCACGCGCGCGTGATCGACCGCGCCCGCGCGCCGCGGCCCGACGCCTCGCGCCAGTCGACGCCGCCACCACGGCGGTGGCGGCGCGGCGCTTAGGCGGGCCGCAACTGGTCGCCGATCGGGAGCTGCCGGATGCGCTTGCCGGTGGCGGCGAAGATCGCGTTGCACAGCGCCGGCGCGGCGGTGGGGATGCCCATCTCGCCGGCGCCGGAGGGCTTGGCGGTGCTGGGGACCAGGATCACCTCGACGTCGGGGGCCTGCGCCATGCGCAGCAGCGGGTAGCTGTCGAAGTTCTGCTGCTCGACCGCGCCGTCCTTGAGGGTGAGGCCGAGGCCGATCGCGGTGGAAAGGCCATCGATGGTGCCACCGATCATCTGCGCCTCGATGCCCAGCGGGTTCACCGGCTGGCCCACGTCCACCGCGCACACGCAGCGGTGGATGGCCAGCGCGCCGTCGCCGCCCACCGACACGTCCATGGCGTGCGCGGCGTAGCCGCCGAAGGTGAAGTGCACGGCGAGGCCCAGTCCGCGGCCCTTCGGCATCGGCTTGCCCCAGCCGATGCGCTCGGCGGCGAGCTTGAGCACGTGGGCGAGGCGACCGGTGCTGACCTTGGGTCCGCCGTGGCCGGCATAGTCGAGCTCGCGCGGCTCGCCCAGCAGCTGCAACTGCAGCTTGAGGTAATCCTGTCCCATCGCGAGCGCCACCTCGTCGATGAAGCTCTGGATCGGGAAGGCGACGAAGGTGGGCAGCGGCGCGCGCCACCAGCCGCGCGCCAGCGGCGCCTGCAGCGGCAGGAACTCGTGGCTCCAGGCCGGCACCAGGCGCGCGGGATACTGGTCGGCCTCGTGCGTGCCGATCCACTCGGGCGCGTCCTCGTAGCCGGCCGCGCGGGTCTTGCGCGAGGTCGCGGCAACCCGGTGGCGCCAGCCGCCGATGCGCGAACCGGCGTCGAGCAGGCATTCGAACTGGTGCTGGCCCCAGGGCCGGTACCAGTCGTTGGCGAAGTCGTCCTCGCGCGTCCACAGGAGCTTGATCGGCACGCCGGCCGCCTGCGCGACCTTCACCGCCTCGGCGACGAAGTCGTTGGCCAGGCGCCGGCCGAAGCCGCCGCCGCTGCGGGTGAGGCGGATCTCGATGCGCTCGCGCGGGATGCCGGTGAGCGCGCTGATCATGTTCGAGGCGCCGCCGGGGCTCTGCAGGGGTCCGATCAGCAGCGCGCGGTCCGCGTCCACGCGCACGACGGCGTTCTGCGGCTCCATCGTCGCGTGGGCGAGGAAGGGCATTTCGTACGTGGCGGTGACGGTGCGGCTGGCCGCGGCGCGCGCCGCGCCGAGGTCGCCCTCGCGTTGCACCACCATCGGTTCCTTGCTCGCGAAGGCCGCCGCTGCCTGTTCGCGCAGGCTGGCGATCGTGGCCTGGTCGCCGGGGCCGCGGGTCCAGGTGACCTTGAGCGCACGACGCCCCTGCAGGGCCGACCAGGTGTCGTTGGCGACCACCGCCACGCCCGCGGCGAGGTTGGCGGCGATCGGCCGTTCGGCCCCCGGTCCGTCGATGCGGTGGATTCCGACCACGCCGGGCACCTTGCGCGCGGCGCTGTCGTCGAGCGTGGCGATCTCGCCGCCGAAGTGCGGGCAGCGCAGGATCACCGCGAACTTCGCTCCCTCGAGGTACTGGTCGATGCCGAACAGCGGCGCGCCGGTGACCAGCGCGCGCGCGTCGGCGACGCGGGTGGGGCGGCCGATGAGGCGGAAGTCCTTCGGGTCCTTGAGCGGCACGTCCTTGGGCAGCCGGCGCCGCGCGGCGGCGCCGGCGATCTCGCCGTAGGCCAGGCGGCGGCCATCGGGATGCAGCACGAACCCGGGTTCGGTGCGCAACTTCGAGGCCTCGACCTTCCAGTGCGCGGCCGCGGCCTCGACCAGGGTGCGGCGCGCGGTAGCGCCGACGCGGCGCAGCTCCTCGTAGGAGTCGGGAATGCTGGTGCTGCCGCCGGCGCCCTGGTCGCCGTAGCGGGAACCGAGCTTGCCGTCGGGGCCGATCTCGAACACCGAGGGCAGCTGCTCGACGCGCACGCGGTCCCAGGGCGCGTCGAGTTCCTCGGCGATCAGCATGGGCAGCGAGGTCTTCACGCCCTGGCCGATCTCGCAGCCGCGCGCGCCGATGGCGATGCTGCCGTCGGGCTCGATGCGGATGAAGGCGCCGAGGTGGGCGGGGGCGGCGGGATCGGCGGCCAGCGCGGGCACGTGGCGCGACAGCAGCAGGCCGCCGGCGGACGAGACCGCGAGCGACAGGAATCCGCGTCGCGAGACCGCAGGGCCTAGGGCTCCCGGCTCGCCATTCCCCACCCCCTCGATGGGGGCGGGGTGGGGGTGCCGCGCATGCGAAGGCGCAGCGGCATGCCCGGTACCGCAGGGGGCCTCGACGTGTCGCCACGCCACGCCGCGATCGCCGCCTTCGTCGAATGGCGCGCTCACGACTGCGCCTCCTGGATCAACGCCGCCGCGCGATGGATCGCCTTGCGGATGCGCGGGTACGTCCCGCAGCGGCACAGGTTGGTCAGCGTCGCGATGTCGTCGTCGCTGGGCTCGG
>CAZTNB010000173.1:0-6004 GCA_964614825.1 uncultured Gammaproteobacteria bacterium
ATGCCCATCACGCGCGGCGCCACGCCGGCGCTGGCCCCGCCCAGCACCCGCGCCAGCGGCTGCAGGCGCCAGCGCGCCAGCGCCGCGTCGGAGGCGAGCAGCAGCGCGCAGGCGCCGTCGTTGAGGCCCGACGCATTGCCGGCGGTGATGCTGGTGCCGGGGCCGAGCAGCGGCGGCAGGGCGGCGAGCTTCTCCAGGGTGGTGTCGGCGCGCGGCTGCTCGTCGGCGTCGGCGCCGGGCCGGCCCTGCTGCGGCGGCATCGCCATCAACTCGGCGGCGTGCACGCCGCGCGACCGCGCCTGCGCGGCGCGCTGCTGCGAGCGCAGCGCATAGGCGTCCTGGTCGGCGCGGGCGATGCCGTGCTCGCGGGCCAGGTTCTCGGCGGTCTGGGTCATGCTGTCGACGCCGTGGCCGGCGCGCATGCGCGGGTTGACGAAGCGCCAGCCCATGGTGGTGTCCTCGAGCTGCTGTTCGCGCGCGTACGCGGCCTCGGCCTTGCCCATCACGTACGGCGCCCGCGACATGCTTTCCACGCCGCCGGCGATGACGAGATCGGCGTCGCCGGCGGCGATCGCGCGCGCCGCCAGGCCCACGGCATCGAGGCCCGAAGCGCACAGGCGGTTGACCGTCAGCGCCGGCACCGATTCCGGCAGGCCGGCCAGCAGCGTGGCCATCCGCGCCACGTTGCGGTTGTCCTCGCCGGCCTGGTTGGCGCAGCCCAGCAGCACCTCATCCAGCGCCGTCCAGTCGATGCCCGGGTGGCGCGCCACCAGCGCCGCCAGCGGCAGCGCGGCCAGGTCGTCGGCGCGGATCGCGGCCAGTGCGCCGCGGTAGCGGCCGAAGGGCGTGCGCAGGCCGTCGACGATCCAGGCGGCGCGGCCGCTCATGGGCGCACCGCCGGCAGCCAGGTCGAGGGCGTGTCGCGCTCGATCGCGGCGGCGGTCTCGCGCAGCGCCGGCAGGTACTCGCGCAGGGCGCGCGCCCGCGCGTCGGGCTGGTACTGCATGCCGATGTTCAGCGCCGCCGCCACCCGCCCCTCGCGGTTGCGCAGCGGCACCGCCAGCGAGCACAGGCCGAGTTCCAGCTCCTGCTCGACGTAGGCGTGGCCCTGCTCGCGGACCTCGGCGATGAGCCGGCGCAGCCGGCGCGGCTCCACCACCGTGTGGCGCGTGTGCCGCACCGGCTCGAGGCCCTCGAACCACTGCTCCAGCTCCGCCGCGGGCAGCCCCGACAGCAGCACCCGGCCCATCGAGGACGAGAACGCGGGCAGGCGCGCGCCCACGCCCAGCGCCACCATCATCAGCTTGCGCACCGGCACCCGCGCCACGTACACGATCGACTGGCCGTCGAGCACCGCCATCGAGCAGCTCTCGTGCACGCGCTGCGACAGCGCCTCCAGCCGCGGCTGCACCAGTTCGGTCAGGGCCACCGAATCGAGGTAGCTGAAGCCTAGCTCCAGCACCCGCGGGGTCAGCGACACGTCGCGCTCGACCACGCGCACGTAGCCCAGGTGCTGCAGGGTGAGCGCGAGGCGCCGCACCGCGGCGCGCGACAGGCCGGCCCGGGCCGAGATCTCGGCCAGGGTCATCGCCGGATGCTCGCGGTCGAAGGTGCGCAGCACGGCGAGGCCGCGCGCCAGCGACTGCACGTAGTCGCGGCTGCGCTCGAAGCGGCGGGACGGGGCGGGGGCTCGGGGGCTGGGCATGCGGGCGGCCGCGCGCGGCGGCGGGGCGATTGACGCCGAGGGTACGAATTCCTAGCATTGTACGCAATGCGTACGCGCGTGCGGTAATCGCACATCACGCGCCGGCGCGGAGAACGCGCGTGGCCACCGAGCGTCGGGTCGTGCTGCACAGCTGGTGCGTCCAGGCCGAGTGGGACGCGCCCACCGTGGTCGGCGGCTCCGGCGCGCGCCTGCGGCTCGCCGATGGGCGCGAGATCCTCGATTTCAGCAGCCTCGCCGAGTGCAGCAACCTCGGCCACCAGCACCCGAAGCTGGTGGCGGCGATCCGCGAGCAGGCCGGGCGCCTGTGCTTCGTCACCAGCAGCTGGGGCGCGGCGCCGCGCGCCGAGCTGGCGCAGCGCCTGCTGGAGCTTTCCGGCTTCGAGGGCGGGCGCGTGTTCTTCACCGTCGGCGGCGCCGACGCCAACGAACAGGCGATCAAGATCGCGCGCCTGGCGGCGCGCAAGCCGCGCGGGCTGGTGATCACGCGCGAGCGCTCGTACCACGGCGCCACCCACCTGGCGATGGCCCTGTCGGGCGACACCCGCACGCAGGAGCAGGTCGACGCGCGCGCGATGGGCGTGCGCCACGTGCCGCCGCCGTACGCCTACCGCTGCCCCTTCGGCAGCCGCAGCGACGAGGAATGCGGGGTGCGCGCCGCGGCCGCGGTGCGCGACGCCATCGATGCGCACGGCGCCGAGGCCGTGGCCGCCGTGCTGATGGAGCCCAACGCCGGCACCAACGGCATCGTCGCGCCGCGCAACTACTGGCCCGAGCTGCGCTGGCACGCCGGCGAGCTGGGCGTGACCCTGATCGCCGACGAGGTCATGAGCGGCTTCGGCCGCTGCGGCGAATGGTTCGCCTGGCAGCGCTACGGCGAGGCCGGCCGCCCGGACATGATGACCCTGGCCAAGGGCCTGACCGGCGCCGCGATCCCGCTCGGCGCGGTGGTGATCTCGGCCGAGGTCGCGGCGCGGATCGAGCACGAGATGCTGCAGACCGGCCTCACCTACTGCGGCCACCCGCTGGCCTGCGCCGTGGGCCTCGCCGCGATCGAGGCCTACCGCAGCGAGAACCTGGTCGCGCGCTCGCGCGAGCTCGGCGCCTCGATGTACACCCAGCTGCGCGCGCTGGCGCAGCGCCACGCCGTGATCGGCGAGGTGCGCGGCGGCGACGGCCTGTTCGCGGTGGTGGAGCTGGTGCGCGACCGCGGCACGCGCGAGCCGCTGGCGCCGTGGCCGCGGCAGGCGCCGGCGCTGCGCGCGCTGCTGGCCGACGCGCTGGCGCAGGGCGTGTCCTTCGCCGCGCGCGGCAACCTGCTGCTGCTGGCGCCGCCGCTGGTGATCGGCGAGCAGGACCTGGCCGACGCGCTGGCGCTGCTCGATGGCCTGCTGGCCCGCCACTTTCCCGATCCCCAGCCCGGGTGATGCCATGTCGTTCCGCCTGACCTACGCCTCGATGTACAACCCGCCGTCGGAACTGCACGAGCGCTTCGAGGCGGCATTGGCTACCGTGCGCGCCGGCCTCGGCCGGCGCCACGCGCTGCACATCGGCGGCGTCGACCGCCATGCCGATGCCGAGGTCGAGCGCCACAGCCCGATCGATGCCGCGCTCCCGCTCGGCCGCTTCGCGCTGGCCGGCGCCGCCGACGTCGACGACGCGATGCGCGCGGCGCACGCGGCCTACCCGGCCTGGCGCGAGACCCCGGCCGCCGAGCGCGCGCGCCTGGTGCGCCGGGTCGGCGAGATCATGGAGCAGCGCGTGTACGAGCTGGCCGCGGCCTTGAGCCTGGAGGTGGGCAAGAACCGCATGGAGGCGCTGGGCGAAGCCCAGGAGACGGTCGAGTTCTGCAGCGGCTACGCCGACGAGTTCGAGCGCAACCAGGGCTACGACCGCCCGCTGCCGGACGACCCGCTCGAAGGCGCGGTGTCGCACAACCGCAGCGTGATGCGCCCGTACGGCGTGTGGGCGGTGATCGCGCCGTTCAACTTCCCGCTCGCGCTCGCGGGTGGGCCGGCCGCGGCGGCGCTGGTCACCGGCAACACGGTGGTGCTCAAGGGCGCGAGCGACACCCCGTGGGCCGGGCGCCTGCTGGCCGATTGCGTGCGCGACGCCGGGCTGCCGCCGGGCGTATTCAACTACCTTTCGGGTTCGGGCGCGCAGGCCGGCGAGGCGCTGGTCGCGCATCGCCACGTCGCCGGCATCACCTTCACCGGTTCGGTCGCGGTGGGCATGCGCCTGGTGCGCCAGATGGCCTCCGGCGCGTACCCGCGTCCCTGCATCGCGGAAATGGGCGGCAAGAATCCCTGCATCGTCACCGAGCATGCCGACCTCGACCGCGCCGCGGCCGGCATCCTGCGTTCGGCCTACGGCATGGGCGGGCAGAAATGCTCGGCGCTGTCGCGGCTCTACGTGCACGAGCGCGTCGCCGACGCGCTGATCGTCAAGCTCAAGCAGCAGATCGCCGCGGTCCGGATCGGCGACCCGACGAGGCGCGAGCACTGGCTCGGGCCGGTGATCAACCGCAATGCCTACGAACACTACGCGCGCTACGTCGACGCGCTGCGCGGCAACGGCGCCGACCTCATCGCCGGCGGCAAGCAGTTGCGCGAGGACGGGCTCGAGCGCGGCTGGTACGTCGAACCGGTGCTGGCGGAAGCGTCGCTGGAGCATCCCTTGTGGAAACAGGAGATGTTCCTGCCGATCCTGACCCTGCATCGCTATCGCGAGCGCGACACGGCAATGCGCCTGGCCAACGATTCCGACATGGGCCTCACCGCCGGCATCTTCGGCTCCGACGAGGACGTGCGCTGGTTCCAGCGCCACATCGAGGCCGGCGTGACCTACGCCAACCGTCCCTTCGGCGCCACCACCGGCGCCTGGCCGGGCTACCAGCCCTTCGGCGGCTGGAAGGGCTCGGGCTCCAGCGGCAAGGCCATCGCCTCGTTCTACTACCTGCCGCAGTACCTGCGCGAGCAGTCGCGCACGGTGGTGGAGTAGGGCGATGGCGCTGCTCACGCTGGCCGAGGCCCTGCGCGCGCACGTGCCCGACGGCGCCTGCGTGGCGCTGGAGGGCTTCACCCACCTCATCCCCTTCGCCGCCGGCCACGAACTCATCCGGCAGGGGCGCAAGGACCTGCACCTGGTGCGGATGACGCCGGACCTGGTCTACGACCAGATGATCGGCATGGGCTGCGCGCGCAAGCTCACCTTCTCCTGGGGCGGCAACCCGGGCGTGGGTTCGCTGCACCGCCTGCGCGACGCGGTCGAGCACGGCTGGCCGGCGCCGCTGGCGCTCGACGAGCACTCGCACGCGGGCATGGCCGCGGCCTACTGCGCCGGCGCGGCGCGCCTGCCCTTCGGCGTGCTGCGCGGGTACCTCGGCACCGACCTTCCCGCGGTCAATCCGGCGATCCGCAGCGTGGCGTGTCCCTACACCGGCGAGGCCCTGGCGACGGTGCCGGCGATCAATCCCGACGTGACCATCCTGCACGCGCAGCGCGCCGACCGGCGCGGCAACGTCGCCATCCACGGCATCGTCGGCGCCGCGCGCGAGGCGGCGCTGGCGGCGCGCACGCTGGTGGTGACGGTGGAGGAGATCGTCGACGAGCTCGCGCCCGCGATGAACGCGATCGTGCTGCCGCACTGGGTGGTCGCCGCGGTCGCGCACTGCCCGGGCGGCGCCTATCCGTCCTACGCGCAGGGCCACTACGCGCGCGACAACGCCTTCTACCAGCGCTGGGACGCGATCGCGCGCGAGCGCTCGTCCTTCCTCGACTGGATGCAGCGCCACGTGCTCGGCAGCCGCGACCACCGCGGCTTCCTCGCCAGCCTGCGCGAGGCCGCATGAGCCCGCACACGCGCCACGAGATGATGACCATCGCCGCGGCGCGCCTGCTGTGGGACGGCTGCGTGTGCTTCGTCGGCATCGGCCTGCCCAGCGCCGCCTGCAACCTGGCCCGGCTCACCCATGCGCCCGGCATCGTGCTGATCTACGAGTCCGGCACCATCGGCACGCGGCCCGAGGTGCTGCCGCTCTCGATCGGCGATGGCGAGCTGGCCGAGACCGCGGCCTGCGTGGTGCCGCTGCCGGAGGTGTTCAGCCACTATCTCCAGGCCGGCCGGGTCGACGTCGGCTTCCTCGGCGCGGCGCAGATCGACCGCCACGGCAACCTCAACAGCACCGTGATCGGGCCCTACGACCGGCCCTCCACGCGCCTGCCCGGCGCCGGCGGCGCGCCGGAGATCGCCGCCCACGCGCGCCAGACCTTCGTGGTGATG
>CAZTNB010000174.1:0-5954 GCA_964614825.1 uncultured Gammaproteobacteria bacterium
ATGGCGCTCCCTACGAGGTTCGAACTCGTGTTCCCGCCTTGAGAGGGCGGTGTCCTAGACCACTAGACGAAGGGAGCGTGGTGCGCGTCGGCAACCGGCGGAAACGGGTCGGTCTCCGGGCCCGCGGGCCGATGGCTTGAGCATCGGAAAACGGGGCGCGTATTATAGCGGTTTCGCTGCGTGCCACAACCCGGGCGCGCGCGGCGCAACTCCGCCGGCGAACCACACGGACGACTCCCGCGGCCCCGCAGACACGTGCCCACCAACGACGATAGCCCCGCGCGCGCGGCCACCATGCGCGTGATCCCGCGCGAGCAGCACGGGATCTCGCGCAAGAACATCAGCCCCAACGCCCTGCGCGTCCTGTACCGACTGTCCGAGGCCGGCTTCCAGGCCTACCTCGTGGGCGGCGCCGTGCGCGACCTGCTGCTGGGCGGCCATCCTAAGGACTTCGACGTGGCCACGGATGCCACGCCCGAGCAGGTGCGCCACCTGTTCCGCAACTGCCGCCTGATCGGCCGCCGCTTCCGCCTCGCGCACGTGGTGTTCGGCCACGAGATCATCGAGGTCGCGACCTTCCGCGCCAGCGGCGACGACGGCACCGGCGACCGCCACATGGTCGACGGCCGCATCGTGCGCGACAACGTCTACGGCACCCTCGAGGAGGACGCGATCCGGCGCGACTTCACCGCCAACGCGCTCTACTACGCGATCGGCGATTTCTCGGTGCGCGACTCCGTCGGCGGCTACGAGGACGTGCAGCAGCGCGTGCTGCGCCTGATCGGCGATCCGGAGCAGCGCTACCGCGAGGACCCCGTGCGCATGCTGCGCGCGGTGCGCCTGGCCGCCAAGCTCGGCTTCCGCATCGACGACGCGGCGTGGAATGCGATCCATGCGCTGGCGCCGCTGATCGCCGAGGCGGCGCCGGCGCGCCTGTTCGACGAGCTGCTCAAGCTGTTCATGGGCGGCCATGCGCACGAGAGCTTCCGCTGGCTCGAGGCCAGCGGCCTGCTGCACCAGCTGATGCCGGCCGCCGCCGACGCCATGCACGGCCGCGAGGGCGCGATCCCGCCGATGCTGGAGGCGGCGCTGCGCGGCACCGACGCGCGCGTGGCCGAGGGCAAGCCGGTGACGCCGGCGTTCCTGCTCGCGGTGTTGCTGTGGCCGGGCGCGCACGCCGAGTACCAGGCGCTGGTCGCCGGCGGGCTGGAGCCCGACGCGGCGTGGATCCGCGCCGGCTCGCGCGCGGTGCGCGAGCAGGCCGCGCGCATCGCGATGCCGAAGCGCTTCACCATCCCGATGCAGGAGATCTGGGCGCTGCAGCCGCGCTTCGAGCAGACCGCGCGCAAGAAGGTCGCGCGCCTGATGTCGCACCCGCGCTTCCGCGCCGCCTACGATTTCCTGGTCCTGCGCGCGCTGGAGGAACCGGCGGTGCGCGAGCTGGCGCAGTGGTGGACCCAGGCGCAGAGCCGGCCGCACGGCGAGCATGCCGGCGACGCGCCGCCGCGCGCGGCCGACGAGACCGGCGCCGAGGCGGCGCCGCGCAAGCGCCGCCGGCGCCGCGGCGGGCGCCGCCGCAACGGCGCCGCGGACGCCGCGCCGCCGGCATGAGCGCGGCCCGCGGCGGGGTCTACATCGGCCTCGGCGCGAACCTGGGCGAGCCCGCCGGGCAGCTGCGGCGCGCACTGGCGCGGCTGGCGGTCGATGGCGCGATCCGCGTGCTGCGCACCTCCGCCCTCTACCGCACCGCGCCGTGGGGGCGCGCCGACCAGCCCGACTTCCTCAACGCCGTGGCCGAACTGGCGACCGCGCTCGAGCCGGGTGCGCTGGTCGATGCGCTGCTCGCCACCGAGCGCGCGCTGGGTCGCGAGCGCCACGGCGAGCGCTGGGGCCCGCGCCTGATCGACCTCGACCTGCTGCTCTACGGCGAACGCGTGGTGGCGCAGCCGGGGTGCCGCGTGCCGCACCCGCGCCTCGCCGAGCGTGCCTTCGTGCTGGTGCCGCTGGCGGAACTGGCCGCCGACGCGCGCGTGCCGGGCCACGGCACCGTCGCGCAATGCCTGCAACGCCTGCCGGCGCCGGCGCTGGCCTGCGTGCGGCGCGAGGCGGAGCTTGTGGCCTCGGCGCCGCCCGGCCAATAATCCGCGGCCCTGGAGCGCCCATGTCCACGCACGCCTCGACTGCCGCCGCCGCGGTGAAGCTCGCCACGCTCGCCGAGATGAAGGCGCAGGCGCAGCGCATCGCCATGCTCACCGCATACGACGCCACGCTGGCGGCGAGCTTCGATGCCGCCGGCGTCGACGTGCTGCTGGTCGGCGATTCGCTCGGCATGGTGGTGCAGGGCCGCCCGAGCACGCTCGGCGTAGGCGTCGACGACATGGTCTACCACTGCCAGGCGGTGGCGCGCGCCGCGCGCCGCGCCCTGCTGCTCGCCGACCTGCCGTTCGGCAGCTATCCGGATCCGGCGACCGCGTATCGCAGCGCGGCGCGCCTGCTGGGCGAGGGCGGCGCGGCGATGGTCAAGCTCGAACGCGCCGGCCCGGTGCTCGAGTGCATCCGCTACCTGGTCGAGCGCGACATCCCGGTGTGCGCGCACCTCGGCCTCACGCCGCAATCGGTGCATCGCATGGGCGGCTACAAGGTGCAGGCGCGCGAGGCGGCCGAGGCCGAGCGGCTCGCGGCCGATGCGCTGGCGGTGCAGGCGGCGGGCGCGGGGCTGCTGGTCCTGGAGTGCGTCCCCGCCGCGTTGGCCAGCGCGGTCACCGCGCGCCTCTCGATCCCGACCATCGGCATCGGCGCCGGGCCCGGCTGCGATGGCCAGGTGCTGGTGGGCCACGACATGCTGGGCGTGAGCCTGCACCGGCGCCCGCGCTTCGTGCGCGATTTCCTCGCCGGTCGCGGCGGCATCGCCGAGGCGGCGCGCGCCTATGTGGCCGCCGTGCGCGACGGCAGCTTCCCCAACGCCGACGAGTCGTACTAGCGCATGCGCATCGTGCACACGGTGGCGGAACTGCGGGCCGGGGTCGCGGCCTGGCGCGCGGCCGGCGAACGGGTCGCCTTCGTGCCCACGATGGGCAACCTGCACGCCGGCCACTACTCGCTGGTGACCCTGGCGCGCGAGCGCGCGCGGCGCGTGCTCGCCAGCGTGTTCGTCAACCCGACCCAATTCGGGCCCAGCGAGGACTACTCGCGCTATCCGCGCACGCTCGAAGCCGACGCGGCGGGGCTGGCCGCGCACGGCTGCGACCTGCTGTACGCGCCGGCGGTCGAGGAGATGTATCCCTTCGGCGTGGAGGCGGCGGTGCGCATGCACGTGCCGCGCCTGGGCGACACCCTGTGCGGCGCCTTCCGTCCGGGGCACTTCGACGGCGTGGCCACCGTGGTCACCCGCTTGCTGTCGATGGCGCAGGCCGACTGCGCGATCTTCGGCCAGAAGGACTACCAGCAGGTGCTGGTGATCCGGCACCTCGCGCGCGACCTCGCCTTGCCGGGCGAGATCATCGTCGGGCCGACGGTGCGCGAGGCGAACGGGCTGGCGATGAGCTCGCGCAACCAGTACCTCTCCGCCGCCGAGCGCGAACGCGCGGGGGCGATCCACGCCAGCCTGCAGGCGATGCGCGAGGGCGTGCGGGCCGGCGCCGCACTGGCGGCGCTGGAGACCGAGGCCATCGCGCGGCTGGAAGCGGCCGGCCTGCGGCCCGAATACGCCGCCGTGCGCGATGCCGCCGACCTCTCGGTGCCGGGCGCCAACCGGCGCCATGGCTTGGTTGCCCTGGTCGCGGCGCGCTTGGGGACCGCAAGGCTCATCGATAACCTGTTGATCGACTGAGCCTTGTCGCCCGAGCCCTCGGGTTGCTGTTGCGCGGAAGCTACAGATTGCGGGCGCGGTTGGCCAGTACGCAACAGCTGTAGCTTTTCGTCCAAACCCATGTTAGAGTTTGGCCACTGGTGGGTCGACCGCTGCACAGCGATCCCCACTGGCAGCAGGGCGCATTCTTTAGGTAATCGTCACTCCGATTCTACCCTCGCCGAATTCGGTCGAGGGTTTTTTTTTGCCCGCGCCCGGGCCCCGATGGTGCGCCGCCGCAGCCGCCACGTACCATACCCGCGCCCCGGATTTCCGCCCTGGAGTGCGTGCCCATGACCGCCAGACGCGCCCCCGGGCGCAGCTGCCACGTCCCGGTTTTGCAGGCCGGGAGCCGATGCCCATGAGCGACGCCGGCAACCGCGACGCCGCCTGGTCGGCGCTCGGCGCGCACGCCGCGCGCATCGCGCCGCAGTCCTCGACCACGCTCATCGCGCAGCCGGGACGCCTGGCGCGCCTGTCGCGGCGCCTGGGCCCGTTGCGCATCGACCTCGCGCGCCAGCGGCTGGACCTGCAGGCGCTGTCGGCGCTGCAGGAACTGGCCCTGGCCTGCGGCCACGGCGCCGCCGTGGCCGCGTTGTTGCGCGGCGACGCCGTCAATCCGACCGAGCAACGGCCGGCGCTGCACACCGCGCTGCGCGCGCCGATGCCGTCGGCCGACGCGATGTCGCCCGCGGCGGCCGCCACGCGCGCGGCCCAGGAGACGCTGGCGCGCATGGCCGGGGTGGTGGCCGCGATCGAGGCCGAGCACGCGGCCGGCACCGTGACCGACGTGATCCACATCGGCATCGGCGGCTCCGACCTGGGCCCGCGGCTGGTGTGCGAGGCCCTGGGGCCGGCGCCGGGCAGGCCCGGCGTGCGCTTCCTCGCCAACGTCGACGGCGCCGCCTTCGAACGCGCGATCGCCGGGCTGGACCCGCGGCGCACGCGCGTGCTGCTGGCCTCGAAGAGCTTCTCGACCCAGGAGTCGCTGCTCAATGCCGAGGCCGTGCTCGCGTGGATGGCGGCTGCCGGCGTCAGCAGGGAGTCCGCGCTGGAACAGCGCTTCCACGCCCTGACCGCGAAGCCGCAGGCGGCTCGCGCCTGGGGCCTGCCCGAGTCGCGCATCCTGCCCCTGTGGGACTGGGTCGGCGGTCGCTATTCGCTGTGGTCGGCGGTCGGGCTGCCGATCGCGATCGCGCTGGGCATGCCGGCATTCCGCGAGTTGCTGGCCGGCGCGCAGGCCATGGACCAGCACTACGCCAGCGCGGACCCGGCGGAGAACCTGCCGCTGCTGATGGCGCTGGTCGACGTGTGGAACCGCAATGCGCTCGGGCTGCCGACCCGCGCGATGCTGGTGTACGACGAGCGCCTGCGCCTGCTGCCCGCGTTCCTGCAGCAGCTGGAGATGGAATCCAACGGCAAGGGCGTGGATCGCGCGGGCCGGCCGCTGGCGCGGCCGGCGGTGCCGGTGATCTGGGGCGAACTCGGCACCAATGCGCAGCACGCCTTCATGCAGGCGCTGCACCAGGGCGTCGACGTGGTGCCGTGCGAATTCGTCGCCGCGATCCGCCCGGCGCACGGCTTGGCTGCGCACCACCGCGCGTTGCTGGCGAACCTGCTGGCGCAGAGCGCGGCGCTGATGCGCGGCAGCGACGAAGGCGAGAGCTACCAGCGCAGCCCCGGCGGTCGCCCCAGCACGCTGGTGCTGCTCGATGCCTTGACGCCCTCCGCGCTCGGCCAGTTGCTGGCCCTGTACGAGCACCGCACGCACGCGGCCGGCGTGCTGTGGGACGTCGATTCCTACGACCAGTGGGGCGTGGAACTGGGCAAGCGCATCGCGCGCGACCTGCTGCCGGCGCTGGAGCACGGCGCGGCGCCCGCGGGCCTCGACGCCGCCACCGCGGCCAGCATCGACGAGATCCGCGCGCGCTCGTAGCGCGGCGCGGCGCCGGGGCCTGCCTAGACGGCACCGTGGCGCGCCAGCGCCCAGCGCACGTGCTCGCGCACGAGCGGGTCGTCGTCGTCGCGGCGCGACTGCAGGGCGGCGACGACTTCCGGCGTGGCCGGTGCGTTGCCCAGCGCCACGGCGATGTTGCGCAGCCAGCGC
>CAZTNB010000175.1:0-5880 GCA_964614825.1 uncultured Gammaproteobacteria bacterium
GTACTCTGACCCCGCTTTTTCCGATCCCGTTTTTTCTTCTTCCTGGGCCGCGGAGCAGTTGCTGCGCGGCGGCGCCTGCGCCGCGGTGCTGCTGTGGTCGGGCGAGGACGATGCGCAGGTGCTGCGGCGCCTGCAACTCGCGGCCGAGGCCGGCGGTGCGCTGGCCGTGCTGTACCGGCCACTGCAGGCGGCGCAGCGCGTGTCGCCCGCGGCCCTGCGCCTGCGCGTGGGCGCGGATCGCCGCGCCGAGATCTTCAAGTGCCGCGGCACCACCTGGCATGCGCAGCGCGGCCTGCGCTTCACCCTGCCTTCGGCCTGGGGCAGCGGCTTGCCCCGCGCGGAATCCGCATGAGCGAAACCCTCGACGAGCGCGAATCCATGGGGGCGGCTGCAGCCACGACGGGCGCCCGTCGCGGCTGAAACCGCTCCCGCGGGCGCCGTGCCACGGCGCGATCGCACCGGCGTCGCCCCAAGGCATTCACCACCTTCCGTCCTTCCCATGCTCTGGCTCGCCATCCATCTGCCGCAGTTGCCGCTGGACCTGCTGTCCGCGCCGGATCCCGGGCCGGCTGCGGATGCGACGGCCGTCCCGCTCGCGATCGAGGAGTCGAACGGCCAGGCGCGGCGCGTGGTCGCATGCAACGAGGCCGCGGCCGCGCAGGGCGTGCGCGCGGGGCAGGCGGTCGCGGTGGCGATGGCGCTGTGCGGCACGCTGGGCCTGCGTCCACGGCAACCGCAGGCCGAACGCGCGGCACTGCAGCGGCTGGCGACCTGGGCGCTGGGCTATACCTCGCAGGTCGGCGTGCACGGCCACGACGGCCTGCTGCTGGAGATCGCGGCCAGCCAGCGCCTGTTCGGCGGCATCGTGGTGCTGCTGCGCCGCCTTGAAACGGAACTGGGTGCACTGGGTTATCGCGCGCGCCTGGCGGTGGCGCCCACGCCGGCGGGCGCACGGCTGCTCGCGCGCGCCGGCGAGCGCCGCATCGTGCGCGGCCTGCCGGCGCTGTCGCGCGCGATCGCGGGCTTGCCGCTGGCGCTGGCCGAGGCCGGCGCGGAAACGATCGGCGGGCTCGAGGGCATCGGCGTGCATCGCTTCGAAGCCCTGTTGCGCCTGCCGCGCGCCGAGATCGCGCGCCGCTTCGGGCATGCCCTCACCGGCTACCTCGACCGCCTGCTCGGCCGGCGGCCCGAGCCGGTGGCGCCGTTCCGGGCGCCGGAGCGTTTCCGCGCGCAGCTGGAACTGCCGTACGTGGTCGAGCACGTCGAGGGCCTGGGATTCGCCCTGCAGCGCCTGCTGCGCGAACTGGCGGCCTGGCTGCTGGCGCGCCAGATGGCCCTGCTCAAGGCCACGGTGACGCTGGGCCACGAGGGCAGGGAACCGAGCCGGGTGACGCTGGGCCTGTGCGCGCCCAGCGGCGATGCCGCGCACCTGGCCACGCTGGCGCGCGCGCAGCTCGATCGGCTGCGCCTGCCGGCGCCGGTGCTGACCCTCGCGCTGGAAGCGCAGGAATGCGTGGCGCTGGCCGGCGCCAGCCGCGACCTGTTCCGCAACGGGCAGGAACGCGAGGACATCGCGCGCGCGATCGAGCGCCTCACCAGCCGCCTCGGCGCCGATGCCGTGCACGTGCCCGCGCTCGCCGCCGACCACCGGCCCGAGCGTGCCGGCGCCCGGCGCGCGCCGGAGGCCGGCGTGCGCGAGGCGCCCGTGCCGCATGCGGCAGGCCCGCGCCCGCTGTACCTGCTGGAGACGCCGCAACCGCTGCAGGCCTGGCTGCAGCGCCAGGGCGCGGCGCTGCTCGAAGGCCCCGAACGCCTCGAATCGGGCTGGTGGGACGGCGCTCCGGTGGCGCGCGACTACTACCGCCTGCGTACCCTGCAGGGCACCGACCTGTGGGTCTATCGCGAACGCGAGCCGCGCGAGGGCTGGTATGTGCACGGCCTGTATGCGTAGCCGCTCCGAGGGGCAATGCGGATTCCCACGCCCTGAGACGAAAGCAACGCACGGTGCCTGACCCTTGATGCCGAACGCCGCGCCATGCCGAATTCCCCGCCAGCCCCTGGCTATGCCGAACTGCATTGCCTGAGCAACTTCAGCTTCCAGCGCGGCGCGTCGACCGCCAGGGAGCTGTTCGAGCGCGCGCAACGGCTGGGCTATCGCGCGCTGGCGATCACCGACGAATGCACCCTGGCCGGCATCGTGCGCGCTTACGAGGCCGCGCGCGAGACCGGCGTGGCGCTGGTCGTGGGCGCCGAGTTCGCGCTTTGCGATGGACCGCGCATCGTGCTGCTGGTCGAGGATGCCGGCGGCTATTCGAACCTGTGCCGCCTGGTCACGCACGCGCGGCGCGCGGCCGAGAAGGGCGAGTACCGGCTTGCGCGCGAGGACCTCGAGGCACATCCGCGCGAGGGATTGCTGGCCCTGCTGCTGTCCGATACGCCGAAGCATCGCCTTTCCCTCCCCACGGCGGGGGGAGAACCCGCCCCGCCAAGGGGCGGGGAGCAGGGCGCGGGAAAGGGCGGGGGACCCGCGGGCACGACCAGTGCGAAAGGGGTGACGACGACGCCATCCCCATCGGCCTCGATCCGCCTGCCGGCCCACGACGACGCGCAATGGCTGCATGGGCTGTTCCCGCGACGCTGCTGGCTGGCGCTGGAGCTGCATCGGGGTCCGCATGACGCGGAAACCGCGCTGGCCTTGCGCGCGCTGTCGGCGCGGGCCGCGATCCCGCTGGTCGCCTGCGGCGACGTGCACATGCACGTGCGCCGGCGCAAGGCGCTGCAGGACACGCTGGTCGCGATCCGCCGCGGCATTCCCGTGGCCGAGGCCGGCCTTGCGCTGTGGCCCAACGGCGAGCGTCACCTGCGTCGGCGCGAGGACCTGGCGCGCCTGTATCCCGCCGACGCGCTGGCCGAAAGCGAGCGCATCGCCGCGCGCTGCCGTTTCTCGCTGGCCGAACTGCGTTACGAGTACCCGCGCGAGCTGGTGCCGCAGGGCCTGAGCGCCAGCGCGCACCTGCGCGAACTCACCGAGCAGGGACTGCGCTGGCGCTTCCCGCGCGGCACCGCGCCCAAAGTGCGGGCCCAGGTCGAGCACGAGCTGGCGCTGATCGCCGAGCTCGGCTACGAGAGCTACTTCCTCACCGTGCACGACATCGTGCGCTACGCGCGCGCGCAGTCGATCCTGTGCCAGGGCCGCGGTTCCGCCGCCAACTCCGCGGTCTGCTACGCGCTGGGCATCACCGAGGTCGACCCCGCGCGCATGAGCATGCTGTTCGAGCGCTTCATCTCCAAGGAACGCAACGAGCCGCCCGACATCGACGTGGACTTCGAGCACGAACGGCGCGAGGAGGTGATCCAGTACATCTACCGCAAGTACGGCCGCCAGCGCGCCGCGCTCGCCGCCACCGTGATCTGCTACCGGCCCAGGAGCGCGGTGCGCGACGTCGGCAAGGCGCTGGGCCTTTCGCTCGACCAGATCGACCAGGTCACGCGCGCGCTGGGTTGGTGGGACGAGGCCGCCGACATCGGCCAGCGCCTGCGCGAGGCCGGTTTCGACCCGGAATCGGCCGTGATCCGGCGCCTGCTGGCGCTGTCGCGCGAACTGCTGGATTTCCCGCGCCACCTGTCGCAGCACGTCGGCGGCTTCGTCATCTCCGAGCATCCGCTGCACGAGCTGGTGCCGGTGGAGAACGCGGCGATGCCCGACCGCACCGTGATCCAGTGGGACAAGGACGACCTCGACACCCTGGGCCTGCTCAAGGTCGACTGCCTCGCGCTCGGCATGCTGACCTGCCTGCACCGCGCCTTCGACCTGCTGGAAGCGCACCGCGGCCTGCGCCTGGCGCCGGCGACGGTACCGGCGGAGGATGCCGAAACCTACGCCATGATCCAGCGCGCCGACACGCTCGGCGTGTTCCAGATCGAGTCGCGCGCGCAGATGGCGATGCTGCCACGCCTCAAGCCGGCCAATTACTACGACCTCGTGATCGAGGTCGCGATCGTGCGGCCGGGCCCGATCCAGGGGAAGATGGTGCATCCCTACCTGCGCCGCCGCCAGGGCCTCGAGCCGGTCACCTATCCCTCCGAGGCGCTGCGCGAGGTGTTCGGGCGCACGCTGGGCGTGCCGATCTTCCAGGAGCAGGTGATGCAGCTGGCCATCGTCGCCGCCGGCTTCACGCCCGGCGAGGCCGACCACCTGCGGCGTTCGATGGCGGCGTGGAAGCGCCGCGGCGGCCTCGAGCACTTCGAGGCGCGCATCCTCGACGGCATGCGCGAGCGCGGCTACACCGGCGAGTTCGCCGCGCAGGTGTTCGAGCAGATCAAGGGCTTCGGTTCCTATGGCTTCCCGGAGTCGCACGCCGCCAGCTTCGCGCTGCTGGTCTACGTGTCGTGCTGGTTGAAGTGCCACCAGCCGGCGGTGTTCGCCTGCGCGCTGCTCAACTCGCTGCCGATGGGCTTCTACCAGCCCGCGCAGATCATCCAGGACCTGCAGCGCCATGGTGTGCAGGTGCGCCCCGTGGACGTGACGAGCAGCGCCTGGGATTGCGCGCTGGAGCCGGTCGACGCGGCCGTGGCGGCGGGATCGGAGCGGCCCCTGGCCCTGCGCCTGGGCTTCTGCCTGCTGCAGGGCATCAGCGCCGATGCCGCCGGCCGCATCGTCGCCGCGCGCACCGAGCGCTCCTACGCGGACGTGCAGGACCTGGTCGACCGCGCGGCGCTGAACCGCTTCGAGCGCACGCGCCTGGCCGAAGGCGGCGCCCTGCGCATGCTGGCCGGGCACCGGCACCGCGCGCATTGGGCGGTGGCCGGCGCCGAGAGCCTGCCGTCGGTGCTCGACGGCAGCGCGATTCCCGAGCAGCGCGTGCGCCTGCGCCCGCCCACCACCACCGAGAACGTGTTCGGCGACTATGCGCGCTACGGCTTCAGCCTGGAACGGCATCCGCTGGCCCTGGTCCGCGGCGCATTGCGCGCACGCCGCGCGTTGAGCGCGAAGCAGCTGGGCGAGCTCGCCAACGGCAGCGCGGTGCGCACCGCCGGCCTCGTGACCGTGCGCCAGCGCCCGGGCACCGCCAGCGGCGTCACTTTCGTCACCCTCGAGGACGAGACCGGCGTGGTCAACCTGGTGATCTGGCTCGCGCTGGCGCAGCGCCAGCGCCGCGTGCTGATCGAATCCACGCTGCTGGGGGTCGATGGCGAATTGCAGGTCGCCGACGGCGTGCGCCACCTGGTCGCGCGGCGCCTGCACGACTGGAGCGGCCTGCTCGAGGGGCTGGATGCGCGCTCGCGCGATTTCCATTGACGCCACGCCACCCACCGGCGCGGCACATCCGCCCGCGCGGGCGACTGCTGCCGCGACCAGCGCTGCGGTCGCGGCTGAAGCCGCTCCCGCAGGACCAGCGTCTAGACGCGGCCGCTGACCGGGATCAATGCCCCCGTGATCGCGCGCGCCTGCGGCGAGAGCAGGAACACGATGACGTCGGCGAGCTGCGCGGGCTTGACCCAGCGCTCGAAGTCCGCCTTGGGCATGTCGGCGCGGTTGGGCGGCGTATCGATGATGCTGGGCAGCACCGCGTTGACCGTGATCGCGCGATCCTTGAACTCCTCGGCCAGGGCCTCGGTCAGGCGCGCGACGCCGGACTTCGATGCCGCGTAAGCGCCCATGCCCGTGCCGGCCTTCGCGGCCGCGCCAGCGCCCACGTTGACGATGCTGCCGCCGCCGCGCGCAAGCAGGTGGCGCAGGGCGGCCTGGCTCGCCGCGACCGCCGTGCGCAGGTTGACGCGGTAGAGCAGGTCCCAGGTGTCGAGGTTGCCGCCCTCGACCGTCTCCCAGCGGAAGGTGCCGGCCACGTTGACCAGGGCATCGAGTCCGCCGCCGGCGGC
>CAZTNB010000176.1:0-5818 GCA_964614825.1 uncultured Gammaproteobacteria bacterium
TGAGGGCGTAAGGAGGAGGCCGGCAAGGAGCGCGAGCGACAGCGCCGCGCGCGCGTCGGACGACGCGATCGAGGGGCTGCAGGCGCTGGCGCGGGAAACGATCACGGCGCTACGCTGCACTGCAACGTGGGGCTTGTCAAGCGGCGGGCCGGGCTTCGGAGGTGGGCGGGCGGGCTCGCGATAGGCGTCCAATCCCCGATGGCGTCATCCCGGCGCAAGCCGGGACCCGGTCGCGGATCGCCTCATCGAGGCCGCGCGCTACTGGGTCCCGGCTTGCGCCGGGATGACGCCAGTTGAGGGGAGTACGCCACGGGAACGGCGTAGCACCCGTGAAGCACTCATATGTCTGACCGGAATATCCGTGGAATTAACTTCCGCTTGACAAACCCCGCGGGCGTCCAGCAGAGTCGGGACCATGTTGACGCACCGCACCACGACCGCGCAGCCCGCCGACACGGTTTCCGTGTCGCGCTCGCTTGCGCTCGTGGTCGTAGTACTTATTACGCCTCCATGGTGCGGGACGAGCGCGTAGCCTAGACACACAAGCAGCATCAGGCCCCTCGAAACCCCCGCACCGGAAGGTAGCGGGGGTTTCGCGTTTCCGGGGCCTGGTGTTCCGAGCACGGAACCCAGTCATGCGCAGCGACGCCATCAAATCCGGTCCCGATCGAGCCCCCGCGCGGGCGATGCTGCGCGCGACCGGGCGCGACCCGGCCGCGATCGCGCGGCCGCTGGTGGCGGTGGTGCACACCTGGTCGGACGTGTCGCCCTGCAACCTCAACCTGCGCGAGCTGGCGCAGCACGCGCGCGCCGGCGTCGAGGCCGCCGGCGGCACCGCGATCGAGTTCAACACCATCGCGGTGACCGATGGCATCGCCATGGGCACCGCCGGCATGCGCGCCTCGCTGGTGTCGCGCGACTGGATCGCCGATTCGATCGAACTGGCGGTGGACGGCCACAGCCTCGACGCCATGGTGCTGCTGGTCGGCTGCGACAAGACCATCCCGGCGGCGGCGATGGCGGCCGCGCGGCTGGATATCCCCAGCGTGATCCTCTACGGCGGCAGCATCGCGCACGGCAGCCACAAGGGCTGCCCGATCACCATCCAGGAAGTGTTCGAGGCCGTGGGCAGCCACGGCGCCGGCCGCATCGACGACGCCGAACTCGACGCCGTGGAAGGCCACGCCTGTCCCGGCGCCGGCGCCTGCGGCGGCCAGTTCACCGCCAACACCATGGCCATGGTGCTGACCGCGCTGGGCCTGTCGCCGCTGGGCGCCAACGACGTGCCGGCCACCGATGCCGGCAAGCCGGCGGAGGCGCGCCGCTGCGGCGAACTGGTGATGCAGTGCCTGCGCGGCGGCCCGCGGCCGCGCCAGGTACTGACGGCGGCGGCGTTCCGCAACGCCGCGCGCCTGGTCGCCGCCACGGCCGGCTCGACCAATGCCGTGCTGCACCTGCTGGCGATCGCGCACGAGGCCGGCGTGCCGCTGGCGCTGGCCGACTTCGACCAGGCCGCGCGCGCCACGCCGGTGATCGCCGACCTGCGTCCCGCCGGCCGCTACACCGCGGTCGAGCTGTCGGCCAACGGCGGCACGCCGCGCGTGATGCAGGCACTGCATGCCGGCGCGCGCCTGGAAGACCATCCCACCATCGAAGGCCGCCTGCACGCGCTGCTCGAGGCGCTGCAACTGCCGCCGGCGACGCAGCCGGTGGTGCGCACGCTGGAGCAGCCGCTCAAGCCACGCGGCGGCTTCGCCATCCTGCGCGGCAACCTGTCGCCCGAAGGCTGCGTGGTGAAGCTGGCCGCTCCCGGGCGCGAGCGCCACCAGGGCCCGGCCCGGGTGTTCGACGACGAGGCCAGCGCCTTCGCCGCGGTGCAGGCCGGCGCCATCCGCAAGGGCGACGTGGTGGTGATCCGCCACGAAGGCCCGGCCGGCGCCCCGGGCATGCCGGAGATGCTGGCGGTGACCGCGGCGCTGATGGGCCGCGGCCTCGGCGACGACGTGGCGCTGATCACCGATGGCCGCTTCAGCGGCGCCACCCGCGGGCTGATGGTCGGCCATGTCGCGCCCGAGGCGGCGCGCGGCGGGCCGATCGCGCTGCTGCGCGAAGGCGACACCGTGGTGATCGACGTCGATGCCGGCACCCTCGGGACCGACGCCAACCTCGAAGCGCGCCGCGCCGCCTGGGTCGCGCCGCCGCCGCGCGCCACCCGCGGCGTGCTGGCCAAGTACGCCAGCTTGGTCGGCTCGGCCGCCCACGGCGCCGTGACCGATTCCGCGCCCCGCGTCGCCGCGCCGACACCGAAATCCAGCCCCCGCCATTCCGAAACCGCCCTCGCAGGAGAGACGTCATGAGCCACGCCAACGAATCCAGCAATCCCTTGAAGGGCCAGCGCATCGCCATCATCGGCTACGGCAGCCAGGGCCGCGCGCACGCGCAGAACCTGCGCGACTCCGGCCACGACGTGGTCGTCGGCGCGCGCCGCGGCGGCCCCAGTTGGGAGCAGGCCAAGGCCGACGGCCTGCGCGTGGCCGAGCCCGCCACCGCCGCGGCCGAAGCCGACCTCGCTGCGCTGCTGACGCCCGACATGCAGCAGCCCGAGGTCTACCGCACCGCGATCGCGCCCAACCTGCGCCCGGGCGGCGCGCTGCTGTTCGCGCACGGCTTCAACGTGCACTTCAAGCAGATCGAGCCCGATGCGCGCTGGGACGTGATCCTGGTCGCGCCCAAGGGCCCGGGCGCGCTGGTGCGGCGCGAGTTCCAGGCCGGCCACGGCGTGCCGTGCCTCATCGCGGTGCACCAGGACGCCACCGGCAAGGCCATCGACCGCGCCAAGGGCTACGCCCAGGGCATCGGCGGCGCGCGCGGCGGCCTCATCACCACCAGCTTCGCCGAGGAGACCGAGACCGACCTGTTCGGCGAGCAGGCCGTGCTGTGCGGCGGCGTGACCGAACTGGTGGTGCAGGGCTTCGAGACCCTGTGCGAAGCGGGCTACCAGCCCGAGGTCGCGTACTTCGAGTGCATGCACGAGCTCAAGCTCATCGTCGACCTGCTGCACGAAGGCGGCATGGCCAAGATGCACCGCTACATCAGCGAGACCGCGCAGTACGGCGACCTCACCCGCGGCCCGCGCGTGGTCGATGCCGGCGCGCGCGAGCGCATGCGCGAGATCCTGGCCGAGATCCGCAGCGGCCAGTTCGCCCGCGAGTGGGTGGCCGAGTACAAGGCCGGCAACCCGCGGTACCAGGCGCTCAAGGCCGCCGACCTCGCCCATCCGATCGAGCAGGTCGGGGCGCGGCTGCGGGCGCAGATGCCGTGGCTCGAGGCCACGCGCCCGACGCCGATCCGCGCCGCCGCCGCGCCCGCGGAGGCGCCGGCCAAGCCCGCAGCGCCGAAATCCGCCGCGACCGCCTGAGGACACGACCATGGCCGACGCCTCCTCCGATGGCGCCCGTACCGCGCAGGCCGCGATCAGCGGCGCGCAGGCGCTGGTGCGCGCGCTCGAAGCCGAAGGCGTCGAGTTCGTGTTCGGTTATCCGGGCGGCGCGATCATGCCGGTGTACGACGCGCTGGTCGGCAGCACGCTCAAGCACATCCTGGTGCGGCACGAGCAGGGCGCGGCGCTGGCGGCGGACGGCTACGCGCGCGCCAGCGGCAAGGTCGGCGTGTGCATGGCCACCAGCGGCCCCGGCGCCACCAACCTGGTGACCGGCATCGCCAATGCCTTCCTGGACTCGGTGCCGATGGTGGCGATCACCGGCCAGGTCGGCACGCCGCTGATGGGCACCGACGCGTTCCAGGAAGTGGACACCTTCGGCATCACCCTGCCGATCGTCAAGCACAGCTTCCTGGTGCGCGACGCCGCCGACGTCGGCGCGACCGTGCACGAGGCCTTCCGCATCGCGCGCGAGGGCCGGCCCGGCCCGGTGCTGATCGACCTGCCCAAGGACGTGGCGGCGGGCATCGCCGACCAGCGCATGCCGGCGCGGCGACCCGATGCCATCGCCGCCAGCACGGCCGAGCCGGCGGCGCTGGCGCACGCGCGGCGCCTGCTGGCGGCGGCGCAACGCCCGGTGGCCTATGTCGGCGGCGGCGTGGGCATCGCCGGCGCGGAGGCGGCATTGCGCGCCTTCCTCGCCACCACGCGCCTGCCCAGCGTGTGCACGCTCAAGGGCCTGGGCGCGGTCGAGCCCGCGGATCCCCTGTACCTGGGCATGCTGGGCATGCACGGCAATCCGGCCGCCAACCACGCGGTGCAGGAAGCCGACCTGCTGGTCTGCATCGGCGCGCGCTTCGACGACCGCGCCACCGGGCGCCTGGCCAGCTTCGCGCCCAACGCGCGCGTGATCCACCTCGACCACGATGCCGCCGAACTGGGCAAGCTGCGCGCCGCCGACGTCGGACTGACCGGCAGCCTGGCCGCCAACCTGGAGGCGCTGGCGCGCGCGCCGCGCGAGCTGGATGCGTGGCACGCGCGCTGCCAGGGCCTCAAGGCCAGCCATGCCTGGCGCTACGACGCGCCCGGCGAGGACATCTACGCGCCGCTGCTGCTGCGCCAGCTGGCCGAACGCGGCGGCGAGGAACTGGTCGTCACCTGCGACGTGGGCCAGCACCAGATGTGGGTGGCGCAGCATTGCCGCTTCCAGCGCATCGCCGCGCACCTCACCAGCGGCGGCCTGGGCACCATGGGCTACGGCGTGCCGGCCGCGATCGGCGCCGCGCTGGCCTGCCCCAAGGCGCGCGTGGTCTGCGTGTCGGGCGATGGCTCGATCCTGATGAACATCCAGGAACTGGCCACCATCAAGCGCTATGGCCTGCCGGTGAAGATCGTGCTGCTCGACAACGCCTCGCTGGGCATGGTGCGGCAGTGGCAGGAGCTGTTCTACGAGCAGCGCTACAGCGAGGTGGACCTGTCCGACAACCCGGACTTCGTCCAGGTGGCGCGGGCCTTCGGCATCCCGGCCTTCGCGATCGAGCGGCGCGACCAGGTGCAGCCCGCCCTGGACCGCCTGCTGGCTGCGCCGGGCGCGATGCTGCTGCACGTGAGGATCGATCCCCGCAGCAACGTGTGGCCGCTGGTGCCGCCGGGCCGCAGCAACGCGCAGATGATGGAGGCCGCGGTCCAGTGACGACGCGCCTGACCCTGCTCCTGCGACCGGCCGAGGGCGCCTTGCTGCGCCTGCTCGGCACGGTGCAGCGTCGCGGCTTCGATCTGACCGGCGTCCGCGCGCAGGCGCAGCCCGAGGCGGGCCTGTGGCGGGTCGAACTCGACCTCGCGCAGGGTTCGCGCGACCTCGCCAACCTGCGCCGCCAGATCGAGAAGCTGTACGACGTCGATTCCCTGCTCGACGAGGCGCCGGTGGCCGATGGCGGCACCGCGCGCGACGAGCTCGACCGCGAAACCGGAGCCGCCGCATGAGCATGAGCACCCTCGTCGCCACCCTGGTCGCCGCCAAGGCGGCGGTCGCGATCGCGGCGATCGCAACCGCGTTGCGCGCCCATGCCGGGCCGCGCCGCCGCGCGCTGCGCGTCCGCGCGCCGGCGCCGCGCGAGCGCCGGCGCGGCCGCAACTGACCCGGCGCCGCCGCATCCACGAGCACACGATTCGCAAGCCTTCCCGCTTACCGGAGACGCCGCATGAGCTTCAACGCCTCGCAATGGATCTGGCACAACGGCGAGTTCGTGCCGTGGCAGAACGCCACGGTGCACGTGCTCGCGCATGGACTGCACTACGGCTCGACCGTGTTCGAGGGCATCCGTGCCTACGACACGCCGCGCGGCTCGGCGATCTTCCGCCTGCGCGAGCACATCGCGC
>CAZTNB010000177.1:0-5754 GCA_964614825.1 uncultured Gammaproteobacteria bacterium
TTCGGGCGAGGGGGAGATTCCGCATGTCCGCGTTCCATTTGATCCGCGCCGTGGTCTTCACCGTGGGCGCCATCGTCGCTTTCGCACCCTGCGCAGCGACCGCGCAGGACCAGGTCTTCCCGGCCGAGAACAGCTCTGAAGATGCCGACGGCGCCCAGTTCGAGGACGCCTTCTACATCTCGAGGACGGACGCCGATGCGGCCCGCTTCCTCAACATGGCGACCTTCGGGGCGACCCCCACCGACATCGCCGCCGTGCGCACCCAGACCCCGGGCGCCTGGCTGGAGAGCCAGCTCAATTCCGCGACCGTGACCCAGATGCGCCCCTGGCTCGAGGCCTATACGGCCGCGCTGCCCGCCGGCCAGTCGGTGAGCCAGGACCAGCGCGTGCAGCGCTGGTACCACACCGCCGTCACCGCGCCGGACCAGGTCCGCCAGCGCGTGGCCTGGGCGCTGGGCCAGATCGTGATCACCTCCGACCGCGACGACTTCCTCGCCAACGAGCCGATCATGATGGCGGAGTGGAACGACATCATCGTCCGCAACGCGCTCGGCAACTATCGCGCGCTGCTGCAGGAAGTCACCTACAGCCCGATGATGGGCATCTACCTGACCACCCTGCGCAACCGCAAGTTCGAGCTGCAGCGCACCGGCTGCGCCGGCGGCGCCTCGGCCTGCGCCGGCAACAACGGCGTGCAGCCCGACGAGAACTACGCGCGCGAGGTGCAGCAGCTGTTCTCGATCGGCCTGCTGGTGCGCGGCGACGACTTCTACACCACCTACCCGGACCCGGGTAATCCGCTGAACCTGCTCAACACCTACGCCGAGGACGACATCAGCACCCTGGCGCGGGTCTTCACCGGCCTGTCCTACCAGTGCACGCAGGGCGCCAGCTCGGTCGGCGGCGTGCCGATCAGCACCAATTGCGGCGCCAACAACACCGCCTGCACCGGCATCAGCTGCCGTTACAGCAACGCCGGCGGCCTGTTCGGCCGCAGCCCCCCGGGCGATCCGGACCCGGACGACCGCGGCCTGCTGCACCCGGACTGGTACAAGCCGATGGTCTGCTACCCGCGTTACAACGACAACGGGCGCGACATGCTCGGCGCGGTGCTGCCCGAACCCGACAGCGACCCGAACCTGCCGGCCGGCTCGCCTTCGCCGAACAAGGTGCTGGTGCTCAACACCAGTACCGGCACGGCGTCGCTGACGATCGGCCCCAGCTTCGGCCCCAACTCGGCCCCGCTCAACTGCAACCAGACCGGCGCCAGCGTGCCGGCCGACGTGCAGCAGCAGTGCATCGACTACTGCGAAGGCAACATCAACCAGTCCCTGGACCTGCTGTTCAACCATCCCAACACGCCGGTGATGGTGGCGCGGCAGTTGATCCAGCGCCTGGTCACCTCGAACCCCTCGGGCGGTTACGTGCAGCGCGTGGCGGCCAAGTTCATCGACAACGGCGCCGGCGTGCGCGGCGACATGAAGGCCACCGTGCGCGCGATCCTGATGGACGCCGAGGCACGGCGCCCGTTCAATGCCGCCAACCAGCCGGTCAACTTCGGCAAGGTGCGCGAGCCGATGCTCAAGCAGATCGCCCTGTGGCGGCACTTTGGCGCCGTGTCGGGCGACACCGCGGTGCTGCCGGCGACCAATCCGCAGGGTGCCAATCCCAACCCGCTGGCCGGCCAGCCCAGCCAGCGCCGCTGGAGCACCAACAACAACCCGCAGGACACGTACCAGCAGCGGCCGCAGGGCGCGCCGTCGGTGTTCAACTTCTACGAGCCCGACTACCGGCAGCCCGGCCAGGTGACGGACGCGGGCCTGTACTCGCCCGAGTTCCAGATCATCCACGAGGTGACCTCGGTCAGCGCGGCCAACGACCTGTACACGCGCATCTGCTCGGGCTATGGCGGCAACAACTGCTCGTCCGGCGCGCTCACGCTGCCGACCGACCGCGCCTATTTCCCCACTGCGCAGGTCGACCTGATCCCGTCGAAGATGACCCTGGCCGGCGGCGCGCCGGCGCCGGGCCTGAGCCCGACGGTGGCCGAGGACACGGCCCTGATCGAGTTCTACAACACGCGCATGATGGGCGGCACCATGTCGGGCACCATCGCCGCCAACCCGGTCTGCCCCTCCGGCACCGGCACCGGCATGAAGGGCCTGCTGATGAACGCGCTGCGCTGCTCCGGCGGCGTCAACGAGGCGGTCACGGGTGGCGCCGCGGGTGCGGCCGGTCAGCTCGAGCGTCAGCGCCGCAAGGCCCTGTACCTCATGCACCTGATCGCCATTTCGCCCGAATACAGCACGCAGCGCTGAGGAGAACGATCATGTCCCGCATCCACTTCCAGAAGCGCCGCGATTTCCTCAAGGGCGCGACCTGCATGGTCGCCTCGGGCGCGGCCGCCTCCTTCGTGCCGCAGTTGTCGCTGATGGGCACCGCCCTGGCCGGCACGCCCACCGGCTACAAGGCGCTGGTCTGCATCTACCTCGACGGCGGCAACGACTCCTTCAACCTGCTGATCCCGGCCGACAACTCGACGTCGATCCCGGTCAGCGGGCGCTCGCCGCTCACCGGTTTCAGCGCCACGCCCTATGGCTGGTACGCGACCTCGCGCGGCGGGCACTACTCGACCGTCACCGGCCCGTCGTCGCTGGCCATTCCGATCGCGGGTGGCGGCGGCACGCTGCTGCCCAACGCGCTGGCGCTCAACGGCGGCCAGTACGCGCTCAACCCGGCGGTGCCCGAGTTGCAATCGCTGTACAACAACGGCCGCCTGGCCTTCGTCGCCAACGTCGGCCCGCTGGTGTTCCCGATGCGGCGCAGCAACTTCAACAGCACCGCGCGGCCACCGAACCTCTATTCGCACAACGACCAGACCAGCCTGTGGCAGATCGGCGCCGGCGACACCGCCAGCGATCCGATGGGCTGGGGCGGCAAGATGGCGGGCACGCTGCTTGGCGCCTCGCCGGCCAGCGGCCTGGCGCCGTGCATCTCCATCGCCGGCTCCACGCGCTACCTCACCGGCGAGTACCCGGGCGGGCAGACCATCGCGCCGTACCGGCTCTCGACCAGTGCCACCAATCCGGCCACTTCGCTCAACAACTACGATTCCGGCAGCCAGTCGGGCTCGAAGCGCCGCGAAGTGCTCACCGGCCTGCTCAACGAGGCCTACCCGCAGGCCTTCAGCAACGAGTACGGCGAGATCCTCGACCGTTCGATGAACCTGTCGATCACGGTCAATGCCGCCATCGCCGGCCTCGCCGTCGGCACCACGTACCAGGCCTTCAACACCGCGGTCAACCTGATTCCGAACACCAACCTGGGCAACCAGCTGCGCCAGGTCGCGCGCATGATCGCGGTCAGCCGCTTCGGCCAGGGCACCATCCAGGCCAACCGCCAGGTGTTCTTCGTCCGCACCGGCGGCTACGACACGCACGACGGCCAGATCCCGTCGAACGTGCCGACCAACGGCGTGTGGGGTGGCCAGCAGGGCCTGCTGCAGCAGGTCAGCCAGGCCATGAGCCGCTTCTACGACGCGATCGCGGCGCTCAACACCATCGCCGGTTACACTGGCGTGGTGAACGAGGTCGTGACCCACACCATGAGCGAGTTCTCGCGCACCATCAACTCCAACGGCAACGGCACCGACCATGCGTGGGGCCAGGTGGCGATGGTGATGGGCGCGCCGGCCTCCGGCGGCGGCCCGCTCAACGGCGGCCAGGTCTACGGCCGCTACCCGCTGCAGCTGCTCAATCGCACCTATCCCAGCGGCATCGACGCGCTGGGCGAGTGCTTCAATCGCGGCGAGTTCCTGCCCACCACCGCGACCGAGCAGATGTCGGCCGCGCTGGCGCGCTGGATGGGCGTGACCAACACCGAGTTGCCGGCGATCTTCCCGAACATCGACAACTTCGTGAACCCGCACCCGAACTCGGCGGTGATGGCCTACAACAACCGCGTCATCCCCAACATGATGAACGGCATCAGCTGAGGCCGGAACCCGCGGCTTGCAGTCGAGCACGGCGCCTGCGGGCGCCGTGTTCGTTTGGGCGACCGCAGCCCGTCAGGCAGCCGCGCGATTGCGCTACCGCGAACGCACGCAGCGCTCGCAGCGTCCTCAGCGCAGGTCGTCGAAGCCGGCCTGGAACACGCGATCGCTGCCCGACATGATCGCGCCGGACTTGATCCAGTCGTGCACCAGGGCCTCGAAGTGCAGGAACTCCGGATCGTTGATTCCGCCTTCCGAGCCCGGCGGCATGCGCCCTCCGGTGTCGGGCGCGTTGGCGCAGTTGATGCGCAGGAACAGCAGGCTCCGCTCGGGATGCCCGGGCGCGATGCGCAGGAACGGGTAGTTGGGACTCTGCTGGCCGCTGGCGTCGATGCCGAGCAGGTTGGCCAGCACGTTGATCGGCGCGAGGTTCATGTCGCCGTTGGTGACGGTGACGTGGCAGGTCTCGCAGCGCGGATTTACCGGCGAGCCCAGCACGCCGCCGAAGTACGGCTGGATGTCGTCCTCGAACACGACCCGGTAGTTGACCGGCTCGGTGGCCAGCGAATCGCAGCCCGGGCCGCCGGCGGCGGCGTCCGTGGTCGGGAAGGCCCGTGCCGTCGCGCTCGCGCCGAGCGCGACCGCCAGCAGCAGCGAGGTGGCGATGGCGCGACGAGGCGTCGGCGGCGTGCAGTGGCGCTTCGGGGCGAGATCGTTCATGCGGGTGCGCAATGCGGGCCGTTCGCGTGTCAGGGCGGGGGCGGCGGCGCGGCCAGGTAGCGCTGGAAGCGCTCCGACTCGAGCTGGTCGCGGAACAGCACGTCGCTGGCCAGGTTGCCGTCCTGGTCGCGGCCGCGCGCGCCGGCCACGATCCAGTCGTAGACCGCCGCGCGCAGCCCGATGTCGATGCGCGCGCCCGTCATCGAGGGCGGCATCATCGGGTACGTGACCGGCGGCGTGCAGTTGAGCATGCCGTACAGCAGGCTGAGGTCGGGCCGGTCGGGATCGACGCGCAGGATGTCGAAGTTGCGATAGCTCGGCGCATAGACCAGCCGCAGCACGCTGGAGGGCTGGTTCAGGCGCAGCATGCCGCCATCGGCGGTGGAGCCGTTATGGCAGCCGGTGCAACCGCCGGCGAAATTGAGCACGTCCTCGAGCACCGTGGTGACCGTGGCCGGATCGGTGCCCAGGGGCCAGTCGTCCATCGAGTAGCGGATGTCGTAGCGCACCGGCACCGAGGCGAGGTCGTCGCAATCGGCCGGGTCGTTCGGACCCTGGGTGCCGTGGATCGCGTCGATCGACGCGGGGCCCGCGGCGGCAGGCAATGCCGCCGGCGCGAGCGCGAGCAGCGCGAGGGCGGGCAGGAGGGCGAATGGCGGACGCATGGCGGGCAAGGATACCGGCATGCCCGCAACCTTAGAATTCCGTACATCGCGATGTTGTGACCGGTTGCCCGGATGACGGCGACGAGCCTCGCCCGGCCTGTATCCTAGGCGCCGTCGCCGGCCGCGCGTGCACCCGGACCGGCGATGCCGACCCCCGGTGCGCCATCCGCGGACCCGTCCGCACCACGCGGTTCCAATCATGTTTCGATCGTTGCTGGGTACCACGCTTGGCCTGCTGCTCCTGCCCCAGGCCGCGAGCGCCGGCGTCGCCCTGTTCTGCGACGACCTCACCGGGCGGCCGATCAACTTCCGCGTCGACTGGCAGACCCAGATCAAGCCGATCTTCAACGCCGCCTACGGCGGCCGCTGCACCGGTTG
>CAZTNB010000178.1:0-5680 GCA_964614825.1 uncultured Gammaproteobacteria bacterium
CGCGACCAGTGTCTTCAACACCCAATCCGGCGTGCCGAAGATCGGCAGCAGGGTTTCGGCGACCTGAACCACCAGCCACGCGCCGACGAGGTACAGCCCCGCCATGCGGATGACGTTGCGGCGCTTGAGTTCCTGGATGAGGCTCATGGTAGCGGTGCCATGTCGAGCTTGGCGCGCTCGGCGTTGATCAACCCGATCATGCGGGCGACCTGGGCCTGAAAGGCCGGATCATCGCGCAGATCGGCAAAGGCCGGATCCCGGCCCAGCAACGGGTCGCGGACGCCGAGGTCGATGGCCTGGGTCAGCGCCTCAAGCGCGGCGGCGCGCTCGCCGGCCAACGCCAGATAGCGGGCTTCCGTCATCTGGAACTGGCCGTTGGCATAGCCCTGCTCGCGCAGGAAATCGAGGCGCTTGCGCCAGTGCGCCAAGGTCTCGGCCAGCGCCTGCTGCTGGCCCAGGGCTTTCTGGGCGGTGGCGATCGACAGCAGTGGGCCCATTTCGCGGGCGCGAAAGTACCTATCCAAGCCCTTGGGGTCACCCCAACGCTCGCGGTATAGCGCCAGCACCTCGTCATCGCGGCCGGCCCATGGCAAGGTGATCAGCAGATCCAGCGGGGCACCGTCGCGCTGGTCCGGCTCCTTCGCGAAGCGCTCGCGGGCCGCGGCCACGGCTTCGTCGACCCGACCCAGGCCGATCAGCGCCAGCAAGCTCTGAGGCCCTTGCCATTGCAGCGACCGCACCCGGTCAAAGTCACCGAGGCAGTAGTAAACCAACGCGTTCAGCTGCGGCGCCCAGGCTGCCTCGAGGGCGAGCGTCCGCGCCGCCGGCTCCTGCGCTTCGGCAAGACGGCCGGCGTCGAGCAGGTCAAAGGCTCGTGCCCCGTACCCCTGCGGATTGTCTGGAAAGGCGCGCAGCAAGCGCGTTGCCACGGCCTCCGCTTCGGTCAGCTTGCCGCTATTCCGGAGCGAGAAGTTCAAGCTGAACAAATTGGCCACGTTGAGCGGATCGATCCCGGCAAGCCGCTGCCGGACGGCCAACTGGTCGCGCAGGCGCCCGGAGTCGCCGAGCAGGCCCGCCTGCCAGTGCAGCGCATCGGCCAGATTGGGATTCAGCGCCAGTGCCCTGGCCAGCGCCGCCTCGCCACGCGCGGAATCCTCTTGCTGGAGGAAGAGCATGCCCTGCGCGGCATGGGCTTCGGCGAGCCCGGGGTCCAGCGCCAGCGCGCGATCGAGCAGCGGTTGCGCCATCGCCGCGGCCTGATCGGGCGGGATATCTCCATAGCCGGACGGCCGGTTGTTCAGGAGCAGCACGGCTTGCGCCGACGCCGCCAGCGCCGCCGCGTAGTCAGGGTCCAGCGCGAGCGCGTCGTCGAGCAACTGGCGCGCGGCTTCGATTCCGCTGCGCGTGCGGCCATGAATCAGCCGACGGGCGTGCAGGAACAATTCGTAGGCCGGCAGCGAGGCGGCCGGCTGGGCCACCGGCGCGGCCTGGCCCGGACCCACGAGGTTCAGCTTCAGGGCCTCGGCAATGGAGCCGGCGATCTCGCTCTGGATGGCAAACACGTTCTCCAGCTTGCGGTCGTAGGTTTGCGACCACAGGTGCGAGCCGCCTTCGACTTCGATCAGCTGCGCGGTGATGCGCAAGTCGTTGCCGGCCTTGCGCACGCTGCCCTCCAGCAGATGTGCCACGCCCAGCGTCTTGCCGATCGAGCGCAGGTCCTCGTTGCGACCCTTGAAGGCGAACGAGGACGTGCGGCCGATCACCTTGAGGTCGCGGATCTGCGCCAGCAGGTTGAGGATCTCTTCCGACAGGCCGTCGGAGAAGAACTCCTGCTCGGGATCGGCACTCATGTTGACGAAGGGCAGCACCGCGATCGAACGGGCTTCGACGCCGGATGTTTCCGGCGCGGCAGCTCCTGCGGTCGGCGACGCCGTGCCGGCCACGGCCGGCGCCTGCCCGGGCGCGGCAGTGCCGGGCCAGTAGCGATCCGCCGCGACGACCGCGACGACCACCGCCAGCCCGACCAGGATCAAGCGGTCCATGCGCTGCGCGGTGCGCGGTGCGATCGAGTCTGCCCGGTCGACCTCGGCGTCGCGCTTGAGGCCGTCCGGCGTCAGCTCGAAGACCCAGCTGAAGATCAGGGTCGGCACGAAGCCCAGCGCCACCAGCACCACCAGCGCCTGCAGCACCCAACCGGGTGTATTGAAGATCGGCAGCAGGGTCTCGGCGACCTGCACCAGCAGCCAGGCCGTGATCAGGTACAGCCCCGCCATGCGGATGACGTTGCGGCGCTTGAGTTCGGCGAGGATTCCGGCAGACATGGTGCTCACCAGTCCTTCAACGGCCAGTCGATCGGCGAGTCCGGCGGCCACGTGAAGCCGGCCTCGGCGATGCGCTGCGCGAAACGCGGCGTCTTCGCGATGTCGAAGGGCGCGCCGCAGGTGCAGTTGGCGGTCGCGCGCATCAGCGTCGCCGCGCCGAGTGGCGCAGCGTCGATCGTCGCCGCCAGCGCGTTGACGGCGGCGCGTTCCCCGACCAGCGCCAGCGCGGCCATCTCGCGGTCGATGCCCGGCCGGGTGGCGGCGAAGCCGCCCTGCACCTTCCGCGCCGCCTCGCGATCGCCGCCTGCTGCGACGACCTTGACGTGCGCCAGGGTCAGCGGTTCGGCTGGCAGCGCGGCGAACGCCCTGCGCAGCTCGTCCGTGCGCCCCAGCGCGATCAGCGCCGTCATGTGCATGTCCGTCAACTGCGGTCGCGCGCCCAGCACGGCCTCGGCGCGCTCCATGAGTTCGAGCGTCTCCTGCGGCTGGCGCAGCTGGGTTGTCGCCTGCGCCGCCGAGGTCCAGAACAGCGCCTCCAGCGGATTGCAGCGGGTGCGCTCGATCGCGAGACTGCCGTACGCCGCCTCGCGACCGAAGGTCGTCGCCAGCGAGCCGATCCACAGCCATTGCCGGCAGGCCAGGCCCGCCGCCAGCGCCTGGTCCAGCTGGCTGCCCAGCCCGGTCCAGTCTTCCGACAGCACGGTCTGCACGGTCTGGGTGATGAGGCGCATGCCCGCGTTCTTCTCGTGGCGCGCGGCCGCGGCAAGGTCCTCGGTCAGGCGCCGCTGTGCCTCCATCGCGGACAACCCGGTCAGCGGCGACATGGCGGCGCCACTGGGTCCGATCTCGTCCATCAGCACGTGGCCGTACAGGTCCGAGTGCTCGAGCAAGGCCTGGGCGAAATCCGGCTTGCGTGCCAGCGCTGCCTCGTACTCGCGATTGGCCAGCATCAGCGTGGGGATGGTCGGTGAGTCGCCGTGCGCGCGCTCGTAGAGCTCGTGCCCGCGCGTGTAGGCAAGGAAGGCCTCGATGTCGCGCACGCCGGCATCAGCCATCAATGCGCGCTTGCGCTCGTCCAGGAGCACGCCCAGCGCGCTGGCCACGTTCTCGGCGATATCGGTCTGCGCAGCGAAGACGTCGCTGAGCGAGCGATCGTAGGTCTGCGACCAGAGGTGGAAGCCGTCGGCCGCGCGGATCAGCTGCGCGGTGATCCGCACCTGGCCTCCGGCGCGGCGTACCGAGCCCTCGAGCACGTGTTCGACCCCGAGGACGCGTGCGATTTCGGGTATCGGCGTGTCCTTCCCCTTGAAGTGGAAGGCCGAGGTTCGCGCTGTGACCAGGAGGTCGGGCAGCGCGGTCAGCGCGTTGATGATCTCCTCGCTGAGCCCATCGGCGAAGTAGCCGTCATCGGGCCCCGACGACAGGGCCACGAACGGCAGCACGGCAACCGATCCCGTCGCCGTGGGTGCGGCGCCGGCCTGGGCGGCAGTCCCGGCGTTCACGGACGCCACCGTTTGCTCCGGCGCCGCTTGCTCTGGCGCCGATTGCACCGGCGCGGCGGCCGCCGGGTCCGCGCCTTCGCTGCCCGCTCGCGGCCCGTACTTGTCGAACGCGAACCAGGCGACGGCCAGCGCCAACACGGCGATCAGCACCCGATCCATGCGCCGCCCGGTCTGCGCGGCGATCGAGTGCCCCTGCGCCACCCCGGCATCGCGCTTGAGCCCTTCCGGCGTGAGCTCGTACAGCCACGAGAACACCAGCGCGGGCAGGAAACCGATCGCCAACAGCACCACGACCGACTTCAGCACCCAAGCCGGCGTCCCGAAGATCGGCAGCAGGGTCTCGGCCACCTGCACTACCAGCCATGCGCCGACCAGGTACAGCCCCGCCATGCGGATGACGTTGCGGCGGCGCAATTCGGCCCAGAGGCTCATCGCTGCCCGCCCGCCATGACCGGGTGTTGCTGGATGCGATCGCGCAGGGCCTGCGCCTCACGGAGCCACTGGCGGTAGGAATGGACGTCGTCGGTACGGTCGACCATCGCCGGGAGCCACTCGATGAAGGCGGGTCGTTCGAGCATGCGCGACCGCGCGGCCAGCGCTTCGTCGACGGACGCCTCGAGAGTATCCTCCGCGGCGGAAGCCCGCTTCATCTGGTCGTACTGCAGGATGCCGGCGGCCCGCTTCATGTATTCCGTCTGCCGCGCCTCGCGGATGTAGCTCCACTGCGCCGCTTCGCGGACCTCGTTGTAGAACTCCGTGATCGCGACCAGCAGCGCCTTGTCCTCGATGAGCCCGAGTTCGCCGCTCGATCGCAGCTCGTCGAAGGCATACGAGCGAATCTCCGGCGAATAGGTATACCCGCCCTTCAACAGCGCGACGAGGTACCGCCCCGGGTGTGCGCGAACCGGTTCCGCGTCGTTCACCGAATCGAGCAGCATGCGCCCCAGCGACTCGCGCTCCTCGGCGAGTTCGATGCTGCTCTCGATGTCGTCGAAGCTCTGCTCGAGCTCGGCGGCAATGCGGGCCAGGTACGCGCGCTCGCGCACCCGGTCCTGCCGCGCCTGGTTCCACTCCGAGATCTGCAGGGCGAGCAGGATGCCGGCCACGACGATCGCGAAATCGATCGCGATCGCGGTCCAGTTCTGCGCGCGGACGTGCTCGATGACGCGGCGCAGGCGCATCAGGGCATCCCCCTGCCGGATCGCAGCCGTCGGGCCCCGTGGCCGGCCATCAGTCGCACTCGAAGCCGGCGTCGCCGGCCGCGCGGCACTGGGGCGGGAAGCCGTGCGCCTGCCAATAGGCCAGGACGCCGCCTTGCTCCATCAACTGCCGGAACTCCGCGGATTTGCGGTAGCGCGCGAACTCCGGGCCCCACATCACCAGCGGGAAAGGCCGGAATTCGTGCCCGCCCAGCGGGATCAGGAGGCTGCCAAGGTAGACCGAGCTTCCACTGCGATCGCGCAGGAACTGCCGCAGGTCAGCCAGCAGGGCCGAGTGGTCGGCGTCGAGGTTGCGGAAGGCATCGTAGACCTCGTCTCCACGCCGCCATCCCGCCAGCCACAGCGGCTGGTTGAGCGCGAAGAGGAAGGCGGTCTCTTCCTCGAAATGGGCGAGCACGGCGAAGTTGACGTAGTTCTCGGTCACCAGGCCCCGGTCGAGGTTGGTCCTGAGGCGGGCGAATGCCTCCTCGGGACGACCCAGCACCCACAGCACCTCCATCTCGTTTTCCGGGCACGGCGCGAGCAGCGGGTCTACCGCCCTGCAGCGCTGGAACATCGCCAGCGCGCGCTCGTTGTAGCCGACGTTGGCGTAGGCGAGTCCCAGCCAGTTCATCGCATTGCTGTTGTGCGGGTCGAT
>CAZTNB010000179.1:0-5668 GCA_964614825.1 uncultured Gammaproteobacteria bacterium
ACGGCCTGCAGCGACAGGTCGTTGGCGCCGGGACCGCCATTGACCGTGATCCGGGTCACCGACGCGCAGGCGACGGCGCCGGTCCCGGGATCGAGGCCGTTGACGCTGGCGTTGCCGCCGTTGCAGGTGATAACGATCGCGTCGGCCGCATCGCTGGAGGCGGTGAGCACGCCGGCGCCGAAACTCGAGGTGACGGTGGCGGCGACGGGGGCGGCGAACAGGGCCGCGGACGTCGCCAGGAGGAACGGGCGGAGCCTTGAGGGAATCAAGCTGGCGAACCTCGCAGCGGGCTGGTGCGCTCGCGGCCAGTCTACCGCCAGTCGTGCTGCCGACGATGCGCGCAGGGGTGGGGCGCCGGACTCGATGGATTTCGCGCGGTCGCGGCACTCGCCCGTTGCCCAACTTGAGCGAATGCCCGCCGCGCCGCGGCAAGCCCTCGCGACGCATGCCTTTGGGCACGGTCCACCCTTGCCGGCCCGCCCTACGCTGCGGTCATGGGCGATGGCTGGGCGGCACCGACCGGTGCGGGGCGCATCGCCGGCGGGCACGAGGAGGGCGCCATGCACGTTCGAACGCGGTCCACCACGGCGGTTTCCACCCGGGACGTGGCCCGCGCCGGCACGCGGCAGGGCACGACGCGCGGTTGGCGCTGGCTGCTGGCCGCGATGCTGGCCACCGGCGGCCACGCGCTGGCCGCCGGCGCCGCGGATCCGATCGAGGGCAAGTGGCTCGGCACCATGGGCTCGCCGAAGGAACGGGTCGAGGTGGGCCTCGAGTTCCGGCGCGACGACCAGGGCAAGCTCACGCTGCGCCTGACCCAGCCGATCATGAACTACTTCGATGTCGACGCCGGCGGCGAGGTGCGTCGCGACGGCGACAAGGTCGAGTACGAAGCCCTCGCCCTGTCGCTCACGCTGGATGGCGATCGGCTGGTGGGCACCGTGCCCGGGCCCAACAGCCCCGCCGAGTTGCGGCGCGTTAAGTCGCTGCCCCGGGAGCAGGCGCCACCGAGGGTGCCGACGGGACCCGCGCCGCGCTGGCAGACGCGCCTCGGTGGCCAGGCCTATGCCGCGCCGGTGGTGGCCGACGGCGTGGCCTACATCGGCACCACCGGCGGCGTGGTCAATGCGATCCGTACGCGCGACGGCAGCCAGGCCTGGGCCTACGGCCTTGGCGCACCGGTCCACGGCGCGGTCGCGCTGGCCGCGGACGCGCTCTACGTCGTCGCCGACGACGGGTACCTGCACAAGCTCGATCGCGCCAGCGGCAAGCTGCAATGGCGCTACGCACTCGGCGATGCCGCGACGCCGCGCGTGCTGCCGCATCCCGCCGTGTTCGACTGGGACTGGCAGGGCGCGCAGCCGCTGGTGGCCGGCGACACCGTGTACGTGGGCGCGGGCGACGGCGGCTTCCATGCCGTCGATGCGGCGAGCGGCGAGCGGCGCTGGCGCTTCGATACGCGCGGCCGCATCCGCAACGGCGCGGCGCTCGCCGGCGAGCGCGTCGTGTTCGGCAGCGCCGACCACTTCGTCTACGCGCTGGAGCGCGCCAGCGGCAAGGAGGCCTGGCGCTTCGACACCGGCGCCGAGGTCGACGCCACGCCGGTGCTGCACGAGGGCCGCGTGCTGGTCGGCAATCGCGGCCCGGGCCTGTATTCGCTCGACGCCGCCACCGGCGCGCAACAGTGGCGCCTGTACTTCTGGGGCTCCTGGGTCGAGTCCACGCCGGTGGTGCACGATGGCGTGATCTACATCGGTTCATCCGACCTGCGCCGGGTCAGCGCCATCGATCCCGCGGACGGGCGCGTGGCGTGGCGCAGCGACGTGTACGGCTGGACCTGGGGCACGCCGCTGGTGGTCGGCGAGCGCATCCACGTCGGCGCCGCTGGCGGCACGCCCTACGTGCTGCGCCATGTCGCCAGCTACACCACCCTGGACCGCCGGACCGGCCGCATCCTCACCCGCTGGCCGCTGCCCGACACCGGCGGCCACCAGTGGGGCATCGCCGGTTCGCCGGCGGCGGACGGCGACCAGGTGATCGTCGCCACCATCGAGGGCTCGCTGTACGCCTTTCCGCGCGAGTAGGCGCGGCGCCGGGTCGGGCGGCAGGCCGGCACTCGCGCTTGCCGCGCCTTGCCGGGATCGCAATACTGCGGGCAACGCGGCTTGCGACCGCCGGCGGGGGATGCTTGCCATGGATGATTCCGGCATCGCGCGGCGCCGTTTCCTCTCCTACCTGCTGGCCAGCCCGCTCGCGGCCGCCGCGGCGCGGGCCTGGGGCGCGGGATCCGATGCCGGAGCCGAGCCCTTCCTGGTCGAATCGGCTGCCGACGCGGTCGACGTGTTCGATTTCGAGGCGATCGCCCGCGCGCGCCTGCCGCCGGCGCACTGGGGCTACCTGGCCACCGGCGTCGATGGCGACGCCACCCTGCACGCCAACCGCAGCGCGCTGGCGCAGTACGCGCTGCGCGTGCGACGCATGGTGGACGTGCGCGACGTCGACCTGTCGGTGGACTTGCTGGGCACGCGCTGGGAGACGCCGATCGTGCTCTGCCCGGTCGGCAGCCAGCGCGCATTCCACCCCGACGGCGAGTTGGGAACCGCGCGCGCCGCGCATTCGCGCCGGCACCTGCAGCTGCTCTCCACCGTCACCTCGACCGCGGTGGAGGAGGTCAACGCCGCGCGCGGCACCCCGGTCTGGTACCAGCTCTATCCCACCGACCAGTGGCCGGTGACGCAGGCGCTGGTGGCGCGCGCGCGCGCCGCGGAGTGCCCGGCGCTGGTGCTGACCGTGGACCTGGTCGGCGGCTCCAACCGCGTGACGCTGGAACGCTGGCGTCGCCGGGACACGCGCGACTGCGCCAGCTGCCACGGCGGGGCCCCCGAGAAGTGGCTGACGCAGTTGGGGCGCAAGCCCATGTTCAGCGGCCTCGACCTCGCCGCGGTCACCGACCTCGCGCCGCGCGACATCGGCTGGGAGTTCGTGGCGCGCCTGCGCGGGATCTGGCCGCGCAAGCTGCTGATCAAGGGCCTGGTCAGCGCCGCGGACGCCGAGTTGGCGCTGCGGCACGGCGTCGACGGCATCGTGGTCTCCAACCACGGCGGCCGCGCCGAGGACAGCGGTCGCGGCAGCATCGACAGCCTGGTCGAGGTGGCGCGCACGGTGCGGGGCCGGGTGCCGGTGCTGGTCGACGGCGGCTTCCGCCGCGGCACCGACATCCTCAAGGCGCTGGCGCTCGGCGCCACCGCCGTCTGCGTCGGCCGGCCCTACATCTGGGGCCTGGCCGCGTTCGGCCAGGCCGGCGTCGAGGCCGTGCTGGACATCCTGCGCGGCGAACTACTGATCGCGATGCGCCAGGCCGGCGTGCGCAGCGTGGCCGCGCTGGGCCCGGACCTCGTCGTCGACCGGCGCCGCCCGGCCTGAGCGGCCGGTCAGGGCATGGACAGGCGCAACAGGCGCGCGCGGCCCCCGGCGCCCGCGACCACCACGTACATCCGCGTGTAGTCGGTCTCCGGCATCGGCGCCACGGCGACGCCGGACAGCGCCTCGACCAGCGCCGGCACGGTATTGCTGTGGCCCACGACCAGCACGGTGCCGCCGTGCGCGGCCGCGCGGATCGCCGCGGCCGTCGCCGGCGCGTCGCCCGGCTCGTAACGCGTCACCGCAACACCGCTGCGCGCCGCGAGCGGCGCGGCCGTGGCCTGCGTGCGGCGGTAAGGGGTGGCGTAGATCGCGCGCACGCCGGCATCGGCCAGGGCCTCGGCCAACGCGCGGGCATGGGCCTCGCCTTCGGCGGTGAGCGGCGGATCGTCGCCGGTGGCCTTCTGCGCATGGCGCACCACGACATAGACCGTGTCGACCGCGGCCACCGGCGGTGGCGGTTCGGCGCCTGCGGCGCCGGCGACGAGCGATGCCAGCAGCGCCAGGGCGCACGCGGCGACGGAATGGGTGGGTCTGCGCATGCCGGGCCTCGCGACGGGAATCGCCGCGCCTACGATAGCGCGGCCCGCGCCGGCTAGCGCGCGCCGCTCTCGACCCGGTTGCGGCCGTTGCGCTTGGCGAGGTACAGGAGGTCGTCGGCGTAGCTCACCAGCGGCGCGGCCTCGACCACGCCGCCGATCTGCGCCGCGCCGAAGCTCATGGTCAGGCGCAGCCCGGGCTGGATCGCCGCCCAGTCGTGGCCCTCGATCGCCACGCGCAGCGCCTCGGCCATGGTCGCGGCACCCGCCAGCGTGGTCTCCGGCATCAGCAGCGCGAACTCCTCGCCGCCATAGCGGGCGACGATGTCGGTGGCACGGCTGCAGCGACGCAGCAGGTTCGCGACCTCGCGCAGCACCGCATCGCCGGTCGCGTGGCCGTGGCCGTCGTTGACGTCCTTGAAGTGGTCGAGGTCGGCGAGCACCAGGCACAGCGGATGCCCGTGGCGCCCGGCGCGCGCGACCTCCTCGGCCAGGCGCTCGTCGAAGTGGCGGCGGTTGGGCAGCCCGGTGAGGGCGTCCTCGCGGCTCTGCCGCGTGAGCAGCTCGGTCGCCGCCGCCAGGTCCTCGACCAGGCGCTGCCGTTCGCGTGCCACGCGTTCGAGCTCCGCGGTGCGCTCGGCCACGCGCTGCTCCAGCCCGACCCGGTAGCCGTCGAGCTGCTCGAAGGCCGCGGCGTCGGCCAGCGCCGGCGCGGCCGCGCGCGCCACTTCCAGCAGCAGGTTCTTGTCGGCCGGCGAGTAGAAATCCGGCAGCGAGTGCTGCAGGCTGATCAGGCCCAGCAGTTGCCCCTTGCGCTGCACCGGCACCACCAGCACCGAGCCGGGCGTCTCGCCCGGCGCGAGCACCGCGCGCTCGCGCAAGGCCGGCGGCGCGGCGTCCCAGCGGTCGATCAGGATCGCCTCGCCGGTGTCGCGCACCCAGCCCGCGAGGCCGCGTCGCGCCGGCACCGAGAACGGCTCGCTGCGCTGGCCGCGCTCCTCCTGCAGGCGCACGTCGAAGGCGTCGCGGCCCTCGTCGTAGGTGGCGACGTAGCACAGGTCGTAGCGGAACAGGGTCGCGATCTGGCCGTGGATGTGCCGCGCCAGTTCGTCGATGCGCTTGGCGCCGCTGAGCTCGCGGCCGGCCGTGGTGGCGCGGTCGAGCGCGGCGACGCGGTCCTCGAGCTGGGTGCGCGCCCGCACGATCGCGTGCGCCATCAGCACCTGCGCGACCAGCAGGACGAAGAACAGGCTGAACACCGGCGCGGGCTCGCGCTGGTACAGCAGCGCGGCCAGCACGCCGACCGGCACGAACAGGAGGTCGCCGACGACGTAGAACGGGGTGAGGATGCGGCGCAGGTCGCGGCCGTCGAGTCCGTAGTACACGACCATCATCGCCACGTTGACCGCCTGCATCACCAGCGCCGCCGCGGCGATCGCCGCCGCGGCGGCAAGATCCAGCTCGACCAGCGGCAGGGCGCCCCCCGCGGCAAGGTAGGCGCTGCCGGCGGCGAGGGTCATCGCCAGGGTCATGCAGGTGTTGTGCACGGCCCGCTGCAGCGCCACCGCCAGCGAACCCTGGTTGTAGAGCCGGTTGATGAAAGGCCACAGCAGCGACGCGGTCGCATTGACCATCGCCGCCACCGCCGGCTCGAAGCTGAGCAGCACCGCCACCTGCGGCACGCGCTCCATCGACATCAGGCCGATGTA
>CAZTNB010000180.1:0-5667 GCA_964614825.1 uncultured Gammaproteobacteria bacterium
GCCATGGATGGCCGATGATCCGGGGTCCAGTTTGAGTTGACTTGGACTCACCCCGACAGGCCATGGACGGCCGATGATCCGGGGTCCAGTTTGCGATGAGTTGGACTCACCCCGGACAGCCCATGGACGGGCGTCGATCCGGGGACCAGTGTCGATTGCGCCCGCACAAGCGCCACGCCACCGGGTTCCGGCTTTCGCCGGAATGACGTCATCAGGGAAATCGACGTCGTCAGGGAAACAGCAGTCGTAGTCAAGCGGGGCGCCCAAGGGCGCCCCGTTGCGTTTGCGGGCCAGATTCTGCGCCCGCCTTGCTAGAATTCGCCGTTCCCCGCATTCGCCCGTCGCCACGGATCCCCATGCAAGTCACGATTTTCGGCACCGGCTACGTCGGCCTGGTCACCGGCACCTGCCTCGCCGAGGTGGGCAACGACGTGGTCTGCGTCGACATCGACGCCGACAAGGTCGCGCGCCTGCAGCGCGGCGAGGTGCCGATCTTCGAGCCCGGGCTCGAGGAACTGGTGGCCGCCAACCGCGCCGCCGGGCGCCTGCGCTTCACCACCGACGCGAAGGCGGCGATGGCGCACGGGCGCATCGTCTTCATCGCGGTCGGCACGCCGCCGGACGAGGACGGCAGCGCCGACCTGTCGCACGTGCTGGGCGTCGCGGCCTCCATCGGCCGCGCGCTCGAGCGCCACGCGGTGGTGGTGAACAAGTCCACGGTGCCGGTCGGCACCGCCGACCGGGTGCGCGCGGCGATCGGGGCCGAGCTGGCCGCGCGCGGCGCCGACGTCGAGTTCGACGTGGTCTCCAACCCCGAGTTCCTCAAGGAGGGCGACGCGGTCAAGGACTGCATGCGGCCCGACCGCATCGTCATCGGCTCCGATTCGCCGCGCGCGGTGGAAGTGCTCAAGCAGCTGTACGCGCCGTTCAACCGCAACCACGAGCGCTTCGTGCTGATGGACGTGCGCTCGGCCGAGCTGACCAAGTACGCCGCCAACGCCATGCTGGCGACCAAGATCAGCTTCATGAACGAGATGGCCAACATCGCCGAGCGGGTCGGCGCCGACATCGAGCTGGTGCGGCATGGCATCGGCTCGGACCCGCGCATCGGCTATTCCTTCATCTATCCCGGCGCGGGCTACGGCGGCTCCTGCTTCCCCAAGGACGTGCAGGCGCTGGACCGCACCGCGCGCGCGCACGGCTACACCCCGCGCATCCTCGAGGCGGTGGAGGAGGTCAACCTGGCGCAGAAGTCGCGCCTGCACGAACTGATCGGCCACCACTTCGGCGGCAAGCTGGCCGGCCGCACCATCGCCGTGTGGGGGCTGGCGTTCAAGCCCAACACCGACGACATGCGCGAGGCGCCGGCACGGGTGCTGGTCGAGGCGCTGTGGCGCGACGGCGCGCGCGTGCGCGCCTACGATCCCGAGGCCCGCGAGGAGGCCCGGCGCCTGTACGGCGCGCGGCCCGACCTCGAGTTGTGCGAGGACGCGTTCGGCGCGGTCGAGGGCGCCGACGCGCTGGTGGTGGTCACCGAGTGGAAGGCGTTCTGGAGCCCGGACTTCGTCCGGATCAAGGCCGCCCTGCGCACGCCGGTGATCTTCGACGGGCGCAACATCTACGACCCCAAGGCCGTCGAGGCCGCGGGCATCGCGTACTACGGGATCGGCCGCGGCCGCTCGGTCGTGCGCCCGCAACTGGCCTGAGGCGGACATGCGCGGCTACGAATCGACCAAGCGGATCCTCGTCACCGGCGGCGCCGGTTTCCTCGGCTCGCACCTGTGCGACCGCCTGCTCGGCGCCGGCCACGACGTGGTGTGCGCGGACAACCTGTTCACCGGCAGCAAGCGCAACATCGCCCACCTGATCGGCAACCCGCGCTTCGAGTTCCTGCGCCACGACGTCACCTTCCCGCTGTACCTGGAGGTGGACGAGATCTGGAACCTGGCCTGCCCGGCCTCGCCGATCCACTACCAGCACGACCCGGTGCAGACCACCAAGACCAGCGTGCACGGCGCGATCAACATGCTGGGCCTGGCCAAGCGGCTGCGCGCGCGCATCTTCCAGGCCTCCACCAGCGAGGTCTACGGCGATCCGCAGGTGCACCCGCAGCCGGAGTCGTACTGGGGCCACGTCAACACCATCGGGCCGCGCTCCTGCTACGACGAGGGCAAGCGCTGCGCCGAGACCCTGTTCTTCGACTACCACCGCCAGCACGCGCTGGAGATCAAGGTCGCGCGCATCTTCAACACCTACGGCCCGCGCATGCATCCCAACGACGGCCGCGTGGTCTCCAACTTCATCGTGCAGGCACTGCGCAACCAGCCGATCACGATCTACGGCGAGGGACAGCAGACGCGCTCGTTCTGCTACGTCGACGACCTGATCGAGGCCTTCGTGCGCTTCATGGCCACCCCGGCCGACTTCCCCGGGCCGGTGAACCTGGGCAATCCCGGCGAGTTCACCATCCGCCAACTGGCCGAGCAGGTGATCGCGCTGACCGGCTCGCGCTCGAAGCTGGAGTTCCGGCCGTTGCCGGCCGACGACCCGACGCAGCGCCAGCCGGACATCCGCCTCGCGCGCGAGCAGCTGGGATGGGAGCCCAAGGTGCAGCTGCAGCAGGGACTGCAGCACACGATCGCCTATTTCGACGCCCTGCTGCGCGAGCTGCCCGCCGGGGCCTGAGCCACGCCCCCGGGCTCGCCGGCGGCCCTCGCTCTGGGTACGCTTCGCCACTGCCACCCGTTGCAGCGATCCGCGCGAATGAACCCGACCGCCGTCAACCTGGAACCCCGCATCGCCGAACTGGAGGTGAAGCTGGCCTTCCAGGACGACCTGCTGGGCTCGCTGAACGCGACCGTGGCGACCTTGTCGGGCGCGGTGCAGGCCATGGGCCGCGACCTCGGCGCCCTGCGGCGCGAGCTCGAGGCGCAGCGCAGCGCGCACGCGCACGATCCGGCCACCGAGCCGCCGCCACCGCACTACTGAGCCATGAGCGACACCCTCAAGGACCAGTTGCTGGCATTGGGCTTCAGGCCGGTCGCGAAGGCGCCCGCGCCCGCGCCGCGGGCCGCGGGCAAGCCGGCGCCGAAACAGGCGCCGGGCCGCGACCCGCGCGGCGAACGGCCCGGGGGTCCGCGCGAGCAGCGCAAGCAGCGGCCCGACGGCCCGCGCGAGCCGGACCTCGCGCAGGCTTGGGCGGCGCGCGCCCGCGACGAGCGCGCGGAGCGCGAGCGGATCAAGCGCGAGGCCGAGGCGCAGGCGCGCGAGAAGCGCGAACGCAAGGCGAAGCTGCAGGCGCTGCTGGAGGGCAAGGCGGTCAACGACGCCGGCGCGGACGTGGCGCGCCACTTTCCCCACGGCGGCAAGATCCGCCGGGTCTACGTCACCGCGGCGCAGCTGCCGCGGCTCAACCACGGCGAACTGGGCGTGGTCCAGCATCTGGGCCGCTACCTGCTGGTCGAGCGCGCGGTGGCGCTGGCGGCCGCGGAGGTGGCGCCGGAGTGCCTCCTGCTGCTGCCGGATCCCGATGCGGTGCCCGACGATGGCGTGCCCGCCGACCTCGTCTGGTAGCGGCACCGGCGCGGCCGTGCGCGCGCGCCGGCGCGCGACGCATTGGCTGTGCGCGGCGTGGCTGGCCGGCGTTGCGACGGCGGGCGCGGCCGAGTTGCCGCGGTTTCCCGGCGCCTCGGTGTGGAACCAGGACATCAGCGCGGCACCCGTGCACCCGCAGTCCGCGGCGATGCTGCAGCGCCTCGCGTCGCTGGGCGGCTGGGGCAACCAGAACCGCTTCCAGATCGACTTCTCGATCCACGTGGTGCGCGCGCCGGCCGGGTCACCGACCCTGCCGCTGGTCGCCAACCCGGAGGAGTTCTACGCCGGCGACTGCGAGGCGGCCGGCGCCCAGGTGCCGGTTCCGCCCGGCGGCGCGATCGAGGGCTCGACCAACTACAGCTGCGACAACCGCTGCGTGCCCGACGACGAGTGCGCCGACTGCCACCTGCTGGTGGCGCAGGGCGACATCCTCTACGAGCTCTACCGCGCCAACGTCGTCGCGGGAGCGGTCGAGGCGACCTGCCTGGCGCGCTGGAACCTGCGCCACGTCTACCCGCCGCAGGGCCGCGGCGAGCACTGCACCAGCGCCGACGCGGCGGGGTTCCCGATCGCCGCGCTGCTGTTCAACGCCGACGAGGTGGCGGCCGGCGAGATCCGCCACGCCATCCGCTTCATACTGCCCAATGCGCGCATGGCCAGCGACCCGGCGCTGGGCGGCGTGTCCGGCCGCCTCTACGTGCGGCCGGCCTCGCATGCCGGCGCGCCCGGCGGGCCGGTGGACACGGTGCCCTACGGCGCGCGCCTGCGCCTCAAGGCCGGCTTCGACACCAGCGGCTACTCGCCCGGCGCGCGCGTGGTGCTGGCGGCGATGAAACGCCACGGCATCGTGCTCGCCGACGGCGGCAACATCGCCCTGACCGCCGAGAGCGACCGCTACACCACCGCCAAGTGGTCCGACGCCAACGTCGGCATCACGGCGCAGTCGCTGCTGGGCGTGCAGGTGACCGATTTCGAGGTGGTCGACACCGGTCCGCGCATCGGCGAGACCTACGACTGCGAGCGCACCGACATCCCTTTTGACGTGCTGCTGTCCGACGGCTTCGAGTGAAGCGGTCAGGCGCCGCCGTCGGCGTGCAGCTCGAGCACCAGCATGTGCGGCATCTCGCGCACGCCGGCGCGGGCCATGCCCTCGCTCAACTGCGTGGAGGACAGGAAGGCGCGGGCCCGCTCCAGGGAATCCCAGTCGAGCGAGACCACCACGTCGTTGGGCGAGCCGTGCACGGTGTAGATGCGGCAGCCGAGTTCGCCGGCGGCCACGCGCACGGCGCGCGCCGCTTCGAAGGTGCGCTTCCAGTGCGCGAAGTCCTCGACCTTGTGCCGGATGTCGATGGTGATCATGCCGACCTCCACGCGCGGATGCGCGGCGGCAGTATCGGCCGGCGTCGCGGGCGCGACAAGCGGCGGCCGCGCGCGGCCGCTGCCCTTCACTCCGGGTCGTAGTCGAGGTTCGGCGCCAGCCAGCGCTCGGCCTCGGCCAGCGTCCAGCCCTTGCGCCGGGCGTAATCCTCGACCTGCTCGCGCGTCAGCCGCCCGACCACGAAGTACTGCGCGTCGGGATGCGAGAAGTAGTAGCCGGAGACCGCGGCGGCCGGCAGCATGGCGTAGCTCTCGGTGAGCGTCACCCCGGCGTTGCGCGTCGCGGCCAGCAGCTCGAACAGCGCGCCCTTCTCGGTGTGGTCGGGGCAGGCCGGGTAACCGGGTGCCGGGCGGATGCCACGGTAGCGCTCGGCGATGAGCGCGTCGGGGTCCAGGGCCTCGTCGGCCGCGTAGCCCCACAGTTCGCGCCGCACGCGTTCGTGCAGGGCCTCGGCCAGCGCCTCGGCCAGGCGGTCGGCCAGCGCCTTGAGCAGGATCGAGGAATAGTCGTCGTGCGCGGCCTCGAAGCGCGCCACGTGGGCGTCGATGCCGATGCCGGCGGTCACCGCGAAGGCGCCGATCCAGTCGCGCACGCCGCTTTCGCGCGGGGCGATGAAATCGGCGAGGCAGAAGTCGGGGCGCCCCGGCGGCTTGTCGGCCTGCTGGCGCAGGAAATGCAGCCTTCGCGACGCCGCC
>CAZTNB010000181.1:0-5655 GCA_964614825.1 uncultured Gammaproteobacteria bacterium
CGTCGAGTGCGGCGCGCATCTCGGCCGCGTCCTGGTAGCGGTCGTTGGGCGACTTGGCCATCGCGCGGTCGAGGAAGGGCTGCCATGCGGCGAGCGTGGCCGGCAGCCGCGGCACCGGGTCCTCGACGTGGGCCATCGCCATCGACAGCGCGTCGATGCCCTGGAACGGCAGTTCGCCGGTCAGCAACTCATGGCAGACCACGCCCAGGCTGTAGAGGTCGGCGCGCGCGTCGACGTCGCTGCCGCGCGCCTGCTCGGGGCTCATGTAGCCCGACGAGCCGAGGGTGCGGCCGCGTTCGGTCACGCGATGGTCGTGGTCCAGCGTGGTCGCCAGCGCGATGCCGAAGTCGGTCAGCAGCGGGCGGTCGTTCTTGTCGAACAGCACGTTGTCGGGCTTGACGTCGCGATGCACCACGCCGTGCGCGTGGGCGTAGGCCAGTGCATCGACCAGCGCGCGCAGCACCGCCAGCACCGCGCGCGAGTCGCCGCGCAGGCGGCGCCGGCCGAGGTCGCCGTTGGGCAGGTACGGCATGGTGTAGTACGGCAGGCCGGTGCTGGAGCGGCCCACTTCGTGGATGCCGACGATGTGCGGATGGTCGAGCCGGGCGATGGTGCGGGCCTCGCGCTCGAAGCGCTGCGCCAGCTCGTCCGAGACCGCGTTCTCCAGCGTCATCAGCTTGATCGCCACCTCGCGCTGCAGCGAGAGCTGGATCGCGAGGTAGACCTCGGCCATGCCGCCCTGCCCCAGCCGGCGCAGGATGCGGTAGCCGGCGATCTCGGGCAGCGCGGCGGCAGATTCGGCGGGTTCGGCGTTCATCGCGGCGGCTTCGGCACGCCGCGATGCTAACGCAGCGCCGGGGCCCGCAAGCGGACGCGGTACACGCTTCGCCGCGGCGATCGGATCCGCGCAGGAGCCCACGGAGTGGGCTCCTGCGCGGGCGCGGGGCCTAGCGGCAGGGCGGACGGAGTGGGCGAATCGGCTCGATGCCGCGCGGGGCGTAAAGCGCGCCGAAGCGCTCGATCGCGGCCAGCAGGCGCGCCGGGTCCGGGACGCGCTCGAACACCAGCGCCACGGCGAACAGCACCAGGCCCAGGCCCGCGAGGGTGGCCATGGAGGCGGCCTCGCCCAGGAACAGCGTGCCCCAGACCTGCGCGAACACCGGCATCAGGAAGGTGACCGTGGTGGCGCGCTCGGCGCCGGCTTCCTTCACCAGGCCGAAGTAGATGACGTTGGCGAAGGCGGTGCAAAGCACGCCCAGCACCACCAGCGCGGCCAGCGGACCGGTCGCCGGCCACGCGGACGGCAGTTCGTACAATGCCGCGGGGCCGACCAGCAGCGCAGCCGCGACCATGCTGCCGGCCGCCACCACCACCGGGTCGGCGCCGGCGAAACGCTTGCGGATCTGGGTCGCGGCGAGCGCATAGAGCAGCGCGGCGAGCAGGCAGGCGCCGAACGCGAGGGCCACGCCGCCGCTCCAGGCCACGGTCGAGAAACCGGCCAGGATCGCGACTCCCGCGATGCCCACGAGCACGCCCAGCGATTTCGAGGCCGAAGGCCGGAAGCCGGTCGCCGCGAAAGCCACCAGCACCGCGAACAAGGGCGTGGTGCTGTTGAGCAGCGCCGAGTAACCGGCCGGCAGGTGGTGCGCGGCGTAGGCGAAGAGCAGGAACGGCACGCCCGAGCTCAGCAGGCCCACGACCAGGTAGTCGCGCCAGCGCGCGCGCCATTCGAGCCGGCGTCCCATCGCGCGCACCATCACCAGCAGCAGCAGCGCCGCCAGCGCGAGGCGGCCACCGGCGGTGGGCGCCGCGCCGATCGCCGGCACGGTGATGCGCATGAACAGGTAGGAGCTGCCCCAGATGGCGCCGAGCAGCACCAGTCGGGCAAGGATTCCGGCGGACATGATGGCTTGTGACCTGTGAATGGGATGCGCCGATCCTTGGCGCGAGTGTGCATGCTAGGCTCTACCAGCAAGGGGCGGAATCGAATTCGCTGGACCGGAGCTGTTAGTTTTTCTAACCGATCATGTCGAACTGGCAGGCCATTCCGCCGCTGCGCACCTTGCGCGTGTTCGAGGTCGCCGCGCGCCACCTCAACTACACCAAGGCCGGTGCCGAGCTGCACCTCACGCACGGCGCGGTGAGCCACCAGATCCACGCGCTGGAGGACAGCCTGGGCACGCGCCTGTTCGAGCGCGTGGGCCGCGGCATGCGCCTGACCGAGGCCGGGCACCAGCTGGCGCAGGGCGTGCGCGAGACGGTGGACGCGCTGGCCGAGGTGATCGGCCGCATGCGCGAGCGCGAGTCCGGCGACGGGCTCACGCTGAGCGTGCTGCCCTCGTTCGCGGCGGCGTGGCTGGTCGGCCGCCTGGGCAGCTTCCTCGACGCCAATCCCGCGATCCAGCTCAACCTGCGCAGCACGACGGTGCTGGCCAACTTCCGCAACGACGGCGTCGACGCCGCGATCCGCTACGGCAAGGGCCCGTGGCCCGACGCGGTGAACGAGAAGCTGCGCGACGACGAGCTGTTCCCGGTGATGAGCCCGAACTTCCGCCACGGCCGCCTGCCGCGCACGCTGGCGGAACTGGCCAAGGCCCCGCTGCTGCACGTGGGCGCGCATCCCTGGGCGCCGTGGTTCGCCGCCGCCGGGCACCCGGTGGCGGAACCACGCGGCTCGTACTTCGACGATTCGGAGCTGGCCCTGCAGGCCGCGATGCGCGGCCAGGGCATCGTGCTCGGCCGCGCCTCGCTGGTGTCGACGCGGCTGCGCGATGGCAGCCTGGTGGCGCCGTTCGAGTTGCGCATCCCCTCGCCCTACGCCTACTACCTGGTGTATCCCGAGAGCAGCAACGCCAAGCCGGCGTTCCGCCGGTTTCGCGAGTGGCTGCTGGCGGAGATCGCGCGCGGCTGAACCGCCGCGCGGCGATCGTCGCGGCCTCAGGGCCCGGGCTCGGCCTCGGCCCCGCCCAGTTCCACCGCCAGACGGTAGACATGCTCGAGTCCTTCGTAGAAGGACTTGACCGGCAGGCGCTCGTTGAGGCCGTGGGCGTACATCTCGGTGGGCTTGGAGAAGAGCCCGGAGCTGGCGTAGGTCGGGATGCCGGCGGTGCGGTAGACCTTGCCGTCGGTGCCGCCCGATTCGAGGTAGGGCACGATCGGCAGGTCGGGGTAGACGGCGTGCACGGCGTTGCCGATGGCGCGCATGACGTCGGGCCGCATCTCGGAGACCGGGCTGGCCTTGGGCGCATCGCGCGTGGTGACCTTCACCTGCGGATCGGCGATCGCCGCGACCAGCGCCTCGCGCACGGCTTCCACTTCCACGCCGGGGAAGATCCGGCAGTTGACCGCGGCCTTGGCGGTCTGCGGCAGCGCATTCTCGGCGTGGCCGGCCTCGAGCATCGTGGCCACGCAGGTGGTGCGCGTGGTGCCGACGAACTCCGGCGATTGCGCCAGCGCATCGGCCGCCGCGGCGTCATCGGGGTTGGCGGCGAAGCGGCGCAGGATCGCGCCCACCTCGCCGTCCTGGGTCTTGCCCACCTCGTCGAGGTAGGAGCGCGTGAGCGCGTTCGACATCACCGGGAAGCGATAGGCCTCGACCTTGCCCAGCGCGCGCGCCAGCTGGTAGATCGCATTGTCGGCGCGCGGCCGCGAGCTGTGCCCGCCGCGATTGCGCACGACGAGGTCGAAGGTGGCGTAGGTCTTCTCGGCGCCCTGCACCAGGTAGATCAGCGGCTTGCCGCTGCGGTCGTCGAGCAGGCCGCCGCCGGCATCGGTGTTGATCGCGAACTCGGCGTCCTTCACCCAGGCGTGCGCGGCGATGGCCTCGGTCGTCAGCATCCCGGTCTCCTCGTCGGCGACGAAGGCGAAGACCAGTTCGCGCCGGGGCTGGCGGCCCTCGGCGCGCAGGCGCAGGATCGTGGCCATCATCGCGGTCACGCCGGCCTTGTTGTCCATGGTGCCGCGGCCGTAGAAGGCGCCGTCCTCCTCGATCAGTTCGAAGGGGCTGCGCTCCCACTCCTCGGGCCGCGCGTCGACCACGTCCATGTGCGCCGAGAACAGGATCGGCCGGCCGGGCTCGCGCCCGGGGATGCGCACGAGCATGGCCCGGGCCTCGCCGACGTCGAGCGTCGCGATGTCCTGCGCGGGCACGCCGGCGCGCGTCAGCACCTCGCCCAGGTAGGCCACCATCGCCGGTGTCTGGCCGTGGCCCGCGGCGGTGCGCATCGCGATGATGCGCGCGTAGATCTCGCGCGCGGCCGCATCCTGCGCGGGCGTGCCCGCGGCGGCGACGCTTGCGGCAAGCGCCAGCACGAGGCCGGCAAATAGGGTCTGCCTCACGTTTGTCTCCCGTAGTCCGGGCACCATCATAGAGTCGCGGTTGCAGGTATGGCGACGGTCGGGTGCGAGGGTGCCGCTGTGCCGGCCAGCGCGGTGCCCCGTAGGAGCGCACCTTGGGCGCGACCGCGGAGCCGCAGGTTGCGGCAGCCTGCAGGTCCGCGGTCGCGCACAAGGTGCGCTCCTACGGGGATCGGCTGTGCGCGGATCCGGTGTACCCTTCCCGCGCCGTCCTCAAGGAGCCAGCGAATGAACCCCGCACGTCGTGGATTCCTGGGAACCAGCGCCGCCGCGCTGGGCGCCGCGCTGATGCCGGGTCGCCTTCTGGCCGAGGTCGCGGCGCGCACGCCCGCGCTGCCGGCGCTCGACACCTGGGACGCGGTCCGCAAGCAGTTCCGCCTCAGCCCTGATTACCTGCATTTCTCGGGGTTCTTCCTGGCCTCGCACCCGGCGCCGGTGCGCGCGGCGATCGACGCCCTGCGCGATGCGCTCGACGACAATCCCTTCCTGGTGGTCGAGCGCGGCATGTTCGAGGAGGAGAGCCGCAACGTCGAGCGCAAGGTCTGCGCCGACATCGCGCGCTACCTCGGCGGCGCGGCCAGCGAGATCGCGCTCACCAGCAGCACCACGGCCTCCTTGTCGCTGGTCTACCACGGGCTGAAGATCGGCCCGGGCGACGAGATCCTCGCCACCACGCACGACCACTACGTGCACCACGAGGCGATCCGCCTGTCGACCGAGCGCAACGGCGCCAGCTCGCGCCGCATCGCGCTGTTCGACGAGTCGCAGGACGCGACCGTGGACGGCATCGTCGGCCGCATCCGCGCCGCGATCCGGCCCAACACCCGCGTGCTGGGCATCACCTGGGTGCATTCGGCCAGCGGCATCCGCCTGCCGGTGCGCGAGATCACCGCGGCGGTGGCCGAGATCAACGCCGGCCGCGACGAGGCCAGCCGCGTGCTGGTCGTGCTCGACGGCGTGCACGCCATCGGCGCGGTCGACGACACCATCGCCACGCTGGGATGCGACTACTTCTGCGCCGGCACCCACAAGTGGATGTTCGGGCCGCGCGGCACCGGCTTCGTGTGGGCGCGCGCCGGGAACTGGGCGCGGCTGCGGCCGCTGCTGCCGACCTTCTCCGACAACGAGCTGTACAACGCCTGGACCGAGGAACGCGCGCCGAAGGGCCCGACCATCGCGGCGCAGGTCACGCCCGGCGGCTTCCACGCCTTCGAGCATGCGTGGGCGGTCGGCGCGGCCTTCGCGATGCACGAGCAGATCGGGCGGGCGCGGGTGGCGGCACGCATCCGCGAGCTCAAC
>CAZTNB010000182.1:0-5645 GCA_964614825.1 uncultured Gammaproteobacteria bacterium
ACGCCGATGCGCTCGAGGACCAGCTGCAGGGGATCTACGGCTTCGACACCTTCGCGCTGGTGGCGTACGAACTGGTCGAGGAGGAGGGCAGGACCGGCGTGATCGTGAGGGCGCGGCCCAAGGCCTTCGGCCCCAATTACCTGCAGGCGGGACTGCGCCTGAACTCGGATTTCGAGGGCGGCTTCGGCGCCGACCTGCGCGCCGCGGTGCTGTTCGCGCCGATCTCCAGATACGGCGCGGAAGCCCGGGTAATCGGCCAGATCGGCAGCGAGCCCGCGCTGGCCGGCGAGGTCTACCTGCCCTTCGATCCGCGCAACCGCAATGCGCTGGCGGCGCGCGCCGCGGTCGAGAACCTCGACATCAATGTCTTCGACGCCGACGGCAACAACATCGCGCGGTACGAGGCCAACTCGGGCCGCATCGGGGTGGGCTGGGTGCGCGAGTTCGGCAATGTCGGCGCGCTGCAGGCCGGCTTGCGTCGCGCGACCGGCAGCGCGAGCGTGGAGACCGGCGACCCGACCCTGCCGGATATCGACTTCGACTCCGGCGAGGCCGCGGCCACCTTCACGCTCGACCGGCTCGACAACCTGTTCTTCCCGCGCGAGGGCTACCTCGCGCAGCTCGGCTACGTCGTCTCGCGCGACGCGCTGGGCGCTGACTCCGACTTCGAGCAGGCCGACTTCGACCTGGTCGCCGCCACCCGCTTCGGCCGCCACAGCGTGCAGGGCGGCGTCCGCTACCACACCACCTTCGACGGCACGGCGCCGATCCAGAGCCTCTATCGCCTCGGTGGCCGCACCCGGCTGGTCGGATTCCGGCCGAACGAACTGACGGGCCAGGCCTACGCGCTGGGATTCGGCGGCTATCTCTACGAGCTGGCCGATGTGTTCGGACGCGGCGCGTTCCTGGGCGGGACCGTCGAGTACGGCAATGCCTGGCAGGACAGCGACGACATCGCCCTTGACGACGGCATCCTCAACGGCAGCCTCTACTTCGGCTTCGATTCCTGGCTCGGTCCGCTGATCCTGGGCTACGGCCTGCGCGAGGGCGGCAGCAGCACCGCGTTCCTGGAGATCGGCCAGCGCTTCTGAGCTGGCCGGCCGTCGACGGCCGGTGCGCGCGGCGCCTGCGTCCAGGATGGCGACCCCGGGCGCAGGTCGCGCTATTCGAAGCCGTCGTCGAAAAGTCCGGCGGTGAGCACGTAGGCCGCGCCGAGCCTCGGATTGCCGTGAAGGCCCGTGCCGTCGGTGCCCGGCGCGCCTAGCACCAGCGTGGCGCCCGAGATCGCCGCGGCGCTGGCGAAGTAGGCGTCGGGGCCGTCGTCGAGCCTGGCCAGCCTTTGCGCCAGGGTCCAGCCCTGGGCGTTGCGGCGGTACACGTAGGCGGCGCCGCCGTAGTCGACCGGAAACGGCAGGAACGACGGTCCGCCGACCACCAGCGTGGAGCCCGCCAGGGCGACCGCGGTGCCGAGGCCGGACGGGCTGCCGGGGCCGAAGTCGCCGAGCAGGGCGCGCTGGCGCCACGCGCCGCCCTCGAGCTCGAGCACGTACACCCCGCCGCGCCCCGCGTTCGCGCCGCCGGCGGCGATCGCGATACGGTCGCCATCGAGCGCGATCGCACGCCCGAAAATGTGGTACTCGCCGCCGTCGGCGGCGACCAGCCGCGTGTGTTCGCGCCAGATCGCGCCGGTGCGGGTGTAGACGTACACCGCGCCCTGGCCGGCGACGCCGCCCACCGTCTCCTCGCTGGAGCTGACCAGCGCCGTGTGGCCTTCGATCGCCACCGCGTAGCCATAGCCCGCATGATCGCTCGAGGCCGGATCGGCCGGTTGCAGCTTGGCCTGCTCGATCCAGGCGCCGCCGGCTCGGACGTAGACATGCGCCGCGCGGCCGAGGTAGGAGCTGACGATGGCCGTGTCCGCCGAAAGCGCCACGGCATGGCCGAACAGCTCGCCGCCGCCGCCGTCGCTGGCGGCCAGCTTGGCCTGCAGCGACCAGTCGGCGCCGCTGCGCACGTAGGCGTAGGCCGCGCCGCGGGCGAAGTTGCCGTTGGTCGCGTGCACGCGCGCACCCACCAGCACGGTGTCGCCGGCGATCGCGACCGCGCAGCCGAACTCGTCGTAGGCGACGCCATCGGGCGCCTGCAGGCGCGCCTGCGGCACCCAGTCGATCCCGTCGCGCACGTACACCTGCGCCGCCCCGCGCTGCGCATCGGCGCCGGGCGCGCCGACCACCAGCGTGTCGCCGTCGATCGCGACCGCCTGGCCTTGCTCCTCGCCCCCGCGCCCGTGGCCGGCGTCGAGCCGCGAATGGTTGATCCAGGCGTCGCCGGCGCGAACCAGCGCGTAGGCCGCGCCCTGGCTGGTGTTCCCGGCCACTTCCTGGCCGGGCGCGCCCACCAGCGCATCGTCGACGCCCAGGGCCACCGCCTTGGCATGGCGATCGTTGCTGGTCACGCCCGGCGTGTCGATGCGCTGGCCCGCCGACCAACCGGTGCCGGAGCGCACGTACGCGTACACGCGCGGCGGCGGCGCCACCACGCCGTCGGGTGCGTCCGCTGCCGTATCGCTCCGCGGCCCGAACAGGGGCCCGCTGCTCGCGCCCAGCAGGATGCGATCGCCACGCACGGCGACCGCACGGGCGAGCAGCAGGCCGATCTCGCCGTCGGGCGCGTCGAGGCGGGCTTCCTGCGCCCAGCTGCCGGCGCCGCGCCGGAACACGTAGGCCGCGCCGCGGCGCTCGATGCCGCCGGTGGCGTGCCACGGCGCGCCGACCACGATGGTGTCGGCGTCGATCGCCAGCGCGATGCCGAAATAGTCCTCGACCTCGGCGTCATCGGCGGTCAATCGCGCGGCAAAGGACCAAGTGGTTCCGTCGCGCTCGTACACGTCCACCGTGCCAAGCTGCTGGGACCCGCCGCCGAGGACCACGGCGTCGGCGGTCATGGCCGCGGCGTCGCCGCGGATGACGCCGCCCAGGCTGGCCGGCGGCGCGAGTCGCTGGGATTGGGTCCAGGTCGTGCCCTGGCGCGTGTAGAGGTAGGCGGCGCCCAAGCCGTCGCCGCCGGCGGGCGCGGTGACCAGCGCGGTGTCGCCCGCGAGCGCCACGGCGCGCCCGAAGGTGTGTTGCGTCGCGCCGTCGGACGCGACCAGCTTGGCCTGTTCGGTCCAGGTCCCGCCGCTGCGCGTATACACGTAGGCCGAGCCCCGGTAGGGCATGCCGTCGACGGTCTGGTAGGGCGCGCCGACGAGCACGGTGTCGCCCGAGATCGCGACCGCCATGCCGTGGAGGTCGCGGTACCCGGCGTCACCCGCCACCAGCTTTGCCTCGACCACCCAACCGCCGGGCTCGCGCACGAACACGTACGCCGAACCCTGCAGCCAGTCGACGCCCAGGCTGTCGCCGGGCACGCCCACCACCGCGCGGTTGCCGTCGATCGCGATCGCGGCACCGAAGGAGTCGCCGCGGGCGCCGTCCGTGCCCGGGCCTTCGCGCCGGCCATCGTCGAGCCGGCGCAGGGCCTCGAAGGCCACCGCCGGCGCATCGGGCGCCGCCGCCACGGGTGCCGCGGCCGGGATGCACAAGGCCAGCAGCAGTCCCGCCGGCACGATGGAGCGCGAGGCCATCATTTGCCGAAGCCTAGCGAAATTCCGTTCCGGATCCCGTCACCCCCGGGCGAACCACCGCCCTGGCCGGCCTGGCGCGGCGCCGTGGCGGTGCCGGACGCGTCGCGGTGCCCCGAGGCACGCGGCCTCCACCCGTGAAGACCAGCGCCGCGGCGACCGGCGCCGTCAACTCCGATCGACGCCCGGTGCACGCCGGCGCCGGCGTGCGCAATCCTGCGTATCCGGCGCCTGCGGCGCGACGGTCCGGCTGGCTGCCACGTCCTGCCAACGTGGTCCGGCGTAGCATCCAGACTCCCGCAGCCGCAGAGGTCAACCATGAACCGTCCGTTTCTCCCGATCTTCCGCGGCATCCTCGCCGCCGCCTTCCTGGCCGGCGGCGGCATCGCGTCGGCGGCCACCGCCCCGATCGTCGAGGGTCTGGTCGAAGTCCCGTCGCGGCGGGTCGACGCAGCCTTCCTGCTGCCCGAGGCCGACTTCAGCCAGTACACGAAGGTCCTGCTGGACCCGGCCGAGGTGGCGTTCCGGCGCGACTGGATGCGCAGCGTCAACCGCAGCCGCAGCGCCTCGCGGCGGATCCGCGAGGACGACGCCCTGCGCATCGCCGAGGCCACCCGCACCGGGTTCGGCGACATCTTCGAGACCGCATTCCGCAATGCGGGCTACGAGATCGCGACCGCGCCGGGACCCGACGTGCTGCGGATCTCGCCGGCGGTGAACGACCTCTTCATCAATGCGCCCGACCAGCCCACCGCCGGCCGTTCGCGCACCTACACGGTCGAGGCCGGCGAGGCCACGCTGGTGGTGGTCGCGCGCGACTCGACCACCGGAGCCGTGCTTGGCGTCGCGGTCGACCGCCGCCAGACCCGCAGTTGGGGCGGCCGGCTGACCTGGTCGAACGCGACCACCAATCGCGCGGATTTCAGCGCCCTGTTCCGCAGCTGGGCCACCATCACCGTCGAGGCGCTGGCGGAGTTGAAGGAGCGGTCGCCGGCCGCGGCACCGCCCGCGCAGTAGGGCCTGGTCGCGCGGCGCCGCTGGCGGCGCGTGCCGCTGAACGACGAAGGGCGCCTCGCGGCGCCCTTCGTTCGACTACGTGCGACGCCGATCGGTCAGAGCAGCGGCACCAGCAGCAGCGCCACGATGTTGATGATCTTGATCAGCGGGTTGATGGCCGGGCCCGCGGTGTCCTTGTAGGGATCGCCCACGGTGTCGCCCGTGACCGCGGCCTTGTGGGCGTCCGAGCCCTTGCCGCCGTGGTGGCCGTCCTCGATGTACTTCTTGGCGTTGTCCCAGGCGCCGCCGCCGGTGGTCATCGAGATCGCCACGAACAGGCCGGTCACGATGGTGCCGATCAGCAGGCCGCCGAGCGCGCGCACGCCGGCGCCCGGACCCATCAGCCAGTTGAGGCCGAAGGCGATCACCACCGGCACCAGCACCGGCAGGATCGAGGGCACGATCATTTCCTTGATCGCCGACTTGGTCAGCAGGTCCACCGCCTTGGAGTAATCCGGCTTGGCCTTGCCTTCCATGATGCCCTTGATCTCGCGGAACTGGCGCCGCACCTCCTCCACCACCGAGCCGGCCGCGCGGCCCACGGCTTCCATCGCCATGGCGCCGAACAGGTAGGGGATGAGTCCGCCGATGAACAGGCCGATGATCACCGCCGGGTCGGACAGCGAGAAGCTCGCCGACTTGCCCACCGCGTCGAGGTTGTGGGTGAAGTCGGCGAACAGCACCAGCGCGGCGAGGCCGGCCGAGCCGATCGCGTAGCCCTTGGTCACCGCCTTGGTGGTGTTGCCCACGGCGTCGAGCGGGTCGGTGACCGCGCGCACTTCCTTGGGCAGCTCCGACATCTCGGCGATGCCGCCGGCGTTGTCGGTGATCGGGCCGTAGGCGTCGAGCGCCACGATCATGCCGGTCATCGACAGCATCGAGGTGGCGGCGATGGCGATGCCGTACAGGCCGCCGAGCTCGAACGAGCCCCAGATCGCGAAGCACACCGCGATCACCGGCAGCGCGG
>CAZTNB010000183.1:0-5639 GCA_964614825.1 uncultured Gammaproteobacteria bacterium
TCGACCGGCTTGGCGACCCGCGCCGACTCGCGATAGCGCGCGCGCAACTGCTCGCCGGCGAGGAACAGCGCGCTGCCGTCCGGTCGGACCTCGTACACCGACAGCGAGAAATCGGTGTCCGGCTGGTCGAGCTCGATGAAGGCGCGCAGGCTGAAGAACCCCGCCAGGTCGGTGTCCTGCTCGAACGGCGCGGAGTGGTAGAGGAGGCTCTTGCCGAAGTTGCGCAGCGCCCCGCGCTGGTCGGTGAGGTTGGCGGCGCCGGTGTCGTCCACCAGTTCGAGCGCGCTGGTGTCGCGCGGGTCGTACACGTACGAATCCACGCCGCCGGTCTTCTCCGGCTGCGCCAGCAGCGCGCCGGAGTGGAAGGGGTCGTTGGCCTGGTCCGCGATCGAATGCAGGTGCAGCGGCTGCCTCGATGCGGTCAGGCCCTCGAGCGTGTCGGCGTAGCGCCATTCCTCGCGCCCGGCCTGGTACCAGGCGACGCGGGCCTTGAGGAACTCGGGCTTGGGGCCGTCCTTGAGCGTCCAGTCGTACCACGCCTTGTGCAGCGCGTTGAGGTCCATGACGCTCTTCTCGCCGAACTTGACCCCGCCGAACTCGGCCAGCGGCGTGCGGGTGCCGGCGTGGTCCCACGGCCCGATGATGAGCCAGTGCTTGTCCTTCGCCGCCGCGCTGGCGTGGGCCTGGAACTGGCTCCAGAACTCGAGCGCGCCGGGCTGGTCGCCGTCGTACTGCCCGGTGATGGACAGGATCGGCAGGTCGAGCCTGGCGAACTGCGCGGGCGTGGGATTGTACGAATCCCAGTAGGCGTCGATGGCCGGATGGTCGATCCATTTCTGGAAGTGCTTGTTGGGCATGCCGGCGACCTGGTCCAGGTCGCGGAACGGGCGCCCGCTCAGGTACCAGCGCTTGTACACCGAGGCCCAGTACGCGGAATCGCCGAAGATCTTGTCCTGCGCCGCCTTGCCCGCGGTCAGGGTCAGCCACTGGATGTCGTAGCTGTAGGGAATGTTGCGGTTCATCGGGAAGTCGACCCCGGCCCAGGGCGAGGCCACCGGCACGATGGTGCCGAGCCCGCGCGGGAACTCCTTGGCCGTCGCCCACTGGTTGTAGCCGGCGTAGGAACCGCCCCACATGGTGACCTTGCCGTTGCAGAAGTCCTGCTTCGCCAGCCACTCGACCACGTCATGGCCGTCCTTCGCCTCCTGCAGCAGCGGGGTGAACTCGCCGCCGGAATTGCCGCGCCCGCGCGTGTCGACGCTCAGGAATACGTAGCCGTTGGCGGCGAAGTACATGCCGCGGTCGTGGTAGTTCTGCGCGATGTACGGCGTGAGCGTGAAGATGCACGGCACGCGCTCGCCCTGCCCCGCCTTCTGGTAGCGCGTGGCGTTGAGCTCCACGCCGTCGCGCAACGGGATCCGCAGGCCCCAGGTCAGCTGCACCTCGGGCAGGGGCGGCACCGCCTTGTTGGCCGATTCGAAGCTGGCCGGCTGCGCCGCCGTGGTGGCGGCCGCCAGCGCCAGCAGCAGGCCCGGCAGGGTGCGACGAAGGTTCATGCGACAGGCTCCTCGGGCGGTGCTGCGGAAGGGATCACGCGAAGCGCTGCAGGCCGAACGGCGCCGGGTCCAGCGCAGGCGCGCGGCCGCAGATGAGGTCGGTCACCAGTTCGGCGGTGACGGCCGACATGGTGACGCCAAGCATGCCATGACCGGTGGCGAGCACCAGGTTCGCATGGCGCGGCGCGCGGCCGATGATCGGCAGGTCGTCGTAGGTCATCGGCCGCCAGCCGTACCACTCCTCCTCGCGGCGCGGGCCCACCGGCTCGTGCAGGTACTCGCCGGCGCCGCGCACCAGCGCGTCGAGGCGGGTGCGGTTGAGGCTGGCGTCGTAGCCGGCGAACTCCATGGTGCTGCCCAGGCGATAGCCGCTCGACCACGCGGTCACGCAGACGCTGCGCTCCTTGCACACCACCGGGATGCGGGGGCAGCGCGCCGGGCGCTCGAAGGTGATCGAGTAGCCCTTGCCGGGCTGGATCGGCAGGCGCAGGTCCAGCGTCCGCGAGAGCAGCGGCGACCACGCGCCCAGCGCCAGGACGTAGTCGCGCGCGCGATGGCGCGCGGCGCCGGTCGCGACCGCCTCGATGCGCCCGGCGCCGGCGTCGATCGCCAGCACCGCCTCGCGCTCGACGATGCGGCCGCCGCGTTCGCGCACGCGGCGCGCCAGCTCGGCCACGTAGCGGTCGGGCCGCAGGTGCCCGTCCGCCGGGTTGTAGAACGCGCCGACGATGCTGTCGTTGAGCGCGGGTTCGCGCGCGCGGGTCGCCGCGCCGTCGAGCACCTCGACCGGCACGCCGACCTGGCGCAGCGCGCGCGGCAGCCACTGCGCCCGCTCGAAGGCCGCCGCGTCGCGGAACGCATAGAGCGTGCCCAGGGCCTCGAACTCGCAATCGAGGCCCTCGGCGCGCACCAGCGCCTCGATGCCCTGGCGCGAGCGCATCAGCAGCGGCGCCTTGAGCCGGTTGATGCGCTCGAAGTCGCGCCAGTTGCACAGGCGCGCGAAGCGCAGCATCCACGCCCACAGCGCCGGATCGAAGCGCGGCTTGATCCGGAACGGCGCATCCGATTGCAGCATCTGCCGCAGCGCCTGGCCGACCATCCCCGGCATCGCCAGCGGCGTCGCGTGGCTGGGCGTGAGGGTGCCGCAGTTGCCGTGCGAGGTGGCGCCGCCGGCGCGGCCCTGCTCGAGCACGGTGACGCCGCGGCCCGCGCGCAGCAGTTCCAGCGCGCAGGCGAGCCCGATCACGCCGCCGCCGAGGACCAGGACGTCGCTGTCGTTGGCGCTCATCGTGGTGACCGCCGCGCGGGTCGCGCTGCGCCCCGGGCGCCCGGCCCGGTCCCGCTCAATCCGGCCTCGCGTAGCCCGGCCCGCGCACGACCTGCCCGGGCTTGGCCCCGGTGTGCTCGCCGTCGCGCAGAACCTGCACGCCATTGACCCAGACGTGGCGCACGCCGGTGGCGTACTGCTGCGGCTGGTCGAAGGTGGCGTGGTCGATGATCGTCGCCGGGTCGAACACCACGAGGTCGGCGTGGCAGCCGGGATCGAGGCAGCCGCGGTCGGCCAGCTTCCAGTTCTGCGCCGGCAGGCGGGTCAGGCGCCGGATCGCGTCGGGCAGCGTGATGACCTGCTCCTCGCGCACGTACTTGCCCAGCAGGCGGGCGAAGTTGCCGTAGGCGCGCGGATGGGTGCTGGACTTGAGGAACACGCCTTCCGGCGCCGAGGCCTCGGCGTCGGACCCGAACGCGACCCAGGGCTGGCGGATGCCGAGCTTGACGTTGTCCTCGCTCATGAGGAAGTACGCGGTGTCGACCCGCGAATGGTCCTCGATCACCAGGTCGATCATGGTGTTCTCGGCATCGGTGCCGCGCAGCGCCATCACCTCGGCCAGGGTCTTGCCCGTCAGCGGCTTGAGCGCCTCGTTCTTGAAGCCGATGAACTTGATCCGCTCGGGCGAGCCGGCCATGCGGCCGAGGTTCTCCCAGTCGCCGGCGGGTTCGCGCATGGCGGCGATGGTCTTCGCGCGCGTCGCCGGATCCTTGAGCCGCTCGACCCAGGCGTCCAGCCCGCCCTCCTGCACCCAGGGCGGCATCGAGGCGTCGAGCCCGGTGGCCCCGGCCACGTAGGTGTACATGTCGGCGCTGACGTCGAGTCCCTCGGCGCGCGCCGCCTCGATGCGGGCGATCGCCTGCGCCATCTTGGGCCAGTTGCGCTCGCCCGCCGCCTTGAGGTGGTAGACCTCGGAATGGGCGCCGGTGGCGCGCGCGATCGTGATCAGTTCCTCCAGCGCCGGCAGGAAGCGGTCGGCCTCGCTGCGCAGGTGCGAGATGTAGCCGCCACCGGACTCGGCGGCCGCGCTGACCAGCGCCGTCAGTTCGGGCGTCTTGGCATAGAACGCCGGGGCATAGATCAGCGAGGAACCCACGCCCAGCGCGCCCTCGCGCATCGCCTGCCGCACCAGCTCCTGCATGCGGGCAAGCTCCTCCGCGCTGGGTTCGCGATCGGCGAAACCCAGCTCGTGGATGCGAACGGTGGTGGCGCCGACCATCGACGCCACGTTGGGCGAGACGCCCTGCGCGACCAGGTGGTCGAGGAAGCCGCCCAGCGTGGTCCAGGTGATGTCGTACTTGATGTCGCCCTGCTGGCGCAGCGATTCGGCCCGCATCGCCTCGTTGAGCGGGCCCTCCGACCAGCCCTCGCCGAACACCTCCAGGGTCACGCCCTGCTTGATGTCGCTGACGCCACGGCCGTCGTGCAGCAGCGCCGTCGGCGCCCACGACAGGATGTTGATGAAGCCCGGCGCGACCGCGAGCCCGGTGGCGTCGACCCGCTGCGCCGCGGTGGCGTCGCCCAGCGTGCCGACCGCGACCACGCGCCCGTCGCGCACGGCGACGTCGGCGACGCGGCCGGGTTCGCCGCTGCCGTCGTGGACGGTGCCGCCATGGATGATGAGCTCGTAGGCGGGCGTCGCGGCCGCCGGTGCCGCGCGCTCGACCGGCGCATGCGCGCTGCAGGCGGCGAGGACCGCGGCCAGCGCCGCGATCCGGAAAGTCCTGTGGGCCATGGGGTTCCTCCGTGGCCCAGCATGGCCCGGATCAGGCGTCGCGCGCAACGGCGCCGCACTGCCCCGAGGGGGCGATCCGCCAGGCCACCGCGGCCACCGCGGCCGCAGTCCGCGGGCTCAGCGCCAGACCACGAACTCGGCGTCGCAGCCGTCGTCCACCCAGACGCCGCGCCGGTCGTAGCCCCAACTGCGGCGGAACTGGCAGCCCGACTGGCTGTACTGGCGCGCGATCTCGACCCTGCCGCCCCAGGCGTCGAGCGGGCAGTAGTTGCGCCGATAGTCCTCCGACTTGCAGCGCACGCGCTGCTGGTTGCCGGGGTAGTAGCCCTGGTCGGGGTAGCGGTCGTTGCCGTGGTCGTCGTCGTGGCTGCTGGCGATGATCGCGGCAATCGCCGCCACCGCCACCGCCGCGCCCACGGCAGCTCCTGCACTCGACGAGCCTGAGCCGTGGCCGACCTCGAAGATCGCGCGGCAGCCATTCGATACCCAGACGCCGTTGCGGTCGTAGCCCCAGGTGTCGTTCTGCCAGCAACCGGCGCCGGAAAGCTGGCTGCTGAGGCGCACGGCATTGTCGGTGCGGACCGCGCAGTACTGGTAGCCGCCGTTGCGCGATTCGCAGCGCACGGTGGTGGCGGCATCCGCCGGCGCCGCGCGGCCCAGGCCCAGCAGGCCGGGCACCAGCACCAACAGCAGGATCGGGATCTTGCGCATGGCCGGGTCCTCAGGGCTTGGGCTGGAAGGGCTTGGAGGCCAGGTACTCCTCGAGGCTGACCAGTCCGTCGCCGTTGGCGTCGATGCTCGTGAACACCGACTGGCCGGACGCGGTCCACTCCTCGATCGTGATCGGCCGGCCCGCGGCGGCGGCGGCGGTACCGGCGTCGCCGGGCTGCAGCGTGCCGTCGTCGTCCGGATCCTCGGCGAAGAACACGCGCGTCAGCGAATTGCGGAACTCCTCCCAGGAGATGTTGCCGTCGCCATCGCGGTCCAGGTTGCGGAAGCGCTCCTCGGGCGAGGCGCCGAG
>CAZTNB010000184.1:0-5561 GCA_964614825.1 uncultured Gammaproteobacteria bacterium
CCTACGCCATCACGCGTGGCGGCACCACGCTGCGCGACTTCCTCCAGCCCGACGGCGAACCCGGCTACTTCGAGCAGGAACTGCATGTCTACGGCCGCGGCGGCGAACCGTGCCGCCGATGCGGCACGTCCCTGCGCGAACTCGCCATCGGCCAGCGCGCCAGCGTGTGGTGCCCGCGCTGCCAACGCTGAGGTGCCCTGTAGGAGCGCATCTCATGCGCGACCGCGGCGCCGGGGTTCGCGGTATCGCGCGGGTCCGCGGTCGCGCATGAGATGCGCTCCTACCGAGCCGGCCTTGTGCGTGACGGGCTCGTCAGGGTTCCGGCGGCGAATCGCCCAGCGGCAACTGCGGCTGCTGCAGCTCGATGCGGCCTTCGCCGGCCGTGATCTTCTTGAACTCGGCGCGGCACACCGAGACGTAGCGCTCGTTGCCGCCGATCTCGACCTGCGGCCCCTGGGTGAGGGCGCGGCCGTGCTCGTCCACGCGCACCACCATGGTGGCCTTGCGGCCGGTGTGGCAGATGGTCTTGATCTCGGACAGCGTGTCGGCCCACGCCAGCAGCCACTGGCTGCCCTCGAACAACTGGCCGCGGAAATCGGTGCGCAGGCCGTAGCACAGGACCGGGATGCCGAGGCGGTCCACGACTTCGGTGAGCTGCCACGCCTGCGCCTTGCGCAGGAACTGCGCCTCGTCCACCAGCACGCAGTGCAGCGTCCCGCGCGCGGCGATGTCGGCCTCGACCAGCGCGCAGAGGTCGTCCTCGGCGTGGAAGATGCGGCCCTGCGCCGACAGGCCGATGCGCGACTGCACCTTGCCCACGCCGGCGCGGTCGTCCAGCCGCGGCGTGAGGATCAGCGTGCGCATGCCGCGCTCGTGGTAGTTGTGCGCGCTCTGCAGCAGCGTGGTGGTCTTCCCGGCGTTCATCGCCGAGTAGTAGAAGAAGAGCTTGGCCATCGGGCTTCCCGGCAAGGGCGCGCATCGTAACCCATGAACACCGTCACCCACCTCGAATGCGGGCTCACCGGCGAGCGCCAGCCCGCCGGCCGCCCGGCCACCGTTTCCGCCGCCGGCAAGCCGCTGCTGGTGCGCTACGACCTCGACGCCATCCGGCGCCGGGTCGACCGCGACGCGCTCGCCGCCCGTCCGGCCACCTTGTGGCGCTGGCGCGAGTTGCTGCCGCTGCCGGACGGGGTGGAGCCGGTCTCGCTGGGCGAGGACGCCACGCCGCTCCTGCCCCTGCCCGCCGTGGCGGCGGAGCACGGCGTGGAGGTGCTGGTCAAGGACGAAGGGCGCCTGCCCACCGCCTCGTTCAAGGCCCGCGGCCTCGCCCTGGCCGTGAACATGGCGCGCCACTTCGGCGTGCAGGCGATGGCGATCCCGACCAACGGCAATGCCGGCGCCGCCATGGCGGCCTACTGCGCGCGGGCCGGCATCGCCGCGCATTGCGTGTGCCCGGCCGACACCCCGCGCGCCAACCTCGACGAGATCCGTCTCCACGGCGCCCGGCTCACCCTGCTCGACGGCCAGATCGACGATTGCGGCAAGCTGGTGCGGCAATGGGAAGCCGAACGCGGCTGGTTCAACTGCGCCACCCTGCGCGAGCCGTACCGGATCGAGGGCAAGAAGACCATGGGCCTGGAGCTCGCGGCGCAGGGCGGCTGGACCCTGCCCGACGCGATCTTCTACCCCACCGGCGGCGGCACCGGCCTGATCGGCATGTGGAAGGCCTTCGAGGAGCTGCAGGCGCTGGGCTGGATCGGCGCCCGGCGTCCGCGCATGTACGCGGTGCAGGCCGCCGGCTGCGCGCCGATCGTGCGCGCCTTCGAGGAGGGCGCCGAGTTCGCCACCCGCTGGGAGCATGCCGCCACCATGGCGCACGGCATCCGCGTGCCGGCCGCGCTGGGCGATTTCCTGATCCTGCGCGCGGTGCGCGCCTCCGGCGGCGCGGCGCTGGCCGTGGACGAGGCCGCGATCGAGGCCGCGTGGCGCGCGGTGGCGGCGCGCGACGGCATGCTGCTGTGCCCGGAGGGCGCCGCCACCGTCGCCGCGCTCGCGCTGGCGCGCCGGCGCGGGCTGGTGCGGGCCGGCGAACGCGTGCTGCTCTACAACTGCGCCAGCGGCTACAAGTACGTGCTGCCGGCCTGAGCGCGCCGTGCCGCCATCCGGCCGCGGCTTGCTACCATGCGCGGCGCGGAATGCCGCCAACCCCGGGGAGACTACGATGCGCAGCCCACGTTCCCGCAGCCTGCTCGCGTGCAGCCTGGCCCTCGCCCTGGTCGCCGTGCCGGCGCTCGCCGACGACGACGCCAAGGTCGACAAGCGCGTCACCGACGCGCTCGATGCCGAGGACATGAACTACACCGTGCAGGACAACGGCGAGGTCTCGGTCACCATCCAGTGGAACGAGGACGGGCGCAGCCAGGGCGTGCGCATCCAGTCCAAGACCTTCAGCTGGAAGCAGAACGAGTATCGCGACGTGTACTCGATCGCGTTCAAGACCGACGGCTCCGGCGAGGTCGAGCGCGCGCTGGCCAACCGCCTGCTGGAGGAGAACAACAGCTCCACCCTGGGCTTCTGGGCCAAGCAGGACGACACCGTGTTCAGCATCGTGCGCGTGCCGGCCAAGGCCACGCCGAGCCAGCTGCACGAGGCGATCAGCTTCGCGGCCGAGAAGGCCGACGAGATGGAGAAGGAGCTGCTCAAGACCGACGAGTACTGAGCGCGCCGCGGCGCGCGTCGGCGCGGCCTAGTGCCCGTCGATGCGCGAGCGCAGCAGCGGCCCGACGCTGACCACGCCCGAGGGCGACCAGATCAGGTCCTGCTCGCGCCAGTAGGTGTCGCGCTCCCAGTCCGGGCCCTCGAAGTAGCCGAACACCGCGTTGCAGCCGCTGCCCGGCAACTGGCCGGCGCCGACCCGCAAGGTCGCGAACGGACAGTTGCCGTAGTCGATGACCCACGCGTTGCCGCGCAGGGACGCGTGCCGGCCGATGCTGCCGGCCAGGTGCGACTGCACGCGCTGCCAGTGCCGCGGCTTGGCCACCGCATCGCCGTACTCGGCATAGAGCCCGCGACCGAGCTCGATCGCGCGCGCCTGCTGCGCGGGGTCGAGCCGGGCCCAGACCTCCTCGCGCAGCGCCAGCATGTCCGGATAGCCGCGCTCGGCGGCGAGGTCGAGCCAGGCATAGGCGGCGGCCGGGTCGGCGGGGGTGCCCTCGCCGTTGAGATGCATCATCCCGAGCGCGAGCTGCGAAGGCTTGTCGGCGAAGCGCGCGGCCATCCGGAAATAGTCGAGCGCGCCGCCGAAGCGGCCCTGCGCGTGGGCCTCGAAGCCGCGCTGGCGGAACACCTGGTCGAGGTGGCCGGTGCTCGCGGGCGCGAGCGCGCGCGCCTGCCGCGACGCGGGCTTGCCGGCGTTGCCGGCCTCGCCCGCGCCGGCCAGGACCACCAGGCACAGCGCGCCCAGGATCCAGCACATGCCGCGTGAGCGTGTCGTGGCCAGGGCCGCACCCCGTTCATGCACCAGCGCCCGGAGTCTACTGCGCGCCGCGACGGCGCGGAACGGACCCGCGCCGGGTTAGGATGCGGCCCCCGCGTCCCGGTCCCGCCGATGTCGCTCAATCCCGCCCAACGCGAGGCCGTCGCCTACACCGACGGACCGCTGCTCGTGCTCGCCGGCGCCGGCTCGGGCAAGACCCGGGTGATCACCGAGAAGATCGCGCGCCTGGTGCGCTCCGGCCTGCGCGCCGACCGCGTGTGCGCGATCACCTTCACCAACAAGGCCGCGCGCGAGATGCGCGAGCGCGCCACCCGGCTGCTCAAGGACCACGGCGGCGAGCACGAGCCGCAGATCAGCACCTTCCACTCGCTGGGCCTGCGGTTCCTGCAGATCGAGCACGCGCGCGCCAACCTGCGCCGCGGCTTCTCGATCTTCGATGCCGACGACTCGCTCGCCGTGGTCAAGGACCTGCTTCCGGCCGCGACCAGGGCCGAGGCCGTGGAGCGCGTGCGCCAGCTGCTGTCGAAGGCCAAGAACGAGGGCCTCGACCCGGCCCAGGCGCTCGACGCCGCGCGCTCGCCCGCCGAGCAGGAGGCCGCCGAGGTCTACGCGCAGTACCAGCGCCGCCTGGGCGCCTTCAACGCGGTCGATTTCGACGACCTGATCCGCCTGCCGCTGGCGCTGCTCGAATCCGATCCCGGCGTGGCCGAGGCCTGGCGCGAGCGCATCCGCTACCTGCTGGTCGACGAGTACCAGGACACCAACCGCGCGCAGTACCGCCTGCTCAAGGCCCTGGCCGGACCGCGCGGCGCCTTCACCGCGGTCGGCGACGACGACCAGAGCATCTACGCCTGGCGCGGCGCCGATCCGGAGAACCTGCGCGAGCTGTCGCGCGACTACCCGGCGCTCAAGGTCGTCAAGCTGGAGCAGAACTACCGCTGCAGCGCGCGCATCCTGCGCGCCGCCAACGCGGTGATCGCGCAGAACCCGCACCTCTTCGAGAAGAAGCTCTGGAGCGCGCATGCCGAAGGCGCGCCGATCCGCGTGCTGGAATGCAAGGACGACGTGGCCGAGGCCGGGAAGGTGGCCTCCGAGATCGCGCACCGCCAGGCCCAGGGCGGCGCGCCGTGGAGCGAGTTCGCGGTGCTCTATCGCGGCAACCACCAGTCGCGCGCGGTGGAGAAGGCGCTGCGCCTCCTGCGCGTGCCCTATCACCTGACCGGTGGCACGGCCTTCTTCGAGCGCGCCGAGGTCAAGGACCTGCTCGCCTACCTGCGCCTGGTCGCCAATCCCGACGACGACGCGGCCTTCCTGCGCGCGGCGGTGGCGCCGCGGCGCGAGGTGGGCGCGACCACGCTGGAGAAGCTCGGCGAGCTGGCCGGCCGTTCGCACCTGGGCCTGCTGCGCGCCGCCGAAAGCCACGCGGTGCTGCAGCAGCTCGCGCCGCGCCCGGCCGCGGCGCTGGCCGGCTTCACCGCATTGATCCGCGAGCTGCGCGCCGAGGCCGAGTCGCGCGGAGCCGGCAACCTGGTCGAGTCGCTGATGGCCGCCACCCACTACGAGGCGCACCTGCGCGCGACCACGCCCGACCGCACGCTGCTGGAACGGCGCCTGGGCAACGTCAGGGAACTGGTCGAATGGCTGCGCGAGGGCGCCGCGCGCAGCAAGGCCGGCGTCGGCGACCTCGCCGCGCAGCTGGCGCTGCTGACCAACAACGACCGCGACGATCCCGGCAATGCCGTGCGGCTCATGACCCTGCACAGCGCCAAGGGCCTCGAGTTCCGCAGCGTGTACCTGATCGGCGTCGAGGACGGCACGCTGCCCCACGAAGGCGGCATCGAGGAAGGCCGCCTCGAGGAGGAGCGCCGGCTCTTCTATGTCGGCATCACCCGCGCCAAGGAGCAACTGACGCTGAGCTACGCCGCCACCAAGCAGCGCTTCGGCCAGCTGGTGCGCCTCGACCCCAGCCGCTTCCTCGCCGAGCTGCCCGACGCCGACCTGCACCGCGAAGGCCGCGATCCCGAGCAGGACAAGGTCGAGCGCGCCGAGCGCGCGAAGTCGCACC
>CAZTNB010000185.1:0-5540 GCA_964614825.1 uncultured Gammaproteobacteria bacterium
CGCGAACCAGATCCGCTCGACCGCCATCATCGCGATCACCGCCACCAGGCCGGCGACGATCAACCGGTCCATGCGCCGACCGGTCTGTGGCGCGATCGACTGCTCCAGCGGCACCTCGGCGTCGCGCTTGAGGCCCTGGGGCGTGAGCTCGTAGACCCACGAGAACACCAGCGCCGGCACGAAGGCCAGCGCGAGGAAGCCGACCATCGTCTTCATCACCCACGCCGGCGCACCGAACACCGGCAGCAGGGTCGCTGCGACCTGCACCAGCAGCCACGCCGTGACCAGGTAAAGGGCCGCCATCCGGATGACGTTGCGGCGCTGTAGTTCGGCGAGGAGTTTCATCGAAGGCGTCACAGGTCCTGCGTATCGGCGCCAGTACGGCGAATCGTCGACGAAGGCCGCAGCGCCGGGATGACCGCCGTGGTACCGGGCAGGATCATGGCGCTATTCCACTTCCTGCAACAGCGCCGCGAACGCGGGCGTGGCGCGCAGGGGGTCCCAGGTCGGGTCGAGGCGCAGTGCGTGCGCCGACAGCACGCCGCCGGCCGGCGCCCGCAACAGGTCGCGCAGGCCGCCAACGGCGTCGTCAGCGCGACCGGCGCGCATGCGCACCTCGGCCAGCGCCAGCCTGGCCTGTTCCTGTTCGAGGACGGACTGCGTGGGCATCGTGGCCGCCGCTTCGGCGATGCGCGTCGCCTCGGCATGCTCGCCCAGGCCGGACAGGGCGCGGGCGAGCGCGGCATGCAGCAGCGCGTCGTCTGGGCCGGTCGGGATCCGCGCCTGCAATTCGTCTCGTGCCTGCGCGTACGCAGCGTGCGCCGCGCCGGTATCGCCCAGCGCCTGCAGGATCGGCGCAAGCACGAGTCCGCGCGAGTAGTTGTCGCCGACCATCACGGAACCCGCCGTCGCCTGTTCGACCAGGCGGCGGGCGGCCGCGAAGTCGCGGGCCCAGGACTCCACCCTGGCCGCGAGCAGCGCGACGGTGGACGACTCCGAGGTCCGCAACGGCAGCGCCTGCAGGGTCTTGCGCGCGCCCTCGATGTCGCCGAAGCCCAGCAGCTGCGCGTCGACCAGCACCGAGGCGGCGAACAGGTCCGCGGGATCGCGTTGCAGCACGCTTCGGGCCAGGTCGCGCGCCGCCGCGTACTCGCGCAGGGCCAGGTGCAGGTTGGCCTGCCAGTTACGCGCGAAGTTGTTCTCGGGCAACAGCGCCGTGGCGGCGGCCATCGGCGCCTTGGCCTCCTCGTAGCGACCGGCCCCGGCGAGGGTGATGGCCAGTCCGGACTGGATGCTGCTCTTGTCCGGGCGCAGGCGCGCGGCTTCGCGCGCCTCGGCGATCGCTTCCTCGTGGCGGCCGCGCATGGCCAGGGCAAGGCCCAGGTGCAGGTGTCCCCCGGCATGGTCCGGATCCAGGGCGAGGACCCGGCGCGCGCTGGCCTCCGCTTCCTCCGCCGCACCGGGCCCGCGGCGCTTCACTTGCGCCAGCGACAACAGCGCCCAGGCATCGACGTAGCCGGGATCCAGGGCCACGGCTTCACGGGCCAGCTCGATGGAACGGTCGAGATCGGCCGGGTCGAAACTGCGGTTGGACTGGTTGAGGAAGAAGCGGCTGCGCAGGTAGCGGTCGTAGGCTTCCTTGTCGTGCGTGGTGACGCTCGCCACCGCGGCCGCCTCCGCCACCGACAGCTCCGCGTGCAGCGCTTCGGCCACCAGCTTCGCGACCTCGCCCTCGACGCCGAAGATGTCGTCCAGCGTGCGCTCGTACGCCCTTGCCCACAGGTGCTCGTCGTTGCGGCCGTCGATCAGCTGCAGGTTGATCAGGACCCGGTTGCCGGCCTTCTGCACGCTGCCCTCGAGCACATGCGCCACGCCGAGTTCGGCGGCGATGTCGCGCACGCTGCCGCGGTGGTCCGCGTAGCGTTCGGTCGAAGTGCGCGACGCGACCCGCAGCTCGCGGATCTCCGACAGCTTGGTCAGGATCATGTCCTGCATGCCGCTGACGAAATACTCGTTGGCCTTGTCGTCGGAGAGATTGGCGAAGGGCAGCACCGCGATCGACTTGGGGTGCGCGGCCTTCGCCTCCACGGCCGCCGTTGCCGGCCCGGCTTCCGGCGTCGTGGCATCGCGCGACGCGGGCAGGAGGCGACCGGCCGCGAATGCGGCCAGCGCCAGGACCAGCACCACGAGGATCATGCGGTCCATCCGCCGTGCCGTACGCGGCACGGTCGGTCCGGCCGGGTCGAGCTCCGCGTCCCGCTTGAGCCCCTGCGGCGTCCATTCGAACACCCAGGCAAATGCCAGCGCGGGCAGGAAGCCGATGGCCAGGAGCACGACGACGCTGCGGGCCAGCCATTCCGGCGCGCCGAACAGCGGCAGCACGGTAGCCGCCACCTGCACCACCAGCCAGGCGCCGACCAGGTACAGGCCCGCCATGCGCAGTACGTTGCGGCGCCCGAGTTCGGCCAGGAGCTTCACGAGCGCTCTCCGGACGGGACCGCGGTCGCCGCCGGTGCGGCCGGCGGACAGGCGAACGGCAGCGGCACCGCCGGCGGTCGCTTTACCTTCTCGCGCTCGAGTACGCGCATCAGCGAGGGGTAAGGCGCAGGATCGAACTGCGGGTAGGCGAGGAAGCCCGCCAGCGCGTAGGTGTTGCCGGCACGTTCCAGCGGCTGCAGCACTTCGGCGGCCTCGCCGGTCCTGCCCAGCAGCATCAGCAGGTGCCACCGCTGCGGAACGTCGTCGGCGGGAAGGCCGGCAAGGATGGCCTCGGCATCCGCGCGGCGTCCCTCGGCGCAAGCCTGGCGCGCGGGTGGAATGACGCCCCAGATTTCGCCGCTGCCGCCCAGCGACTGCCAGCGCGCCAGCACCGCGGCGGCCTCCTTGACCCGGCGATCCCACAGCAAGGCGCGGTGGACCTGGTACAGGAGGCTCGGCTCGTCGGGCCAGCGCTCGAACAACTGCTGCGCCTGGTCGGCGGCGAGGTGCAGGTCCAGGTTGCGGTGCGCGCTGTTGAGGTGCGCCGACGCGCGCGACTGGCGAACCTGCGCCTGCGGCCAGATGTCGTCGAGGACCCTCGCCGCCAGCTCGCGATCGCTGAGCTGCGTGGCGACGGCCAGCAGGGTGTCGAGGGCATCGTCGTTTCCCGGCCGCGCGGCCAGCAGCGCGCGGGTCAGCTCGACCGCCTCGCGAAGTCGCAGGTCGCGCTGGGCCTTGAGCGCCCGGTAGCCAAGGCGATCGGTCTCGTTCGCTGCGTGCGCGATCGCCAGGTCGATGCGTTCGCCGAAGCGCAGCGAGATCTGTTCTGGAGTCTCCGCGGTGAGTCCGCTGACCGTCCCGGTCGGGTCCAGCTGCGCGAGCCAGAAGTTGGCGGCGCGGGCGTGCGCGGCGGCGAAGGCCGGATCGAGCGTGCGTGCCTGCTCGAAGTACGCGTAGGCCTCCTGGAAGTCGGCGGGGTCGAATCGCGACGCCTTGGCGACGCCGCGCACATAGGCCTGGTAGGCCTCCACCGAGCGGGTGCCGACCGCGGCCATGTCGGACAGCGCCTGCGGATCCATGCTGGTCTGCATCGCCACCGCGATCTGCTTTGCGAGGTCCTCCTGGATCTCGATCATGTCGGCGAGGTCGCGATCGTAGGTCTGCGACCACAGGTGGAAGCCGTCGGCGGCGCGGATCAGCTGCGCGGTGACGCGGATGCGCTGCGGCGTGCTGCGCACCGAGCCCTCGAGCACGTGGGCCACGCCGAGTTCCTGCGCGATCTGCGGGATCGCCAGCTCGCTGCCCTTGTAGCGGAACGAGGAGGTGCGCGCGCTGACCAGGAGGTCGGGCGTGCGCGCCAGCGCGTTGAGGATCTCCTCGGCCAGGCCGTCGGCGAACCAGCCCTGGTCGCCGCCGGCGCTGAAGTCGGCGAAGGGCAGCACCGCGATGCTCTTGTCGGTCACGGCCGGCGCATCGGTTGCCGAAACGGTGCCGGGGACTGCTTTCGATCCGCCCGTCGCGTCGGTTGCCGGCCCGCTCGCGCCGGCGGGTGCCTGCGGCACCGTTTCGCCGCGCGGCCAGTAGCGATCGGCGGCGACCACCGCGACGACGAGCACCAGCCCCGCCACGATCAGGCGATCCATGCGCCGGCCGGTCCGTGGCGCGATCGAGCCGTCGCGCGGCACCTCGTGGTCGCGCTTGAGGCCCTCGGGCGTCAGCTCGAACAACCACGCGAACACCAGCGCCGGCACGAAGCCCAGCGCCAGCAACAGGATCAGGCCGCGCAGGGTCCACGCCGGCAGCTCGAACGCGGGGAACACGATGCTCGCGACCTGCACGATCAGCCACGCGCCGACCAGATACAGCCCCGCCATGCGGATGACGTTGCGGCGCTTGAGCTCGGCGAGCAGGCTCATGGCACCGGATCGCATTCGAAGTCGCTGTCGCCCAACGGCCGGCACTGCGGCGGGAAGCCGTGCTTGCGCCAGTACGCGGCGACGCCCAGGCGCTCGATGAGGCGCTTGAATGCCGGGGAATTGCGCAGGCCCGGGATGGTCTCCCAATGGGAGAGCGAGCTGGTGTCCAGCTCGGGCGATTCGGCGGCGCGGTCGAACTCGCGCAGCCAGAGCAAGGCGGGGAAGCCAAGCGAATTCGTCAGCGGATCGAGGCGATCGGCCAGCCTGCGCTCCACCTCGGCTTTCACGGCGGCGTCCGCCGGGGACGCCCCGACCAGGGCGTCCAGCACCGGCTTGCGCAGCTCGACTGGCACCTCGCGCGCATCGAGCAGCAGTTGCGCGGCCAGATGCTGGTCGCGCTCCCACAACGGCAGCACGAAGCTCTCGGCCCGGTTGCGCACGAATCCGACCGCCACGCCCTGCTGGAACAGTTCGAGCGCCGCTTCGGTCCGCCCCTGGAACAGGAACATCAAGGCCTTGAAGCGCGTGCAGTTCGGATAGGCCGGATCCAGCACCAGGCACTGGTCGATGTCGGCGATCGCGCGATCGAACCAGCCCAGGTTGGCCCAGCCCAGGGCACGCCAGAGGAATGCGGTTTCGTTGCGCGGATCGGCATCGATCGCCCGGCCGAGGGTCTCGAGGTAGCGGTCCCAGTCGATCGGCAGGGCGATGCTCTCGCTGATGGCCAGCGCCGCCCAGGGCATGGACAAGCCGGGGTCCAGCTCCAGCGCGCGTCGCGCGGCCGCCAGGCTGATGGCGGTGTAGTCGCGATCGCGCACGCCCCAGTCCTCGGCGACGCAGGCGATCGCGGCCAGCACTTCCCAGCCGCGGGCGAACTTCGGGTCCAGCTCCACGGCGCGCTCGGCCAGGCGCGCGGCCTCGCCCAGGTCCCGTCGCGCGACGAACATCTGGCGGGCCTTGAGGTATAGCTCGTAGGCCTGGAGATCCTCGGTGTCGGCCTTGACCAGCACCGCCGGCGCACCATCGACCTGGCCAGCTAGCTTGCCGCGCAGCGCGGTGACGATCGCATTGGCGATCTCGTCCTGGATGGTGAAGATGTCGGTCAGCTCGCGGTCGTAGGTCTCCGACCACAGGTGGCGGTCGTTG
>CAZTNB010000186.1:0-5392 GCA_964614825.1 uncultured Gammaproteobacteria bacterium
AACCACATCCGCCTGTTCACCGAGCCCGACGCGGCGCTGGAGTGGCTGCAGGAAGCCGGGTGACGGCCTCGCGGGCCGGCAGGGCGGTCGCGCGCGGCGGCAACCCGGGTGCCGACGCCTGCCCGGAGGCTGCCTAGGCCAGGCTGATCCGCACCGCCGCGGCGACGCGGCGCGCCCTGGCCCGCGCGTCCTCGACGTCGCTGCCCAGCGCCAGCGCCACGCCGACGCGGCGCTTGCCGCGCACCTCAGGCTTGCCGAACAGGCGCAGCGCGGTATCGGGCGCCGCCAGCGCCTCGGCCACGCCGTCGAAGTCCGGATGGCTGCCGTGGCCCTCGGCCAGGATCGCGACCGAGGCCGCCGGGCCGCGTTCGCGGATCGCGGGCACCGGCAGGTCGAGGATGGCGCGCACGTGCAGCGCGAACTCGGACAGGTCCTGCGAGACCAGCGTCACCAGCCCGGTGTCGTGCGGGCGCGGCGAGACCTCGCTGAACAGCACCTCCTCGCCGCGCACGAACAGCTCCACGCCGAACAGGCCGCGGCCGCCGAGGTTGTCGGTGACCGCGCGCGCGATCTCCTGCGCGCGCTCCAGCGCGCGCGGCGGCATCGGCTGCGGCTGCCAGCTCTCGCGGTAGTCGCCGTCGACCTGCAGGTGGCCGATCGGGCTGCAGAACGCGGTGCCATCGCGATGGCGCACGGTGAGCAGGGTGATCTCGTAGTCGAACGGCACGAAGCCCTCGACGATGGCGCGGCCTGCGCCGGCGCGGCCGCCGGTCTGCGCGTGCGCCCACGCGGCCTCGACCGCGGCGGCGTCGCGCACGATGCTCTGGCCCTTGCCCGAGCTCGACATCAGCGGCTTGACCACGCATGGCAGGCCGAGGTCGGCGACCGCGGCCAGGTACTGCTCGCGCGTGTCGACGAAGCGGTACGGGCTGGTGGGCAGGCCGAGGGTCTCGGCGGCGAGGCGCCGGATGCCCTCGCGGTCCATGGTCAGGCGCGCCGCGCGCGCGGTCGGGATCACGCGCAGGCCCTCGGCCTCGAGCGCGACCAGGGTGGGGGTGTGGATGGCCTCGATCTCGGGCACCACCAGCGTCGGCCGTTCGCGCGCGATCAGCTCGCGCAGGGCCGCGGGATCGAGCATGTCCAGCACGTGCGAGCGGTGCGCGACCTGCATCGCCGGCGCGCCGGCGTAGCGGTCGGCGGCGATCACCTCCACGCCCAGGCGCTGCGCCTCGATCGCCACCTCCTTGCCGAGTTCGCCCGCGCCCAGCAGCAGGAGGCGGATGGCGCGCGGGCCGAGCGGCGAACCGAATGCGGTCATGGGTGGCTCCGGAAGGGATGGCGGATTCTAGCGACAGCCGCGGCCGGGGCTGGCAGAATCACGGTCGCCCACGCGGAGTTCGCATGCGTCGTTGCCTCGCCGTACTCGCCCTGGCGCTGGCCCTCCCGGCCGCCGCCGAATCCGAAGTGCAATGGATGAAGGTGCTGCTCGATGGCCGCAAGATCGGCCACGTCCGCACCGAGCGCGTGCGCGAGGGCACCCTGGTCACCACCACCGAGCGGATGCGGCTGGACTTCGACCGCTCCGGCGTCGCCCTCGGGCTGCAATCCGACGAACGCCACCGCGAGGCGCGCGACGGCACGCCGCTGGAGTTCAGCCAGCGCCTCGACCTCGCCGGCAGCGTGATGGAGGTCGAGGGCAGGCGCGCCGACGACGGCCGCTGGGACGTGGTCCAGCGCCAGGGCGGGCAGGAGACGCGCCAGCGGCTGGCCTGGCCCGAGGGCGCGCTGCTGTCCGAGGGCGTGCGCCTGTTGCAGGAGGGCAAGGGCCTGCGCGCGGGCACGCGCTATGGCTATCGGCTCTACCAGGCCTCCGACCTGGACGCGGTGGACGTCGAGGTCGAGGTGCTGCCGGCGGCGGACGCGGCGGCCGACGAAGGCCTCGTGCGCATCGACCAGCGGGTGCTGCTGCCGGGCGCGCCGATCACGATGAAGTCCTGGGTCACGCCGGCATTCGACCTGGTGCGCAGCACGCTGCCGCTGCTGGGCGTCGAAATGGAACTGGTCGCCTGCGACCGGGCCTGCGCCACCGCGCCGAACCAGTCCGCCGACGTGCTGGCGCAGACCCTGGTGCCGGCGCCGCGCGCGCTGGACGCCGCCGAGCGCGCGGCGGGGCTGCGCTACCGGCTCGCGCTGGGCGGCGCCGAGCCGCCGGACCTGCCCCGCACCAGTGAACAGCAGGTCGAGGGCGGCGGCGCCAGCGTCGTGCTCGCGGTCGATCCGACGCCGGCGCAACCTGACACGCGCGCGCCGGTGGCCGCCGATCGCGGCGCCAACCGCTGGCTCGAGAGCGGCGACGCCGGCGTGCGCGCGCTGGCCCACGCCGCCGCCGGCGACGCCACCGACGCGCAGGAGCGGATGCGCAGGCTCGAGGCCGCGGTCCGCGCGCACATCAGCGACAAGGGCCTGCAGGTCGGCTATGCGTCGGCGGCGCAGACCGTGGCCAGTCGCGCCGGCGACTGCACCGAGCATGCGGTGTTGCTGGCGGCGCTGGGGCGCGCGCTGGACATCCCGACCCGCGTGGTCAGCGGGCTCGCCTACGCGCCGGGCTACGCCGGCCAGCGCGACGTGTTCGTGCCGCATGCGTGGACCGAGGCCTGGATCGGCGATCGCTGGATGAGCTTCGACGCCGCGCTGCCCGGCTTCGATGCCGGGCATATCGCCTTCGGCAGCGGCGACGGCGATCCGGCCGGCTTCTACGCCGGCGTGGCGCTGCTGGGCAACGTGCGCATCGAGTCGATCGAGGCGCTCGATCCCGCCGGCGACCCCTGAGCCGTGCGCAGGCTGCCAGCCCTCCTCGCCGCGCTGCTGCCGGCGGCAACGGTCCTCGCGCAGCCCGGCGGCGCCGGCGACGGTGGCGGCGCCACGCGCCTCGCCGCGCTGGTCACCGACGCACGGGTCGCGGAGATCAGCGGCATGGCCGCCTCGCGGCGCCGCGACGACCTGCTGTGGGTGAACAACGACAGCCACAAGCCGGCGGAACTGTACGCGCTCGACACCGCGGGCAAGGTGCGCGGCACGCTGCGCGTGGAGGGACGCGTCAACGTCGACTGGGAGGATCTCGCCGCCTACACGCTCCGGGGCGAACCGATGTTGCTGATCGCCGACACCGGCGACAACGGCGGCGTGCGCACGGAACTGGCGCTGGTCGCGCTGGCCGAGCCCGAACTCGCCGCCGATGGCGCGCCCGTGAGCGCGGCGCCGCGCTGGGTGTTGCGCTTCCGCTGGCCCGACGGGCCGCGCGACTGCGAGGCGATGGCGGTGGACGCGCAGGCCGGCGAGGTCCTGCTGCTGTCGAAGAAGCGCGTGCCGGCGCAGCTGTTCCGGCTGCCGTTGGGACCGCCCGCCGATCCCGCCGCGGTCGCGGTGGCCGAACAGATCGCGCTGGTGCCCAACGTGCCGCAACCCAGCGCCGCGGAACTGGCGCGCGATCCCGCCTACTGGCGCTATCGCGGGCAGGTCACGGCGATGGACGTGGCGCCCGACGGCGCGCGGATGGTGCTGCTGACCTACCGCGACGCCTACCTGTACGCCCGCAGCCCCGGCGAGGCCTGGCGCGACGCGCTCGCGCGTGCACCGCGGCCACTGGGCCTGCCCGACCTGCCGCAGCCCGAAGCGATCGCGTTCGATCGCGCTGGCCGCGCCTTGTGGCTCACGTCCGAACGCCTGCCCGCGCCCCTGATCACGATCGCGTTGCCGCCCTGAGGCCCATGCCACAACCGAGGTACCTGGCGGCGAACGGCAAGGGCATTGGCAACCTATTGATTTAAAAGGATTTCAATCCTCCATCCCGGACCATCCTGCACGCGCGCTTGATTTCGATATCTGTTTGATATCTACTTGTCGCCACCCACTCGACAAGGAGAATGGCCGTGCAAGAACGCAACCTCAGTTCCCTGCCGGGAATCCCGATGCTGCTGGCCCTGCTGCTGGCAATGGCGGCCGTCGGCTACACGCTGATGTCCGGCCCGGTCGTGCTGCTGCCGGTGAAGATCGTCGCGCTGGTGGTCCTGTTCTTCCTGCTGTTCGGCCTGTTCATGGTCCAGCCCAACCAGGGCGTGGTGGTGCAGCTGTTCGGCCGCTACGTCGGCACCGTGCGCGAGAACGGCCTGCGCTGGGCCAATCCCTTCTACTCGAAGAAGGCGGTGACGCTGCGCGTGCGCAACTTCGAGTCGTCCAAGCTCAAGGTCAACGACCTCGAGGGCTCGCCGATCGAGATCGCGGCGGTGGTGGTGTGGCAGGTGCACGAGACCGCCGAGGCGGTGTTCAACGTCGACGACTACGAGAACTTCGTCCACGTGCAGAGCGAGGCGGCGCTGCGGCAGATGGCCACCAGCTACCCGTACGACCTGCACGAGGAGCACAAGGTCGCCCTGCGCAGCCACTCGACCGAGATCAACGAGCACCTGCAGCGCGAGATCCAGGAGCGCCTGCAGAAGGCCGGCGTCACCGTGATCGAGGCCCGCGTGAGCCACCTCGCCTACGCGGCCGAGATCGCGCAGGCGATGCTGCAGCGGCAGCAGGCCAGCGCCATCATCGCCGCCCGCACCCGCATCGTGGAAGGCGCGGTCAGCATGGTGCACATGGCGCTGGAACAGCTGGCGCACAAGGGCGTGGTGCACCTCGACGAGGAGCGCAAGGCGGCCATGGTCTCGAACCTGCTGGTGGTGCTGTGCGGCGAGCGCGGCACCCAGCCGATCGTGAACACCGGCTCGATCTACTGAGCCCGCGGCGACCGCACGCGCCATGGCGGAAAAGAAGTCCTACCCGCTGCGCATCAGCGCCGACGTGCTCGAGGCGCTGGTGCGCTGGGCCGACGACGACCTGCGCAGCGCCAACGCGCAGATCGAGTACCTGCTGCGCGAAGCGCTGCGCAAGGCCGGCCGGCTCAAGCCCGCGCCGGCCGACGAATCCGGACCCGCCGGGTCCTGAGCCACCTCCCCACCCGCATCGGAGCGCCGCCCATGGAACGCTGGAAGTACCTCGTGGTGAAGGTCAAGCCGGGCTTCTTCGGCGAAGTCGACGGCGACAAGCTGCAGGCCGAGCTGGACCGGCACGGCAGCGCGGGCTGGGAACTGGTGGCCGCGGTGCCGCATCCGGTGCGCGGCATGCAGCTGGTCTTCAAGCGCCAGCAATGACGCCCGCGGCGGCAGCGCGTCAACCGCGGACTGGCGCGCGTCCGCCCGGCGCCGGCACTGGCGCGGGATCCCGGAAACGCCATCGCCTTCGGCGCTCCGCGCCGGCAAACTACGGCCGATGAGCGAATCCGAGTGCCGATCCCCGCGCCATCCGCGGCGCTGGCGCCTCAACGCGCCGCGCCACGAATGGCTGCCCG
>CAZTNB010000187.1:0-5385 GCA_964614825.1 uncultured Gammaproteobacteria bacterium
TACCTCGCCAACGAGGCGGTCTACGCCAACCGCGAGCTCGAGGTCACCGACAAGTATTCGGGCGCGGTCGCCACGCGCGTGGCGCAGGCCGACGCCAAGGCCATCGACGCCGGCATCGCGGCGGCCACCGCGGCGCAGGAGGCGATGCGCAGGTTCCCGCCCTACAAGCGCCAGGCCGTGCTCATGCACTGCGTCAAGCGCTTCGCCGAGCGCCACGAGGAGATCTCGCAGGCGCTGTGCATCGAGGCCGGCAAGCCGATCAAGGACTCGCGCGGCGAAGTCACGCGCCTGATCGACACCTTCCGTTGCGGCGCCGAGGAAGCGGTGCGCCTGGGCGGCGAGGTCATGAACCTCGAGATCAGCCAGCGCGCGGTCGGTTACCGCGGGATGTGGAAGCGGGTGCCGATCGGGCCCTGCTCGCTGATCAGCCCGTTCAACTTCCCGCTCAACCTCGCCGCGCACAAGATCGCGCCGGCGATCGCCGCCGGCTGCACCTGGGTGATGAAGCCCGCCTCGCGCACGCCGATCGGCGCGCTGATCATCGGCGAGGTGCTGGCCGAGACCGACCTGCCCAGGGGCGCGTTCTCGATCCTGCCGGCGCACCGCGAGGGCGCCGACCTCTTCACCACCGACCCGCGGCTCAAGCTGCTGTCCTTCACCGGCTCGCCGGGCGTGGGCTGGGACCTCAAGGCGCGCTGCGGCAGCAAGAAGGTGGTGCTGGAACTGGGCGGCAACGCCGCCTGCATCGTCGACGCCGACCAGGGCGACAACCTCGACCGGGTGATCGAGCGGCTGGTGTTCGGCGGCTATTACCAGTCGGGCCAGAGCTGCATCCACGTGCAGCGCGTGATCGTGCACGAGAGCCTCTACGACGAGGTCAAGGCGCGCTACCTCAAGGCGATCAAGGCGCTGAAGATGGGCGATCCCAAGCTCGAGGACACCTTCATCGGGCCGATGATCTCGGAGTCCGAGGCCAAACGCCTGCACGACTGGATCCAGAAGGCGCAGGCGGCCGGCGGCAAGCTGCTGTGCGGCGGCGGGCGCCAGGGCGCGATGCTCGAGGCCACGCTGATGGAGGACGTGCCGCGCGACCAGCCGCTGGCCTGGGAAGAGGCCTTCGGACCGGCCGTGGTGCTGTCGAAGTTCAGCGACTTCGACGCCGCGTTGCGCGAGGTCAACGATTCGAAGTTCGGGCTGCAGGCCGGCGTCTTCACCCACGACATCCACAAGGCGATGAAGGCCTGGGACGAGCTCGACGTGGGCGGCGTGCTGGTCGGCGACGTGCCCAGCTTCCGGGTCGACAACATGCCCTATGGCGGGGTCAAGGATTCGGGCCTGGGGCGCGAGGGCGTGAAGTTCGCGATCGAGGACATGACCGAGATCCGCCTGCTGGTGATCCGCGATCGATGAGGGCCCCGGTTGCGCGATGCCCGGTAGGAGCGCATCTCATGCGCGACCGCGGAACCCGGGGTCGCACTGCGGATCGGATTCCGCGGTCGCGCATGAGATGCGCTCCTACAGGGGCGTCGCCTTCGGGTAGGCGATCAGCAGCACCAGGTCGCCCGCCCCCGCCTGCCGCATCGAATGCGTGCTGCCGGCGCGGGTGAGCAGCGCATCGCCGGCGCGCACGCGATGCTGCACGCCGTCGAGCACGTAGTCGCCCTCGCCTTCGAGCACGTAGTAGATCTCGTCGTGGTCGTGGAAATGCACGCCGATCGAGGCGCCGGCATGCAGCGCGCGCTTGCGGAACACGAAGCCCAGGCCGGGCGCGTCGCGGAAGAACGGCCACGCCGTGGTCGTGCCGGCGCCGCCGTGGGGACCCGGCTGCTGCACCGCGAGGTCGGCGCCGTGCTGGATGCCGGAGCGTTGCGCCTGCGCGGCCAGCAGGTCGAGGGCATCCGCCGGCGCGCCGCAGTCGGTATCGCGCACGAAGTCCGTCGCCGCGACCAGCGCCAGCTGCTTGAGCCCGTCCGCCACCAGGCAGGCCATGGCATGGGCGCCGTGGGTGCTGAAATGCGTGTTGTCGTCGTCGCCGGTGGCCGCGTCGCGCAGGAACCAGGCGCGCGAGGCCTCGGGGCCCAGCACGCGCAGCAGGTCCATGCTGCGCCGGCCCAGGTCGACCAGGGGCACGTCCAGTTCGGCCGCCAGCTCGCGCACGGTGCGCGCGTACGGACCGTGGGTATCGAGCGGCTCGGCGCCGGCGAATTCGCGCCGCGCCACGGGCGTGATGAGCACCGGCGTCGCGCCGGCCTTGCGCGCGACCTCGACGTAGCGGGTCAGCCACTGGCGGAACGCCGCACCGGGCTCGTTGTAGCGCGCGGGATCGTCGATCTTGCCGTCGTTGTGGCCGAACTGCACCAGCAGCAGGTCGCCGGGCGCGATGCGCGGCGCGTACTGGTCGAACCAGCCCTGCTCGATGTAACTGCGGGAACTGCGCCCGTTCTGCGCCCGGTTCTCCACCACGATGCCCGGACCGAACCAGCTGCCGAATACCTGGCCCCAGCCGGTGCGCGGCGCGCGCTCCGGCCCGTAGGGGCTGGCGGTGGAGTCGCCGGCGATCCAGATCCGCCGCACCGCGGTGGATTCGGCTCCGGCCGCGGACGAGGCCCGCACCGCGCCGACGATCACCAGCGCGGCGACGAGGCAAGCGGCGGCCGCGCGCCACCGACGCGCCCCATCGTCCGCGTCGCGATCGGGCACGCCCATGTCAGCGCGCCAGCCAGCCGCCGTCCACCGGCAGCACGGCGCCGTGGACGTAGTCGGCCGCGGACGACGCGAGGAACACCGCCGCGCCGCCCAGTTCGGCCGGCACGCCCCAGCGCCCGGCCGGGATGCGGTCGAGGATGGCGCGGCTGCGGGCCGGATCGTCGCGCAGCGCCTGCGTGTTGTTGGTGACGAAGTAGCCGGGCGCGATCGCGTTGACGTTGATGCCCTTGCCCGCCCATTCGTTGGCCAGCAGGCGCGTGAGGCCGAGCAGGCCCGACTTGCTCGCGGTGTAGGAGGCCACGCGCACCCCGCCCTGGAACGACAGCATCGACACGATGTTGATGATCTTGCCGCCGCGGCCGGCGCCCACCATCGCGCGCGCCACCGCCTGCGAGAGGAAGAACGCGGTCTTGAGGTTCACCCCCACCACCGCATCCCAGTCCTCCTCGGTGAAGTCCAGCGCGTCGGCGCGACGGATGGTGCCGGCGTTGTTGACCAGGATGTCGACCGGGCCCAGCTGCGCCTCCACCGCGCGCACCACCCCGGCGACCGGCGCCGGCGTGTCCAGCGCCGCCTCCACCCATTGGAAGCCCCGGCCGGCCGCGCGCACCGCGGCCGCGGTCTCGGCCGGCGCGCTGCGCCCGACCGCGGCGATGTCCGCGCCGGCCTGCGCCAGCGCGATCGCGATCGCCTGGCCCAGTCCGGTGTTGGCGCCGCTGACCAGCGCGACGCGGCCGGAGAGATCGAAGGGATTGCTCACGGCTTGCCTCACTTCAACTGGCAGATGTCGAGCACGTGCATGTCGGTGTAGTCGAGGTTCTCGCCGCCCATGGCCCAGATGAAGGCGTAGTTCTTCGTCCCCGAGCCCATGTGGATCGACCACGGCGGCGACAGCACCGCCTCGTCGTTGCCGACCACGATGTGGCGCGCGGCGTCGGGCTGGCCCATGAAGTGGAACACCTTCTGGTCGCCGAGATCGAAGTAGAAGTACACCTCCGAGCGGCGGTCGTGCAGGTGCGGCGGCATGGTGTTCCACACGCTGCCGGACTTGAGGATGGTCAGGCCCAGCAGCAACTGCGCCGAGCGGCAGGTGGCGGGCACGATGTACTGGTAGATCGTGCGCTCGTTGGAGGTCTCCAGCGCGCCTCGTTCCAGCGGCACCGCCTGCGCGATCGACAGGTGCTTCGCCTCGTAGCGCGCGTGCGCCGGCGTGGAAACGAGGTAGAACTTCGCCGGCCGTGCGGCCTCGACCGTTTCGAACACGACCTCGGCGCTGCCCATCGGCACGTAGAGCCCGTCCCTGGGCGCGAGCTCATGGCTGGCGCCATCGACGCGCACGCGACCGTGGCCCTCGCCGACGTTGACCACGCCCAGTTCGCGCCGCTCGAGGAAGGGCTTGCCGGCGGCCGAGGCCGGCTCGGCCTGCAGCGGCAGCGCCACGGGCTGCGCCACCGGCGCCGCGCCGCCGATCACGAAGCGCTCGTAGTGGGCGTAGTTGAGCGTGACCTGGTCCGGCACGAAGAGCCCGTCGACGAGATAGCGGTCGCGCAGGGTCTGGTTGTCGACGCCCGCCATCGAATCGGGATGGGTGGCGTGGTAGGTCTTCCTGTACACGGGCGACTCCGGCGAGGGGAATGGAAGGTGGACCGCGGTCAGAGCTTGTACGCGAGCTTGGGCAACCGATACGCGAGGTCGACCGCGACCTCGGCCGCCTCGTCCTCCGCCAGCCGGTGCTCGGCCACCAGGCGCGCGAGGTAGGCGCAGTCGATGCGGCGGGCGGCGTCGTGGCGGGCCGGGATCGAGAGGAAGGCGCGGGTGTCGTCGTTGAAGCCCACGGTGTTGTAGAAGCCGGCGCTCTCGGTGGTCTGCTCGCGGAAGCGCATGAGGCCGTTGGGGCTGTCGTGGAACCACCAGGCCGGGCCCAGCTTCAGCGCGGGATAGTGGCCGGCCAGCGGGGCCAGCTCGCGGCTGTACGCGGTCTCGTCGAGCGTGAACACGATGATCGAGAGCGCGCGCTCGTTGCCGAAGCGATCGAGCAGCGGCTTGAGCGCGCGCACGTACTCGGTCGCGCCGGGCAGGTCGGCGCCCTTGTCGCGACCGTAGCGCGCGAGCAGCCACGGGTTGTGGTTGCGCACCGCGCCCGGGTGGATCTGCAGCACGAGGCCGTCGTCGAGGCTCATGCGCGCCATCTCGGTCAGCATCTGCGCGCGGAACAGCTCGGCCTCGGCGGGCGTGGCGCCGCCGCCGCGCACGCGGTCGTAGAGGCGCGCGGCATCGGCCGGCGCGAGGTCGGCGGTGGCCGCGCTGGGGTGGCCGTGGTCGGTCGAGGTCGCGCCATGGGCGGCGAAGTAGGCGCGGCGCTGGCGATGCGCGGCGAGATAGCCGCTCCAGCTGGAGACGTCCTCGCCGGCCAGCTCGCCGAAGCGCGGCAACTCGGTCGCGAACAGTTCGTGCTCGGGATCGACCACGGGATCGGGGCGATAGGCGGTGATGACGCGGCCCGGCCAGCCGCTGGCGCGGATCGCGGCATGGTGGGCCAGCGGGTCGTTCGGGGCTTCGGTGGTGGCCAGCACCTCGATGTTGAAGCGCTCGTACAGGCGGCGCGGCCGCAGTGCCGGCGTCCGCAGCGCGGCGTCGATGGTGTCGTAGTAGTGATCCGCGCTCGCGGCATCGAGGCGC
>CAZTNB010000188.1:0-5382 GCA_964614825.1 uncultured Gammaproteobacteria bacterium
CTACGACGCCATCTTCGAGAATCCGATCTTCGCCGGCGCCGACACCAGCTACTGGATCCGGCAGAACATCCCGCTGATCGGCGGCGGCGGCGTGGCGCTGGCCAGCCGCAACGGCCTGCTGGCCAACCTGCGTCCGTCCAAGGAACAGGGCCAGTCGAACTTCGACAACCCGGGCCTGCGCCTGGTCGGCATCGGCGCCGACTTCGACCTCACGCCGCAGTCGCGCCTGTCGACCAACCTCAACTACCTGTGGTTCGACGACGTGGCGGTGCTCGAGGCGCTGCGCGCGGCCTCGCCGATCGACAACGACATCGGCACCGACGTGTCGCTGGCCTACATCTGGCGGCCGTACCAGACCCAGAACATCGTGTTTCGCCTCTCGGGCGCGGCCCTGGTGCCGGGCGAGGGCCTGAAGAATCTCTACGGATCGGACGACAGCTACTACTACTCGGTGCTGGCGAACCTGATCCTGACCTACTGAGGGGACGGCCATGCGGGCTGAGCTCGGAAAGCCGGAAGCGATGTGCAACGGGGTGCGGCGCGATCGCCGCGGCGGGTGGTTGGCGGCGGCCTTCGTGCTGCTGCTGCCGGCGTTCGCCATGGCCAGCGAGGACGAGCCCGAGGCCGTCGAACGCAACTATGCCGTGACCCCGCCCGCCCCGGTCACGCAGACCTGGGCCGACGCCGACGCCAAGAGCGCCGGTTGCGTGAGCTGCCACACCGCGTCCGACCAGAAGACCATGCACGCCAGCGAGGCGGTGGTGCTGGGTTGCACCGATTGCCACGGCGGCGATGCCACGGTGATGGTGCCGGCGGGGGCCTCGGCGACGCCGGTGGCGGCGTCCCACGGCGGCGAACACGAGGGCGAGGAAGAGGGCCACGGCGGCCGCAAGTACGAGTCCGGCTACCAGGCGGCGATGGACAGCGCGCACGTCCTGCCGAAGTACCCGGCGCGCTGGACCAGCAGCGCCAACCCGGCGCGCAGCTACACCTGGATCAACAAGGAGCCGCCCGAGTTCATCCGCTTCATCAACCCGGGCGACTACCGCGTCGCCCGCGAGGCCTGCGGCGCCTGCCACCTGCCGACCATCCAGGCCGCCGAGCGCAGCCTGATGGCCAACGCGGCCATGTTCTGGGGCGCGGCTTCGTACAACAACGGCATCCTGCCCTACAAGCACTCGATCCTGGGCGAGGCCTACACGACCAACAGCAAGCCGGCGGCGGTGAAGGCCGGGATGGAAGTCGACGAGAACATGGACCGCCACGGCATCCTGCCCTCGATCGCGCCGATGCCGGCGTGGGAGACGGTGCCCCCGGGCGACGTGTTCCGCATCTTCGAGCGCGGCGGCCGCAACCTCGGCCAGATCCTGGCCGAGATCGGCAACCCGAACGAACTCGGCCAGCTGCAGCGCCTGGAAGAACCCGGCCGGCCCGACATCCGGCAGTCGAACCGCGGTCCCGGCACCGGCCTGCGCGTGTCGATCCCGGTGCTCAACGTGCACAAGACCCGCCTCAACGACCCGTTCACCTGGTACCTCGGCACCAACGACAACCCGGGCGACTTCCGCTCCTCCGGCTGCAGCGCCTGCCACGTGGTCTACGCCAACGACCGCGACCCGCGCCACTCGGCGGTGTGGGCCAAGTACGGCAACTTCGGCATGAGCGCGCAGGCCGACCCGACCATCCCGCGCGGCGAGCCGGGCCACCCGATCAAGCACGTGTTCTCGCGCCAGATCCCGTCGAGCCAGTGCATGATCTGCCACATGCACCAGCCGAACATGTTCATCAACACCATGCTCGGCTACACGATGTGGGACTACGAGTCCGACGCCCCGGCGATGTGGCCGGAGAAGCAGAAGTACCCGACCGCCGACGAAATGCGCACCGCGCTGGACCGCAACCCCGAGGAAGCGGTGATCCGCGGCAAGTGGGCCGACGTCAACTTCACGCGCGAGGTCAGCCAGCTCAACCCGAACCTCACCGCGACCCAGTTCGCCGACTACCACGGCCACGGCTGGAACTTCCGCGGCGTGTTCTCGCGCGACCGCAAGGGCAACCTGCTCGACGCCGCCAGGCAGCCCATCGCCGACGACGATCCCGGCAAGTGGGACAAGGCCGTGCACCTGTCCTCGGTGCACGTGGACCTCGGCATGCAGTGCGTGGACTGCCACTTCGCCCAGGACGGCCATGGCGACGGCTTCCTCAAGAACGAGGTCATGGCCGCGGTCGAGATCCAGTGCCAGGACTGCCACGGCACCGCGGACGTCTACCCGTTGGCGCGCACCACCGGACCTTCGGCCTCCAAGATCGGCCGCTACCTGACCCACATCCGCAATCCGGACGGCAAGAAGCGCTTCGAGTGGATCGGCGACACGCTGATCCAGCGCTCGGCCACCACGCCCGGCCTCGAGTGGAAGATGAGCCTGCTCAAGGACATCTCCAGCAAGGCCTCGGGCGCCTACAACGCCAAGGCCGACCGCGCGCACACCATGTCGCGCGACACCGCCAGCCTGCGCTACGGCGCCGACGTGCCGCGCGAGGAACGCGCGCATGGCGAGGACAAGATGCTGTGCTACACCTGCCACAGCTCCTGGACCACCAGCTGCGGCGGCTGCCACCTGCCGATCCAGGCCAACTGGCGCACCGAACGGCACAAGTACGAGGGCGGCTACACCCGCAACTACGCCACCTACAACCCGCAGGTGGCGCGCGACGAGATGTACTTCATCGGCGTGCACGGCCAGATCAAGGACTACAAGATCGCGCCGGTGCGCTCGTCCTCGGCGCTGGTGCTGTCCTCGACCAACGTCAACCGCGAGCGCATCTACACCCAGCAGCCGCCGATCTCGGCCGCGGGCTACAGCTCGCAGGCCTTCGCCCCGCACTACCCGCACACGGAGCGGCGCGGCGAGACCAAGACCTGCAGCGACTGCCACCTGTCGAAGTACAACGACAACAACGCAATCCTGACCCAGACCCTGCTGCTCGGGACCAAGTTCATCGACTTCGTGGGCTACAACGCCTGGGTCGGCGGCGAGGGCGAGATCAGCGCGGTGCGCGTCACCGAGTGGGACGAGCCGCAGGCGGTGATCGGCAGCTACCTGCACCGCTACGCCTATCCCGACTGGTACGCCGCGCACGAGGCGCGCGACCGCAAGCTCGAGACCGCGTTCCGGCACCGCGCCGGCACCGCGAGCTGCATCCAGCTGCGCGGCGAGTACGTGTACGTGGCCGAGGGCGCCAAGGGCTTCCGCGCCTACGACGCCGCCAGCATCGGCAACAAGGGATTCTCGCAGCCGGTGGTCACGGCGCCGGCTTCGCCCCTGGGCCAGGACACCCGGATCAAGAGCCCCGATGCCACCTGCGTGGCGCTGGCGACCACGCAGCCGGTGGCGCCGTACCGCAATTCCGGCGAGGAGCAGACCCGCGAGCTGATGCAGGGCAAGAACCTCGAGCAGCCCATGCATCCGATCTACAAGTACGCCTTCATCACCGACAGCCAGGAAGGCCTGATCCTCACCGACATCGACACGCTCAACAACGGCGAGCCGCGCGACAACTTCTTCACCCGCGCGCTGACCTGGAACGAGAACGGCGTGCTCGCCGGCGCCCGCCACCTGTACGTGGCCGGCAGCTGGGTCTACGTGGTCGCCGATGCCGGCGTGGTGGTGCTCGACCTCGACAAGCCGCTGGAGCCGCGCTACGTCACCACCGTGCCGATCAAGGATGCGCGCGCGGCCCACGTGCAGTTCCGCTACCTGTTCGTGACCGCGGCCGACGGCCTGCACGTGGTGGACATCACCCACCCCGAGCGCGCGACCGAGGTCGCGGGCGCCTTCCTGGCGCTGGGCGATGCGCACAAGCTGCACCTGGCGCGCACCTACGCCTACATCGCCAACGGCGCCGAGGGCCTCGCGATCGTCGACATCACCCGGCCCGAGCAGCCGCGCCTGTACCAGATGTTCAATGCCGACGGCCAGCTCAACGACGCGCGCGACGTGATCGTGGGCACCACCAATGCCTCGCTCTACGCCTACGTGGCCGACGGCCGCAACGGCCTCAAGGTGGTGCAGCTCACCAGCCCGGAGAGCCAGCCCAAGTTCTACGGCTTCAGCCCCGACCCGAAGCCGCAGCTGATCGCCTGGTACCCGACCAAGCGCCCGGCGATCGCGCTCTCGCGCGGCCTCGAGCGCGACCGCGCGGTGGACGAGACCGGCCACCAGGTGGCGATCTTCGGCCGCATCGGCTCGCGCCCCTTCAACAAGGAGGAGATGGCGCGGCTGTACCTCGACCGGCAGGGCAATCCCTGGACCGTCGACGACGCCATCGAGGGCCCGACCGGGATCATGTCCGAGCCGGTGCATTGGCGACCGAACCGGATCTGGGACCGCCAGGTCACCGACGCCGAGCGCGAGGCGCGCGATCTCGAAATGGGCGCCGTGATCGGCCATGCCGGCGCGGTCGAGGCGGCGGAGCACGGCGGCGAAGCTCTGCACGGCAGCGAAGCGACGCCCGCCGCGACGCCGGCCGCCGGTGGCGGCGCCGGGCCGTCCTCGCTGCAGCACCCGCGCCGGCACTGAGCCGGTGCGGGCCGTGCAGGCGATGTCGCCACGGGCACCGGGAACCCGGCGCCCGTGAGCGAGGCCAACCGCGAGCTGATCTCGCGCCTCTACGTCGCGCTCGACCGCAAGGACGGCGAATCGATGGCGCGCTGCTACCACGCGCAGGCGCGCTTCCGCGATCCGGTGTTCACGCTCGAGGGCGAAGCGATCGGCGACATGTGGCGCATGCTGACCTCGCGCGCGCGCGACCTGCGCGCCGAATCGCACGACGTGGTGGCCGACGCCGAGACCGGCAGTTGCCGCTGGGACGCGCACTACACCTTCAGCGGCACCGGACGCCTGGTGCACAACCGCATCCGCGCGCGCTTCCGTTTCCGCGACGGGCTCATCGTCGAGCATGTCGACGAGTTCGACCTGTGGCGCTGGGCCGCGCAGGCGCTGGGCCCGGTGGGCAAGCTGCTGGGCTGGTCGCCGCTGGTGCGCGGCAGGATCCGGCGCCAGGCCGCCGCCAACCTGGCGGCGTACCAGGCCAGGCGCCGGGCCGCGGGCTGAGGGACCGCGGCCCGGACGATCGCGCGCGGTCCGCGCGCACGCCAGCCGTGCATCGCGCCCCACGCCCGGCCCGCCACCGCCGCCCGCCATGCGCAAGATCCTGATCGAGCGCCCCGGCGGCCATGACGCGCTTCGCGTCGTCGATGCGCCGGACGACGACGCCGCGCTGGCGCCGCGGGCCGGCGAGGTCCTGGTCGAGGTCGAGGCGATCGGCGTCAACTACGCCGACGCCATCATCCGCATGGGCCTGTACGCCTCGGCGCGCGAG
>CAZTNB010000189.1:0-1779 GCA_964614825.1 uncultured Gammaproteobacteria bacterium
CGCCGCGCAGCCAGGCGCAGACCTCGAGCAGGCTGCGCGCGGTGCGCACGTCGGCATCGGCCACCAGCGCAGCCTCGGCGCCATTGGCTTCGGGCACCACCAGCGTGCGCCGGCAGCGCCGCGCCATGAGCACCGCCGGCAGCACGCCGGCGATCGCGCGCAGCTCGCCCGACAGGGCCAGCTCGCCGAGGAACTCATGCGGCGCCAGCGCCGGCGTGGGCAACTGCCCCGAGGCGGCGAGCACGCCCAGCGCCATGGCGAGGTCGTAGCGGCTGCCGTCCTTGGGCAGGTCGGCGGGCGCGAGGCTGATGGTCACCCGGCGCTGCGGATACTCGAAGGCGCCGTTCTGCAGCGCCGCCTTGACCCGGTCGCGCGCCTCGCGCACCGCGGCCTCGGGCAGGCCCACCACGGCGGTGCCGGGCAGGCCGCCGGCGAGGTGCACCTCGACGTCGACCGCCGGCGCCTGCACGCCGACCTGCGCGCGGCTGCGCACGATGGCGAGGCTCATCCGCGCGTGCCCGCCGCGCCGCCGCGTGGTCGCCATCGGGACATGGTCGGCACCTCCCTGTGCCGTGCGAAGTACCCCGCCGCCTCAGCCGCGCCGGGCGCTGGCCTGGGCCAGCGCGGCCTCCAGTGCCGCGATCTGCTTCTCCAGCACCTCGAGCTTCTCGCGCGTGCGCAGCAGGACCAGGCGCTGCACGTCGAACTCCTCGCGCGAGACCAGGTCGAGGCGGGTCAGGCCGGCCTGCAGGGCCGCCTTGAACGTGCGCGCCAGGTCGTCGTTGGCGGCCGCGACGCCGGGCGGCACCAGGCTGGCCAGGCGCTGCGCCAGCTCGTCGATCGCGCGGATGTTGATCATGGCGTGGGCCTCGGGATCCTCGGGAGTGACAGTCTGGACGCCGCGCGAGGCGCCTCGCCAGGGCCGGATTCGGAAATCCGTGTAGGAATTCTCCTACATCGGCCGTAGCGCCGGCCTGCCCGCGCTTCGTATAGTGGCGCAGACCCCGCCGGGAGCCCTGCCATGAAGATGGTGATGGCCATCATCAAGCCGTTCAAGCTCGACGACGTGCGCGAGGCCCTGGCCGAGGTCGGGGTGCAGGGCATCACCGTCACCGAGGTCAAGGGCTTCGGGCGCCAGAAGGGCCATACGGAGCTCTACCGCGGCGCCGAGTACGTGGTCGACTTCCTGCCCAAGATCAAGCTCGAGGTGGCGGTGGCCGACGACCAGCTCGAGCGCGCGGTCGAGGCGATCCAGGGCGCGGCCAACACCAACAAGATCGGCGACGGCAAGATCTTCGTCTACGATCTCGAGAAGGTGGTGCGCATCCGCACCGGCGAGCTCGACGCGGACGCGTTGTAGCGCCGCGTCCCGCACGGACCTTGCGTCCTGGCCAGCGCTACTCGCCCAGCGCCTCGGCGAGGAACTCCGGCAACGCCAGCGCCGCCTTGTGCACCTCGGCGTTGTAGTAGCGGGTGGCGAAGGGCTTGGTCTGCGCGCCGCGCTCGCGGAAGCCGTCGAGGTCCACGCCCTTGCGCGCCATGGTGCAACTCCACCAGCCGGTGGGGTAGCAGGGCTGCGGGAAGGGCAGGGTGCGCACGGCGGTGAAGCCCGCCGCCTTCATGTGGCCGTGCATGGAGCGGATCAGCTCAAGGTGCGCCAGCGGCGACTCGCTCTGCTGCACCAGGATCCCGCCCGGTTCCAGCGCCCGATGGCAGGTCGCGTAGAACGAGGCGTTGAACAGGCCCTCGGCCGGGCCGACCGGATCGGTCGAATCCACG
>CAZTNB010000189.1:1789-3921 GCA_964614825.1 uncultured Gammaproteobacteria bacterium
CCAGTTGATCACGCACATGATGGAAGACCCGCGCACGATCACCACGTCGATCGAGCCGGGCTCGAGCTCGGCCATGTACTTCACGCCGTCCGCGAACAGCAGTTGCGCACGCGGGTCGGCGTTGGAATCGCACAGCTCCGGGAAGTACTGCTCGGCCAGGCGGGTGACGCGCTCGTCGATGTCGACCTGCACCGCGCTCTCGACTTCCTTGTGCTTGAGCACTTCGCGCAGGGTGCCGCAGTCGCCGCCACCGATGATCACCACGCGCTTGGGCGCGGTGTGGGTGAACAGGGTCGGGTGGCTCATCATCTCGTGGTAGAGGAAATTGTCGCGGCTGGTCAGCATCACGCAGCCGTCGATCACCATGAGATTCCCCCAATCGGTGGTCTCCCAGATCTCGATCTTCTGGTACGGCGTCTGCTCGGCCGCGAGCTGGCGCTTGACCTTGAAGCTGATCGCCGAGCCCGAGGGTTCGTGCGGCTCGGAAAACCACTGCTGGTCGAGGGTCATGGGCTGCGCTCCAGGCGCGGCGGGTTCGAAGGCGGGCGCGCGATTCTAATGACAATCGGGATTCGTCGCAGGATCCCGCCACCCGGCGCCGCTGCCACCGGCATCGCCGCCCGCGCCGACGACCCCCGCGGCGGGGCTTCGGCCCTACAATACGCGCCCTTTCGCCGCCTGCCGTCCGGAGACGCCCTTGAACCGCGAGTGGTCCATCGAGCGCGCGCGCCACACCTACTCGATCCCGCACTGGAGCGAGGGTTACGTCGAGGTGGGCGCCGACGGCCGCCTGCTGGTCCAGCCGCGCGGGCCGGGCGGGCCGGAGGTGGCGCTGGCCGAGGTGGTCGCGCAGGCGCGCCACCGCGGCCTCGAGCTGCCGGTGCTGGTGCGCTTCGTCGACATCCTCGGCGACAAGCTGCGGCGCCTGCAGCGCGCCTTCGCCACCGCGATGGCCGACCACGACTACGACGGCGCCTACACCGCGATCTACCCGATCAAGGTCAACCAGCATCGCAACGTCGCCAGCGAGCTGGTGGCCAACGGCGAGCACGGCTTCGGCCTCGAGGCCGGCTCCAAGCCCGAGCTGATGGCGGTGCTGGCGCTGTCGCGCCCGGGCGCGATCGTGGTCTGCAACGGCTACAAGGACCGCGAATTCCTGCGCCTGGCGCTGATCGGGCGCAAGCTGGGGCTCGACACCCACATCGTGATCGAGAAGCCCTCCGAGCTCACCGTGGCGCTGCAGGAGGCCGCCGCGCTCGGCGTCGAGCCGCGCTTCGGCGTGCGCCTGCGCCTGGCTTCGCTCGGCGCCGGCAAGTGGCAGAACACCGGCGGCGAGAAGGCCAAGTTCGGGCTCTCGCCGCGCCAGCTGCTCGACCTGCTCGCCGAGCTGCGCGCGGCCGGCAAGCTCGACACCCTGCGCCTGCTGCACTTCCACATGGGCTCGCAGATCTCCAACGTGCGCGACATCGCCCAGGGCATGCGCGAGGCCGCGCGCTACTTCGTGGCGCTGCGCCAGGGCGGCGTGCCGATCGACATCGTCGACGTCGGCGGCGGCCTCGGCGTCGACTACGAGGGCACGCGCTCGCGCAGCGACTGCTCGATCAACTACGGCCTCGAACAGTACGCCGCGACCATCGTCGCGCCGCTGGCCGAGGCCTGCGCCGCGCACGCGCTGCCGGCGCCGCGGATCATGACCGAGTCCGGCCGCGCGCTCACCGCGCACCACGCCGTGCTGGTGACCAACGTCAGCGAGGTCGAGCGCGCGCCGCTGGGCGCGGTGCCGCCCGCCGGCGCCGACGAGGTCAACGCGCTGGCGCACCTGCGCGGGATCCTCGACCAGCTCGACGCGCGTCCGCCGGTGGAGCTGCTGGAGGAGGCCAAGCACTACGTGGCCGAGGGCCAGGCCCTGTTCGCGCTGGGCGGCCTCGACCTTGCGCAGCGCGCGCTGCTCGACGACCTCTGGCACGCGATCGCGCACGGCGTGCGCGAGCGCCTCAAGGACACCGAGCGCACCCATCGCGCGACGCTCGACGAGCTCAACGAGAAGCTGGTCGACAAGTATTTCGTCAACTTCTCCGTGTTCCAGTCGGTGCCCGACGTGTGGGGCCTGGACCAGGTGTTCCCGATCGTGC
>CAZTNB010000189.1:4021-5369 GCA_964614825.1 uncultured Gammaproteobacteria bacterium
GTGTTCCAGTCGGTGCCCGACGTGTGGGGCCTGGACCAGGTGTTCCCGATCGTGCCAGTGGCGCGCCTGGACGAGCGCCCGGACCGCCATGGCGTGATCGCCGACCTGACCTGCGATTCCGACGGCCGTATCGACCATTACGTCGATTCGGAAGGCGTGGACACCAGCCTGCCGATGCACGCGCCGCGGCCGGGCGAGTCCTACCAGCTGGCGATCTTCATGGTCGGCGCGTACCAGGAGACCCTGGGCGACATCCACAACCTCTTCGGCGACACCGATTCGGTCAGCGTGCGGGTCAACGGCGAGGGCTGGGCGCTGGAACACGCGCGCCGCGGCGACACCACCGACCGCCTGCTGCACTACGTAGGCTACGACGTCAGCGAGCTGCGCCTCGCCTTCACCCAGAAGCTCGCCGCGGCGCAGCTGCCGCGCGAGGAAGCCGAGCGCCTGCGCGGCGCGCTGGAGGCCGGCCTCACCGGCTACACCTACCTGCAGGATTCGGCATGAGCGGCCCGCGCACCGGCTTCATCGGCCTCGGCGCCATGGGCGCGCACATGGCGCGGCACCTGCACGCGCATGGGCTGCTGGCGGCGGTGTGCAACCGCACGGCGCCGAAGGCCGCGGCGCTGGCCGGCGAACTGGGCGTCGCCGCGGGCACGCCCGAGGACCTGGCCCGCGACTGCGCGGTCATCGTCACCTGCGTGACCGCCGACGCCGACGTGCTGGACCTGTGTCGCCGTATCGCCGCGGTGGCGACGCCGGGGCTGGTGGTGGTCGACATGTCGACCATCGCCTCCACCAGTGCGATCGAGGCGGCCGCGATCCTGCGCGCCGCGGGCGGGGACTTCATCGACGCGCCGGTCTCCGGCGGCGTCGAGGGCGCGAAGAACGGCAAGCTCTCGGTCATGGCCGGCGGCGAGGCCGTAACGCTCGAGCGCGTGCGCCCGGTGCTGGAATGCTTCGCCGCGCGCATCACCCACATGGGCCCGGTCGGCGCCGGCCAGAACACCAAGGCCGTCAACCAGGTGCTGGTGGCCGGCATCGCCCAGGCCGTGACCGAGGGACTCGCGCTCGGCGAGGCGCTGGGCCTGGCGGCCGACAAGCTGCTGCCGACGCTGCTCGCCGGCGCCGCGCAGAGCTGGTTCCTGGAAAAGCGCGGCGCGACCATGCTGCGCAACGAGTTCGGCGTCGGCTTCAAGCTCGCGCTGCTGCACAAGGACCTGGTCATCGTGCAGCAACTCGCCCGCGCCGCCGGCACCAACCGCAGCGTCATCGACCAGTCGCTGGCGGATTTCGCCGAGCTGATGCGCCAGGGCCACGGCAACGACGACATCTCCGGCCTGATCCG
>CAZTNB010000190.1:0-1935 GCA_964614825.1 uncultured Gammaproteobacteria bacterium
CACGCACAGCAGCGCCGGCAACCACCACGCGGCGCCCGCATCGCGCGTCGATGGAACGACGTTGGCGAATGCGTCCCAGGAAACCTGGCCGTACAGCGCCAGCGCCACCCCGCCGCCGAGCACCAGGGCGGCGACCAGGCCGCGCATCAGGTTCCGCTCCAGGCGCAGGTCCATGGCCGCCGCGCGCGCCTGCCGGCGTCGCGCGAGCGCGGCGACCTGCGCGGCGAAGTCGGCGGGAAGCGGGTCCGGCAGCGGTTCGAGCAGGACGCGCGCGACCGGCCGGTAGCGGGCCGCCGCGGCGTCGTCATGGACGGCCGGTGCGCCCTGCCGCTCCTGCTGCAGCGCGCGTTCCTGCGCCTGCCACTCGCGTTCGTCGCGGTCGGAATCGGGAATGCGGTTCATGCGGCGACTCCCAGTCGCGCCTCCAGGCAGGCGCGCAGGCGCTGCCGGCTGCGGAACAGATGGCTCTTGATCGTACCTTCGGAGAGGCCGGTGATGGTGGCGATCTCGCCGATGGGCAGTTCATCGAGGTGATACAGGGTCAGCACGGTGCGCTGCAGCGGCGGCAGCGCCTCCAGCGCCGCGTGCAGGTGGCCGTTGATCTCGGCGTCGCTGGTGGCGCCTTCGAGGTCGAAGTCGTCGCCGATCGACTCCAGCAGCGAGACGCCGTCCTCGTCCCCGGCCGCCTCGGCGATCGCCACCCGCTTGCGCTCCAGGTGCCGCTTCGCCATCGAATAGGCCACCTGGCCGATCCAGGACTTGAGCGCGCTCTCGCCGCGGTACTGGTGCAGGCACTGGTGCACGCGCAGGAACACCTCCTGGCACAGTTCGCGGGCATCCTCCGGGTGCCGCACCATGCGCTGCACCACGTGCCAGCACAGGCCCTGGTACTGGCGCACCAGGCGCTCGAACGCGCCCGTTTCGCGCGCCAGCACGGCGGCGACCAGGGCGCGGTCGGATTCCAGGGTCTCGTTCATGCTCGGGCGGCGTCCTCCCCCCATGGATACGCCCGGGGCCGCGCCGGTTGCAAGTCCCGCGGCTGCAACCGGCGCCGCGACCACCGTATCCCTGTCCCCGAACCCCCCGATCCGGCCAAGGAGGCCGCCATGCAACTCGAGATGCTGATCCCGATCACCCTGTTCATCTGCATCACCTACGCGATCAAGTCGGTGGTCGACGCGCGCGTGCGCCGGCAGATGGTCGATTCCAACGGCTCGCAGGAACTGGTGCGCTCGGTGCTGGAGAGCGACGAGCTGCGCCGCCGGCACGGCTCGCTGCGCTGGGGCATCACGCTGGTGGTGCTGGCGCTGGGCTTCTACGCCATCGAGCGCAGCGGGGCGCATGAAATCACGCCGGGCGTGATCGCGATCCTGCTCGCCGCCACCGGGCTCGGCAACCTGGCCTACTACGCGATCTCGCGCAAGCTGAAGTAGGCGTCCGTGGGCGGGGCCGCCGGCGCCGGCGCTCAGTACGGGCGCGCGGAACCGGCGGCGCGGCGCAGGTTCGTGCCGGGCCGGAACGCGGTGTCGGGCGGGAACGCGTCGCGCGGCGGCAGCGCCGCCAGCGCCAGGGTGTTGGGCAGCTTCGGCGTGGAGCGGTCGCGCGCGGCGAGCGCGCTGCGTTGCACCGCCTTGTGCGAGGCTCGCCACAGCTCGCCCGGGTGGTAGAAGGACGGGCTGCGGGTCCATTGCGGACTGCCCGACTTCACCGTGCCGGCGACGCCCTTGCGGCCCGGCGCGGGCCCGGAATAGAGCGGCAACCACAGGCCCTGCCGGGCGTCGGCCTCGATGCAGACGAAGTACTGCGGCGTGGCCGCCGAGTCGTCCTCGGCGCAGGTGTACTCGGCGCCCTGGCCGAGCAACTCGTCGGGATCGAGGTTCAGGACCAGTCCTGGGGCATGCAGGTGGGGCATTCGGGGCGGCTCCGGGGTTCGGG
>CAZTNB010000190.1:2035-5341 GCA_964614825.1 uncultured Gammaproteobacteria bacterium
CGCGTTCGCATTCGCCGTCGAAGCCCATTGATGAAAACCCCGAAGGGCCTGCAGCCGTTGATCGACGACGGCTTGATCGACGAAGTCGTGCGGCCGCTCAAGAGCGGCAAGGAAGCCTCGGTCTACGTCGTGCGCTGCGGCGCCGAGGTCCGTTGCGCCAAGGTCTACAAGGACATGGCCCAGCGCAGCTTCCAGGCCCGCGTGCAGTACCAGGAAGGGCGCAAGGTGCGCGGCAGCCGCCAGGCACGCGCGATCGCCAAGGGCAGCAAGTACGGTCGCCGCGAACTCGAGACCGAATGGAAGAACACCGAGGTCGATGCGCTGTATCGCCTGGCCGCGGCCGGCGTGCGCGTGCCGCGGCCCCATGGCTACTTCCACGGCGTGCTGCTGATGGCGCTGGTCACCGACGAGGCCGGGCACAGCGCGCCGCGCCTGGGCGAGGTCGAGCTCACGCCCGACGAAGCGCGCCGCTTCCACGTCGAGCTGGTCCGCGACGTGGTGCGCATGCTGTGCATCGGCCTGATCCACGGCGACCTGTCCGAATACAACGTGCTGGTCGCGCCGGAGGGCCCGGTCATCATCGACCTGCCGCAGGTGGTCAGCGCCGCGGGCAACAACGCCGCGCGCGCCATGCTGCTGCGCGACGTGCACAACCTGCGCGACACGCTCGCGCGCTTCGCGCCCGAACTCGCCGCCACCCACTACGGCGAGGAGATGTGGCTGTTGTACGAGAAGGGCGAATTGCAGGCCGATACCGCCTTGACCGGCCAGTTCACCTTCGACCAGCACCGCGCGGACGTCGGCGCGGTCATGATGTCGATCGAGGACGCGCGCCAGGAGGCGCTGATCCGCGAGCAGGGCCGCGCCGCGGCGGCGGAAGCGGATTGAACGACGCGCGGCGCGCAGCCGGCGGCGTTCATCGCGATCCCGCCGGTTCCTCGTCGTCGGGCTGTTGGCCGAACTCGGCGGCGCTGACCGCGACGTAGTCGTTGCGCGGATAGGCGACGCCCCGCTTGACCACCAGCACGACGCCGCGCAGCGCACGGATGTCGGCCTGCGGGTCGGTGCCGACCACCACCAGGTTGGCCAGCTTGCCGGGCGCGAGGGTGCCCATCTGCGCCTCCATCCCGATGGCGCGCGCGCCGACCGCGGTGGCGGCGTGGATCGCCTGCAGCGGCGTCATGCCGCCGCGCGTGACCAGGATCTCCATCTCGCGATGCACTTCCGGCAGCTGTTCCTCGGGCGGCGCGTAGGCGTCGGTCCCCACCGATATCGCGACGCCCGCGCGCTGCGCGGCGGCGGTCAGGCGCTCGGCCAGCATCGCCGAGCAGTAGGTCGGCGGGCCCTGGCCCTGGGGCATCTCGGCACGCATGCGCTCGATGGTCTCGTACACGTAGTTGGTGGCGTCGAGCACGACGCCGCGCGCCCGCATGCGCGCGAACACTGCGTCGACCGCGGGGGGGATGCCGTGCGCGAAACGCGATTCATCGACCGATGCCCGGTCGTGGTAGGCGCCGGGCATGGCCTGGCCCTGGTACGCGATCATGCACACGTGCGACATGCTGTCGACGCCGGCCTCGGCCACCTCGAGCGGCGAGGCCGGGAACACCGCGGCATGCGCCCAGGCCATCAGTCCCTGCCGGTGCGCTTCGCGGGCGATGCCGGCGACGGCGGTCGCGTCGAGGTTGGCGTAGATCTTGATCGCGCGCGCGCCGCTGCCGCGCGCCAGCGTCACCGCTTCGGCGAGGTCGGTCCCGGCATCCACTTCGCGCAGCCAGGGCACGCGGCCGGCGGTCTCGCCCTGCGCGGCGGCGACCACGCGCGGATCGTGGAAGAACGTCGGCCCCGCGAACAACGCGGGGTAGACGATGTCGGGCGCCGCGATCTCGCCCACCCGCGCCGCGCGCGCGAGGTCCGCGATGGCCCGCGCGTCGTCCGCCATGCTGCGCAGCGCGGTGACGCCGCCATAGAGGCTGCGCCGCAGCAAGGCCAGGGCCAGCCGGCGGTCGGGCGGGGTGGCGAGGTGCAGGTGCGTGTTGACCAGGCCCGGCACCACGAACTTGCCGCGCAGGTCGACCTGCTTCGCGCCTGCCGGCGGCCGGTAACCCGCGCTGGCGACCACGGCCTCGATGCGTTCGCCGCGTACCACGATGCTCATGCCCGCCCGCGCGGGAGCACCGGTGCCGTCGATCACCGTGGCATTGGCGTAGATCGTGGGTGGTGGTCCTGCCGGCGTCGCGCCCGCGGGGACGCAGGCTCCGAGTAGCAGGCTGGCCGCGCAGGCGCGCCACCGGGCGCCCGCGGGCGACGGTCCGGCACCTGGCGCGGTGGCGGCATCCGCGGAGCTGGCCGGCTTCGCGCCGAGCCGGCGCGCGAGATCCTTGCGGTACGCAGCCACGGGCGCGAGGTGGGGCTGCCCGGGCAGCGACGGCGTGCTGCGACGATCGGGCATGTGGCGCTCCTGCCGTGGCGGCGGGTGGTCCGGTCCGCGCAGGGTGCCACAGGCCCGCGCGGGCTGTCGCCACGCCGCGCAACGCGCCTCAGCGCCGCCGCGACCGGGCCTCGATCCAGGCCGGCAGCAGCGCCAGGGAAGCGATCAGTTCGCAGTCGTCCGGACCCAGCGGCCGCTCGCCGGTGTAGCCATCCTCTACGCACACGACTTCGCAACCGGCGGCGCGCGCCGCCTCCACGTCGCTGATCGAGTCGCCGACCATGAGCGCCTCGGCGGGCAGGGCACCCAGCTGGTCGCAGGCGTGGAGCAGTGGCGCCGGATGCGGCTTGCCTTCGCGCAGTCGACTGCCGCCCACCACCAGTTGCAGGTAGTGCGAGAGTCCGCTGCGCTGCAGGATGCGCTCGGCGAAGTGCTGCAGGGCGTTGCTCACCACCGCCAAGCGGTAGCCGCCCGATGCGAGCTGGCGCAGGCAGTCCGCGGCACCCGGCATCGGCACCGACCAGGTCGCCAGTTGCCGCTCGTAGGCCTGCAGGTAGTGGTGGAGCACGCTCGCGGCCAGCGCGGGCTGGTCGCGGTCCAGCACCGCGAGCGCGCGCTGCACCAGGACCTGCGGACCGCGCCCGATCCAGCCCCGGACCCGGGCCTGGTCGAATTCCGGCAACTGGTGCTCCGCCAGCGCGCGGTTGAGCGCGACGGTGATGTCCGGCGCGGTGTGCACCAGCGTGCCGTCGAGGTCGAACAACACGACCCTGAGCGAACCGGCGCGCACCGCCGCGCGCCTCAGGCGGCCATCGCCCGCCGCTTGCGATCGAGCAACTGCAGGATCATCGGGGTGAAGATCAGCTCCATCGCCA
>CAZTNB010000191.1:0-5290 GCA_964614825.1 uncultured Gammaproteobacteria bacterium
CAGGGTCTCGGCCACCTGCACCACCAGCCAGGCCACGACCAGGTACAGCCCCGCCATGCGGATGACGTTGCGGCGCTGGAGTTCGGCCAGCAGCGTGCTCATGGCGTGCCGTACTCCTTCTTGCGCAACCCCGAGATCAGGTCGGGCGGCGGCCAGGCCAGGCCCGACTCGGCGATGCGGGCCTTGAAGTTCGGGGTCGCGTCGAGGTCGAAAGGCGCGCCGCACTGGCACAACGCCACCAGGATCGCGAGCTTCAGGTGCCCCGCGGGCATGGCGTCGAAGACCGCTGCGCGCCGGTTGGCGGCGGCGCGATCGCCGAGCAACGCCTCGGCGACGGTGTCGGCGATCTCCCAATAGGCGGGATTCCAGCCCAAGTGGCGATCGTCGCGCGAGCGCGAAGCGATTCCGGCGACATCTCCGCCGGTCGCGGCTGCGACCAGCAGTTCCGCCATCATGCGCTCCGCGCTGTCGGCCGCCATGCCGGCCACCTGCGCCCGCGCCTCCTCGGCGCGGCCCATTGCAACCAGCGCGCGGACCTTCTGCAGCTTGATCGGTCCTGATCCTCCCATCGCAACCTCGGCCCGGGTGGCGATCTCCAGCGCCAGCTCCGGCTTGCCGGCCCAGTTCGCCGAAGTGCTGGCTTGCTGATAGGGAAGCGCGGCCAGTGGATCGCAGGCCATCTGCTGCAGCATGGTATTCAGGCGGATCACGGCCAGGCCGAAGGCATTGCCGACCAGCAGCCAGTTGCTGATGGTGCATTGCTGCACTTCGCTGGCGGCCTGCAGGCGGCCAGCGAGGCCGCGCCAGTCGTCCGAGGCCAACTGGCGCTCGGCCTCGACCATCAGGCGCGTCGGCATGTCCTTCGCATGGCGGGCGGCGAGCGCGAGCAGGCGGCGCGCTTCGGACTGGGCCGCCGCGCGCTCCCCGGCCCCGGTTCCGGTGTTGAGCACGATGTGGCTGTGGAGGTCGGTGGCCAGGTAGTAGGCCGCGGCGAAATCGGGCTCCAGCGCGGTGGCGCGATCGAAGTGCAGCTTGGCCTCGCGCAGCGTGGCGATCAGGTTCTGGCTGCGCGCGGGATCGTGCGCATCGTTGTAGAGCTGGCGGCCCTTCTGGAACGCGATGAACGCCTCCACGTCGTGGACGCCGGCATCGCGCATCACTGCGCGCTGCGCATCGTCGAGCACCACGTCGAGCGCCTCGGCCACGTGCTCGGCGATGTCGAGCTGCACCGCCAGGGTGTCGGCGGCGGCGCGATCATAGCTCTCCGACCAGATGTGGGTGCCATCGGAGACCCGAATCAGCTGCGCGGTCACGCGCATCGTGTCCTGGCCGCGGCGCACGCTGCCTTCCAGCACGCTGGCCACGTTGAGCTTGGCACCGATCGCACGCAGGTCCTCGGTCTTGCCCTTGAACCGGAACGAGGAGGTGCGGCCGACGACCTGCATCGTGTCGATGCGCGCCAGCGAATTCAGGATCTCCTCCGACAGCCCGTCGGCGAAGAATTCCTGCTCGGGATCGGCCGACATGTTCACGAACGGCAGCACCGCGATCGAGCGCGGCGCGACGGCGGCGGGGGTGTTGCCGGGTGCCGACGCGGAAACGGGGTCCGTGTCACCTTGCGCGACGGCGGCGCTCGCGCCGGCAGACGCTTCCGGCGCCGACCGCGACCCTGACCCCGATTCCGCCTCCGCGACGGTCCAGCGCGCGCCGCTGGTCGTGGATTGCCCGTCGTCCATGGCATCCGGTTGCCCCCGCAGGTACCAGCCCACGGCCAGTGCCGCCAGCACGATCGCGGCGCCGACCACGCGCTTGTTGCCCTGCGCCGCCGGCTCGGCCTTGAGGCCCTCGGGCGTGCGCTCGAGGAACCAGGCCAGGATCAGCGCGATCGGGAAGCCGATCAGCAGGATCAGCGTGATCAGCCGTGGCGCCCATTCGGGCAACTGCAGTTGCGGCGCCACGGTGGCGGCCACCTGGATCAGCAGCCACGCCGCGACCAGGTAGGCCGCGCCCACCTTGAGCACGTTGCGGCGCTTGAGTTCAGCCAGGAAGCTCACGCGATGATCCATGGGTTCCGTGGGGCGTGGCCGGATTCATTGTGCTGCCTGCGTGGCTGGCGGGCCACATTCGAAGTCCTCCGCACCGACAGGGCCGCAGCCCGGCGGCCAGCCCTGCTCGCGCCAGTAGGCCACGAAGCCGTAGTCCTGCAGCATGGCCCGGATGCGCGGATCGGCCAGCAGGCTGCGGGCGCCGGTGTTGCCGACGTCCTGGTAGGTCCAGTAGCGCGTATGCAGGGGCTTGCGCATGCTGCGGTAGGTCTCCAGCACCACCTCGACATCGCCGCGCATCGCCGCGTACACGCTATCCCAGAAGTAGCGATAGCCGAGGAGCAGTTCCCGCGCCGCGGCGGCATCGGCGCCGGGTTCGCCGGTGGCCCAGGCGAACAGCAGCGCGTCCTCCGCGGCCTCCTGCGGCGAGCGCGCCAGCGCCTCGCGCAACGCCGCGCGGGCTGCATCGACGCGCCCGTTCTTGAGCTCGAACCGATAGACCGCCAGGCCGATCCTGCGGAACGCGGGATCGATCGCCTGCACATGGGCAACTGCCTCGTCCACCAGGTCGCGCCGATCCAGGAGGTTGCCTGCCTCCAGCAGCGGCATCCAGAAGTTCGCCACGAAGGGTTCGAGGGCCACCAGCTTGCGCACCTCGACCATGGCTTCGTCGCTGTAGCCGACGATGTTGTAGAGCTGGGCGAGGTCCTCGCGCACGTCCGGATAGGTCGGGTCGACCTCCATCGCTTGCCGGTACAGCCTCTCGGCCTCGGCGTAGCGGAAGTCCGCGCGCGCGAGATTGCCCTGGACGTGCAGCGTCATGGCGCTGCCGGGCTCGAGCGCGATGGCGCGCTCCGAGGTGCTGCGCAACCTGGCGCCGATGTCGCCCAGCGAGGCGAGCTCCTCCTGCGTGACGTAGCCGTGGACGGTCTCGTAGGCCAGCGCGAGCGAGGCCCAGGCGGCGGCGAACTCCGGCGCACGCGCGACCGCCGCATCGAAGTGGGCGAGTACCTGCATCAGCGACTGGCGCTTGCGCAGCAATGCGCGACCCTTCAGGTATTCGTCGTAGGCCTCGGGCGGTATCGGCGCGCGCGCCACGGGCGCCACGGCCACGCCGAGCGAGGTCTGCAGCTGCGTGCCGATGCGGCCCGCGATCTCGTCCTGCAGCGCGAACACGCCCTTGAGCTCGCGGTCGTAGGTCTCCGACCAGACGTGGAAGCCATCGGCCACGCGGATCAGCTGCGCGGTCACCCGCACCTGCTCGCCCTCGCGCCGGATGCTGCCCTCGACGATGTGGCTCACGCCGAGCTTGGCGCCGATCTCGCGCACGTCGCCGCCCTTGCCCTTGAACTCGAACACCGAGGTGCGCGCCGCGACCTTCAGCGCCGGGATCTTCGCCAGCACGTTGAGGAGTTCCTCGGTCATGCCGTCGGAGAAGAACTCCTGCTCGCGATCGTCGCTGAGGTTGGCGAAGGGCAGCACGGCGACCGAAGGCGGACCCGCCGCAACGGCGGGCGCCTGCGCCTCGGTGCGATACGAAGGCTGGCCGAGGAAGTACCAGGCGATCGCCAGCACCGCGAGGCCGCCGGCGATGGCATACAGGCCCTTGCCGCCGCCGGTCGCATCCTCGACCCGCACGCCCTCCGGCGTCATCTGCAGCATCCACGCCAGCACCAGCGCCATCGGAAAGCCGAGCATCAGCACGAAGATGAACACCCGCAGCGCCCACGCCGGCGCTTCGAACGTGGGGAATCCGATGCTCGCCGCCTGCACGACCAGCCACGCCACCACCAGGTAGGCGGCCCCCACCTTGAACACGTTGCGGCGCTTGAGTTCGGCGACGAGGCTCACTGAGGATCCTTGCTGCACTGCGTAGCGGCGCGCTTGTCGTCGTATCCCAGGCGTTGCGTCAAGGCGCGGAATCGGGGCTCGCAACGCAGCGGATCGACGTGGGCATCGGCCATGGCCCAGCGCGCGAGCTGCGGCAGGGTTTCGGCCATGCGCTCGATCCGCTGCACGGCCAGGTCGTTGCGGCCGATCGCCATGAACCACAGCACCATGTCGCTGCCGCCCAAAGGCGTCAGCACGCGGTCGTCGAGGTATCCGTCCGGCAGTTCCGCCAGGCGTGCGGCGACTGCGTCGGTCTCCACCGATCCGCCGGGTCCCGCCTCGAGCGCCGTGCTCATCGCATCCGCGAAGCGCACGGCCTCGGCGCCCCGCGGTTGTGCCAGCGCGTGCAGCAACTGCCGCGCCAGCGGATAGTCCCGGCGGACGAGCGCTGCGCTGTATCCGTACAGCCTGCACGGCGCGAAATCAGGCGCATCGGCCAGGATCGCCGTGCAGAGGGACATGGCCTCGTCGGTCCGGCCGCTCTGCCACAGGGCGTTGACATGGGCGTTTCGCACCACCGCCGACTTCGGATCGAGCGCCATCGCCCGTGCGGTGACCTCCAGTGCCTCCTCCAGGTCACCCGTCGACATGAGCGATTCGCCCCACCATTGCAGGGCCGTCGCGTACGACGGCGCGATCGCGATCGCGCGCTGGAACATCGCCCGGCTGGTCGGGATGCGGTTCTCTCCCGTCGCGATGGAACCGAGCACGGCGTAGGGCTCTGGTAGCGTGGGGTCGAGGGCCAGCGCGTGCTCGGCGGCGTCGCGCGCGATGGGGTACGAGACCTCGGCTTTCTCCGTCGACCACTCCGGCAGCACGGCGTGGGTGACCGCGAGCCCCGCCCATGCCCTGGCAAAGCGGGGATCGCGCGCCAGCGCGGCGCGGAACAGGCGCTCGGCCTCGTACAGGTTGGCGCTGCCGCGCGCCTGCCACAGGGCGAGACCCTTGAGGTAGAGGTCGTAGGTGGCCAGATCGGTCGCCGCCGTCGGCGCCGGCGTCGCGCCGGACCCGGAGGCGCCACCCATCTTGACGTCGAGCTCCTTCGCGATCGCCTGCGCGATCTCGTCCTGGATCGCGAAGATGTCCTTCAACTCGCGGTCGTAGGTCTGCGACCAGAGGTGGAAGCCGTTGTCGGCGTCGATGAGCTGCGCAGTGATGCGCACGCGCTCGCCCTGGCGGCGCACGCTGCCCTCGAGCACCATGCGCACTTCCAGCTCGCGCGCGATGTCGGGGACCTCCTTCGCCTGGCCCTTGTAGGCGAACGAGGAGGTGCGCGCGGCCACCCGCAGGTCGGGCGTGCGCGCCAGCACGTTGAGGATCTCCTCGCTGATGCCGTCGGAGAAGTACTCGTTGTC
>CAZTNB010000192.1:0-5192 GCA_964614825.1 uncultured Gammaproteobacteria bacterium
CTGATCCTGGCCGTCACGCTGTTCCCGCTGCACCAGATGATCGCGCGCAGGATCGGTGGCCGGCAGGGCCTGGCCTCGACGATCGTGGTGCTGCTGGGCCTTGCCTTGATCGTGACCCCGACCGCCTTGCTGATGAACTCGATGGCCGATTCGATCCACCAGCTGGTCAACGACGTGCAGGACAACAAGCTGGAGGTCCCCGCGCCGCGCGCCAGCGTCGCCGCCTGGCCGCTGGTGGGCGAGAAGCTGCACGGCATGTGGACGCTGGCGCACGAGGACCTGCCGGCCTTCGTGCAGAGCCTGCAGCCGAAGATCGGCACCGTCGCGAAGTCGGCGCTGGCTTTCGTCGCCGGCGTCGGCGTGGGGCTCCTGATGTTCCTCGCCGCCTTCGTCGTCGCCGGCGTCATCATGGCCTACGGCCAGTCCGGAGCCGTCGCCGGCCGGGAGATCTTCGCGCGCATCGTCGGAACCGCACGCGGCGTCGAGTTCACCACGTTGTCCACGGCCACCATCCGCGCCGTCGCCCAGGGCGTGGTCGGCGTCGCCTTCATCCAGGCCATCGTCATCGGCCTGCTGCTGCTGCTCGCGGGCGTGCCCTGGGCCGGGGTCCTCGCGGCGATCGCCCTGGTGCTGGGTGTCGCGCAACTGCCGGCATTGCTGGTGACCTTGCCTGCCATCGTCTACATCTGGTCCAGCGGCGACTACGGTACCGTCCAGGCAGTCCTGTACACGGTGCTGCTGTTCGTCGCGGGCATGCTCGACAACGTGCTCAAGCCGCTGATGCTCGGTCGCGGGGTGGATGCGCCGATGCCGGTGATCCTGATCGGCGCGCTTGGCGGCATGGCCGCCGCGGGGATCCTCGGCATGTTCGTCGGCGCCACGCTGCTGGCCCTGGGCTACCAGATCTTCATGGGCTGGGTGGCCGCCAATCCCGATCCGCCCGGGCCCGCGGCGCCGGTCGAAGCCGGCAGCGCGAGCTGATCCGCCGCCTGGCACGCCGGAACGCCCGATGCTGGTAGTCCAATCGCCGCTGCACGCCCTGCACGATGGCGGCTTCGAGCTGCATCGCGGCGCGCTCGTGCCCAGCTTCGAAATGCCGGCGCGGGTGGACTGCATCGCGGCGGCCCTGCGCCTCGCCGCGCACGACTTCGTGGAGCCGGCCGAGGCGCCGCCGGAAGCCCTGCTGCGCATCCACGACCCGGGCTACGTCGAGTTCCTGCGCACCGCCTACGCGCGCTGGCTCGAGGACGGCCACGACGGCGGCATGCTGCCGAGCGGGTTCCCGGCCCGCAGCCTGCGCCAGGACCGCATTCCGGCCGGGATCAACGGCGCGATGGGCCACTACGCCTTCGACGCCGGCACGCCGATCGTGGCCGGGACCTGGGACGCGGCCTTCGCCGCCGCGCGCTGCGCGATGACGGCCGCGATGCGTGTCGCGGGTGGCGCGCGCGCGGCGTACGCGCTGTGCCGGCCGCCCGGGCACCACGCGGGGCGCAGCGTGTACGGCGGCTACTGCTACCTCAACAACGCGGCGCTGGCGGCGCAGGAGCTGCGCGATCGCGGTGCGCGCCGCGTCGCCCTGCTCGACGTCGACTACCACCACGGCAACGGTTCCCAGGACATCTACTGGGAGCGCGACGACGTGTACTTCGTGTCGATCCACGGCACGCCCGAGACCGAGTATCCGTACTTCCTGGGCTACGCCGACGAACGCGGCGCCGGCGCGGGCCTGGGCTGCACGCTGAACCTGCCGCTGCCGCGCGGCACCGCGTGGCCGCAGTACCGCGAGGCGCTCGACATCGCCGTCGCCGCCATCACCCGCTACCGGCCCGAGGCGCTGGTGGTATCGCTGGGCGTGGACACCTACGCCGGCGACCCGATCAGCGCCTTCGGGCTGACGCGGGCCGATTTCGCCGCGCTGGGCGCCCGCCTGGCCGGACTCGGCCTGCCCACCGTGCTGGTGCAGGAGGGCGGCTATGCGGTGGCGGAACTCGGCGACAACGTCGCGGCGGTGCTCGGCGCCTTCTGAGTTGTGCCTCCACCACCCGCGGCGCAAACTGCGCCCGACGATCGGGGGTCGGCGCGCGGTTCGACCCCGGGCCTGGGGTCCGCCGTAGCGGCACGCCAGGGTCCATTGCATGGCCATGGCGAGGCAGGACATGTACACGAAGACGCTCTACGCCGGCTGGGCCGACATGGACTTCAATTCGCACATGAAGAACACGGCCTACCTCGACAAGACCGCCGACGTGCGGCAGATGTACCTGATGGAGAACGGCTTCCCGGTCGAGGAATTCAGCCGGCTGCGGGTCGGGCCCGTGGTGATGAAGGACGAGGTGGAGTACTTCAAGGAAGTGGGGTTGCAGCAGAAGGTCACGGTCACCTACGCGCTCGCGGGCCACGCGCCGGACGGCAGCCGCTTCCTGCTGCGCCACGAGATCTTCAGGCCGGACGGCAAGCTCGCCGCGCGCGTCACCAGCGCCGGCGGCTGGCTCGACCTCGACGCGCGCAGGCTGGTCGCTCCGCCACCGGCCCTGTTCGCCGCGATGGATTCACTGGAGCGGACCAGCGACTTCGTGGTGTTGCCGTCGAGCATCAAGGCGCGCGACTGAGGACCGGGACATTGGTCGCGACGCATCGACCGGGGAGCAGGGGCTGCCGCGCCGACTGGACAGCCACGACGATGACCCGCGCATGCTGACGGCGATCCGGATCCTGCATACCGTGGTCTGGGCGTTCTTCGCGGCCTGCATCGTCGCCATCCCCCTGGCCGCGTGGCATGGGAAGTTCCGGGTGGCCGCGTGGTGCTCGGCGATCGTGCTGGTCGAAGTGCTGGTGCTGCTGTGCAACCGCTGGCGCTGCCCGCTCACGTCGGTGGCCGCGCGACATACCGCCGACCGCCGCGACAACTTCGACATCTACCTGCCGCTGTGGCTGGCGCGGCACAACAAGCAGGTGTTCGGCGTGCTCTACGTCGGCGGCATGGCCTTCGCCCTGGTCCTTTGGCTGCGGGCCACGGACTAGCGAAGCAGGATCGTGTAGCCTTCGCCCGATGACGCTCACGTCCGTCCGCAGGTTCGCCCTGGCCTTGCCAGGGACGACGGAGCAGCCGCACCACCACCATGGTTCATTCCGCGTGCGGGGCCGGATCTACGCGACCTACCCGCCCGGGGGCGATCGCCTGCACCTGTTCCCGTCCGAGACCGATCGCGAGCAGGTGCTGGCGATGCACCCTGAGTTCGCGCAGAAGCTGCTGTGGGGCGGCAAGGTCGCCGGCGTCAGGATCGACCTGGCGGCGGCACGCCCTGCGGTGGTGAAGCTGCTGCTCCAGCAGGCCTGGCGGCACAAGGCCGCGACGCCTTCGAAAGGAGCACGTGCCGCCGGCCGGTCCGGCGCAACCTGATGTCCTGCCCCGGGGAGCATGCATGACGATGAACCGCCTATCCGCCGCTGCGATGGTGCTGTTGCTGGGCTTGCCCGGCCTTGCCGGCGTGCAGGCCGCCGGAACCGAGCCCGCCAGCGTGTCCGAAGTATGGGCGCGCGAGGATGCGTACTGGCGCTACGTCAAGGCCGGCGACGTGGACAACTACGTGACCCTCTGGCACGAGGACTTCATCGGCTGGCCCTGCGACCAACCGCATCCGCTGCGCAAGGCCTCGATCGGCGACTGGGTGCGCAAGGTGCGCGACGAGAAGATCAAGGCCGACATCGACCTGGTGCGCGAGGGTGCGCAGGCCTTCGGCGACATCGTGGTCGTGCACTACAGCTTCACCAACGTCTCGACCTACCCGGACGGACGGGTGGAGAACGCCGGCGTGGTGCGCAAGATCACCCATACCTGGATGCGCGTCGGCGACACCTGGCTCATCGTCGGCGGCATGTGCGGCAACCTCGGCGCCAGCGGCGACTAGGCGCCGATCGCCGCCGGGAGGCTCCGTGTCGAAACTTCGCCTGTGGATCTCGATGTCGCTCGACGGCTACGTGGCCGGGCCCGCGCAGAGCGTGGACAACCCGCTCGGCATCGGCGGCATGCGCCTGCACGAGTGGGTGTTCCCGCTCAAGGTGTGGCGGGCGATGCACGGCCTCGAGGGCGGCGAGGAGAACGAGAGCTCGCGCGTGGTCGCGGAGGCGCGCGACACCGTCGGCGCCACGCTGATGGGCCGCAACATGTTCGGCGGGCATCCCGGCCCGTGGGACGCCGAGCGGCCGTGGAACGGCTGGTGGGGCGACGATCCGCCGTTCCACCATCCCGTGTTCGTGCTCACGCATCATCCGCGCGAGCCGCTGCGCCTCGCCGGCGGCAACAGCTTCCATTTCGTCACCGCGGGCATCGAGTCGGCGCTGGCGCAGGCGCGCGCCGCGGCCGGCGGCAAGGACGTGGCGCTGGGCGGCGGCGCCATGGCGGCACGGCAGTACCTCGCGGCCGGGTTGGTCGACGTGATGGACCTCAACGTGGTGCCTGCCGTGCTCGGCGCCGGGGAGCGGCTGTTCGAGGGCGTGGGCAACGACTTGCATGGCCTGCGGCTGGTCCGGACGGTGGCTACCGCGCAGGTGGTGCACCTCAGGTTCGAGCGCGCCTGAGCGACGCAAGCCGGCGCCGGTCCGCGCAGTGGCGGCCCTGCAACACGCACCGTGCTGCCCGTCGCAAGTGGACGGCCATGGCGGGCGCGAACGCCGTCGCCGGCCTCAATCGGCCGGCAGGCCGATGCGGAAGCGCTCGTAGAACGGCGCCGTCGGCGGCGGCGGGTATTTGCGCCCGACCATCTGCTCCGTGTAGCAGTCCAGGTGCGGGCTTTCCGGCATGGGCAGGAAATCGCGCACGGTGCCGGTCGCGTCGATCACGGCGATGGCGCGGAACTCGGCGATGCCTTCCTTGCGCGCCTCGCCGATGCAGGCCCGCTGGATGTCGCGCCAGAACCCGGCGTGCGCCCGCTCGATTTCGCGCTCGTAGGCCGCGCCCTCGAGGGTGGCGATGAGGCGATCGTGCTCCTCGGAGGCGAGCCGCCAGACCCTCGCGTAGTCGTCCATGCCCGCGACCGGCGCCGCCAGCATGCAGGACAAGGCCGTGACCAGCGTCGCCCGCACGGGATCGATCCGGTCCGCCGCGCCTACGCGATCCAGCCGCGGGCGATCGCCTTGCGCGCGAGCAGCACCAGGCCGATGGCGATCGCGAGCACCAGTCCCTGCAGCAC
>CAZTNB010000193.1:0-5184 GCA_964614825.1 uncultured Gammaproteobacteria bacterium
GTGCTCGACGAGGCCGACCGCATGTTCGACCTCGGCTTCATCAAGGACATCCGCTTCCTGTTCCGGCGCATGCCGCCGCGCGAGGAGCGGCAGAACCTGCTGTTCTCGGCCACCCTGAGCCATCGCGTCATGGAGCTGGCCTACGAGCACATGAACGATCCGGTCGAGCTCTCGATCGAGACCGACAGCGTCACCGCCGACCGCGTGCGCCAGATCGTCTACTTCCCCTCCAACGAGGAGAAGATCCCGCTGCTGATCGGCCTGCTGTCGCGCATGGATGCCACCCGCACCATCGTGTTCGTCAACACCAAGGCCTGGGTCGAACGCGTGGCGCGGGCGCTCGAGCGCGCGCACTTCGGCGTCGGCGTGCTCTCGGGCGACGTGCCGCAGCCCAAGCGCGAGCGCCTGCTCAACAAGTTCAAGAAGGGCGAGCTCGAGATCCTGGTCGCCACCGACGTGGCGGCGCGCGGGCTGCACATCCCCGACGTGAGCCATGTCTTCAACTTCGACCTGCCCTTCGACGCCGAGGACTACGTGCACCGCATCGGCCGCACCGCGCGCCTGGGCGCCGAGGGCGACGCGGTGAGCTTCGCCTGCGAGCTCTACGCGATGAGCCTGCCGGAGATCGAGAACTACATCGAGATGAAGATCCCGGTCGGCCGGGTCGAGCGCGAGATGCTGGTGCCGGTGCCGCGCGCGCCGCGCGCGGTCTCCGCCGAGGCCGACAGCGACGACAGCATCGCCGCCGACGACGCGCGCGCGACCAAGGGCGCGCCGCCGGAGAAGCGCTCCGGCGGCCCGCGCGGCCGCGATGGCGCGCGCCGCGAGGGCGGCGGCCGTCGCGACGGCGCGCGTCCGGGCGGGCCGCGCCGCGAAGGCGGCCGCGGCGATGGCGCGCGGCGCGAGGGCCCGCGGCGCGAAGAGTCGCGCGCTTCGGTGCCGCGCGCCGACAAGGCCGAGGTCGCCGTCGGCGCGGCGCCGCCGGCTCCGGCGCGCGCGGCCACCGGCGAGCCGGGTGGCGAGGCCAGCGGCAAGCGTCGCCGCCGCGGCGGTCGCGGCCGCCGGCGTCGCGAGGGCGGGACGATCGAGGCGGCGACGGGCGCGCAGGCGGCCAAGCCCGCCGACAAGGCCAAGCCGGCCGAGCAGCACGGCGGTGGCCACGAGCGTCCGCGGCTGCTGGGCAAGATCACCCAGGGCTTCAAGGCCTTCATGAACCGCTTCCGCGGTTCGCGCTGAGCGCGGCGCCCGGCGGTCGCGCGGACCGACCTTCCTGAATGGAGGCGGTCGCGGCGCGCCGCGATTTGCTACGCTTCGGGCGGTTGCCTTCCGCCCGTCGCCGCAATGTCCGAGGCGTTGTCAGAGTTCTTCCTGCGCCATCGACTGGCACGGCCGCTGGCGCTGGCGAGCATCGCCGCGCTCGGCGCACTGATCCTGCTGCTGCTGGCGCGCATCGCCTGGACCTTGCTCGAACTGGGCGCGCCGCCGCCGCCGGCCCCGGTTCCGGCCGCGGCGCCAGTCGCCGCGCCGGCGACCTCGCTGGCGCGCTGGCACCTGTTCGGCAATCCGGCGCCCGCGGTCGATGCGCGCGGGCTGGCCGAGTCGGCGCCCGAGACCGCGCTCGCGCTGGTCCTGCACGGCGTGCTCGCCGGGGCCGACCCGGCGCACGGCGTCGCGATCATCGCCGATGCGCAGGGCGACGAGCGCAGCTACGCGGTCGGCGCCGCGCTGCCCGGCAATGCCACCCTCGAGGCCGTGTACGCCGATCGCGTCGCCCTGCGCCGCAACGGCGCGCTGGAGTCGCTGCGCCTGCGCCCGCCCGAGGATGCGGCCGCCGCGCCGGCCGCCGCCAATGCGGCCGCGCCGCGCATGCCGCTCAACACCGCGCCCGCGCCCGGCCTGCTGCCGGGATCGGCCGCCGCGCCGGCGCCGTTCGTGACGCCCTCGATCGCGCCGATGGGCCAGGACTTCGAGACCATCACCCAGAAGCTGGGCGTCGATCCGGCCCGGCTGGCGCGCGAGGTCAGCGTGCTGCCGGTGGTGGAGAACGGCCGCTTCGTCGGCGTGCGCCTCGGCGGCGGCCGCGACATGCCGGTGATCGCCCGGCTCGGCCTGCAGCCCGACGACGTGGTGACCGCGGTCAACGGCATCGCGCTCGACTCGCCCGCGCGCGCGCAGGAAGTCGCGCGCAGCCTGGCCGGCGCCGAGGCGGTCAAGGTGACCGTGCGCCGCGACGGCAAGACCGAGAACCTCAGCGCAAGCCTGCGCTGAACGCCACCGTACTGGAATCGCCGGAGCCCGCCCCGCATGACCCGCCTCGCCCTCACGCTCGCGCTGCTCCTTCCGCTCGCGGCGCCCGCGCAGGCGCCCGCCGACCCGGCCGCGCTGGCCACGCCGGTGAACGGCAAGCACACGCTGAACCTCAAGGACGCCGACATCCGCGTGCTGATCGCCACGGTGTCGGAGATCACCGGGCGCAACTTCATCATCGACCCGCGCGTCGAGGGCAAGGTCAACGTGGTGTCGACCCAGCCGATGAGCCCCGACGAGGTATACGCGGTGTTCGAGTCGGTGCTGCGCGTGCACGGCTTCGCCGCGGTCGAGTCGGGCAGGATGGTCAAGATCGTGCCGGAGGTGATCGCCAACCAGGACGGCAGCACGCTGGGCGGCGCGGGCGGCCCGGATTCGATCGTGACGCGGGTGATCCCGCTGCGCCACGTCGCCGCCGCGGAGCTGATCCCGATCCTGCGCCCGCTGATCCCGCAGCAGGGCAACCTCGCCGCGCACCAGGGCTCCAACGCGCTGATCGTGTCCGATCGCGCCGGCAACCTGGCGCGGATCGAGCAGTTGATCCGCCGCATCGACACCGCCAGCGACACCGCGGTGGAGATGATCCCGCTCGAGCACGCCAACGCCTCCGAGGTCGCCCGCACCCTGACCCTGCTGACCGAGGACAAGACCGCGGCGGCGATGGGCAACCAGCCGCGCATCTTCGCCGACGCGCGCACCAACTCGATCCTGCTGTCGGGCGACCCGGCCTCGCGCCTGCGCATGCGCGCGCTGGTCACCCACCTCGACACGCCGCTCGAGTCGGGCGAGAGCACCCAGGTGATCTACATCCGCTACGCCAAGGCCGAGGAACTGGTGCCGGTGCTCGAGGCCACCGCGGCCACCCTCACCGAACAGAGCACGGCCAAGGACGCGCCCAAGGTCGCCACGATCCAGTCCCATGCCGGCACCAACGCGCTGGTGATCACCGCCGACCCGGCGGTGTTCCGCGCCATCGCCTCGATCGTGCGCCAGCTCGACGTGCGGCGGGCGCAGGTGCTGATCGAGGGCGTGATCGCCGAGGTCAGCACCGAACTCGCCACCGAGATCGGCGTGCAGTGGCAGTCGACCAACCTCGAGACCGACGCCGACGGCAACATCACCAACAGCGGCTACCTCGGCGGGACCAATTTCCCCGGCATCGTCCAGCCCGGCATCGTCGGCCTCGGCGCCAATCCCGGCGCGGTCGGCGGTGGCCTCAACCTGGGCTATGTCGGCGGCACCATCACCCTGCCGGGCTCGGACACGCCGATCCTGCAGATCGGCGCGCTGGTGACGGCGCTGGCGCAGGACGGCGGCACCAACATCCTGTCGCAGCCTTCCATCGTCACCCTCGACCACCAGGAAGCGCAGATCAAGGTCGGCCAGCAGGTGCCCTTCGTCACCGGCCAGTACACCAATACCTCGACCACGGGCGGCGCCAACCAGCCGACCAACCCGTTCCAGACCATCGATCGCGAGGACGTCGGCCTGGTGCTCAAGGTCACGCCGCACGTCAACGAGGGCGACAGCGTGCGCCTGGACATCTCGCAGCAGATCTCCTCGCTGGCGCCCAACACCGCCGGCGCCGTCGACCTCGTGACCAACAACCGCGAGATCGACACCAGCGTGATGGTGAGCGACGGCGCCATGCTGGTGCTGGGCGGCCTCATCTCCGACGAGGTGCGCGAGACCATCCGCAAGGTGCCGGCGCTGGGCGACATCCCGGTGCTGGGCAACCTGTTCCGCTACCGGCGCGAGGACCACACCAAGCGCAACCTCATGGTGTTCCTCAAGCCCAGCATCCTGCGCGACGAGGTGCTGGAGTCGGCGGTGTCGAGCGACAAGTACAACTTCATCCGCGAGCGCCAGCTCGAGAAGCGGATCAAGCCCGGCTACGTGCTGCCCGACGAGACCCAGCCACTGATGCAGGAAACGCCGTGGGCGGCGCCGCTGCGGCTGCCCGAGCCCGGGGGCGGCGGCCGGTGAACGCGGCGCGGCCGCCGTTCGCCTTCGCCAAGCGCCACGGCGCCACCCTGGTGGGGTGGCGCGAGGGCCGCGCGCACGTCGCGCATCGGCCGGGCGTGAAGCTGGAGACGCTGGTCGAGCTGCAGCGCTACTGCGGCGCGGCGCTCGACCTCGAGCCGCTCGCACCCGCCTCTTTCGACGCCCTGCTGCAGGAGCTGTACGAGCAGGGCGGCGCCGACGCGCGCGCCATGGTCGAGGGCCTCGACGGCCGTTCCGACCTCGAAGCCATCGCGGAGGCGATGCCCGAGCCCGAGGACCTGCTCGAATCCGACGACGACGCGGTCATCATCCGCCTGATCAACGCGCTGCTGACCGAGGCGGTGAAGGAAGGCGCCTCCGACATCCACGTCGAGCCGTTCGAGAACCGGCTGGTGGTGCGCTTCCGCATCGACGGCGTGCTGCGCGAGGTGCTGGCCCCGCAGCGCGCGATCGCCGCGCCGGTGGTGAGCCGGATCAAGGTCATGGCCAAGCTCGACATCGCCGAGAAGCGCCTGCCGCAGGACGGCCGCATCGGCCTGCGCATCGCCGGGCGACCGGTCGACGTGCGCGTGAGCACCATTCCCGCCGGCCACGGCGAGCGCGTGGTGCTGCGCCTGCTCGACAAGCAGGCCGGGCGCCTGGACCTCGGCAAGCTGGGCATGGCGCCGGCGATGCTGGACGAACTCGCGGCGATGATCGCGCGCCCGCACGGCATCATCCTGGTGACCGGCCCCACCGGCTCGGGCAAGACCACCACCCTGTACGCCGCGCTGACGCGCCTCAACGACGCCACCCGCAACATCCTCACGGTCGAGGACCCGATCGAGTACTACCTCGACGGCATCGGCCAGACCCAGGTCAACACGCGGGTGG
>CAZTNB010000194.1:0-2003 GCA_964614825.1 uncultured Gammaproteobacteria bacterium
GACGGCGCGACGGCGCCCGTGCGCGCCAGCGCGCGGCGGTAGAGCTCGGACAGTCGCTTCTCATCCATCGCCAGACTCCAGGCCCCAGGCTCGCAAGCAGGACCGCAATTCATCCAGGCCGCGCGTCACCAGCTTGCGCGCCGCTTCGTCGCTGATTCCCAGCAGGCCGCCGATCTCGACGAAACCGAAGCCCTGCAGGTGCAACTGCACCGGCGCCCGGCGCCGATCCGGCAGCGCCGCCACCGCTTTCGCGACCAGCGCCATGCGTTCGTCGTCCATGGCACGGTGGTCCGGCGCCACGTTGGCGTCTTCCACCAGTTGCGCGCCGCTGTCCGGCTCGGGGAGGGGTTCCGTCGGCCGGACCTGGGCCCGCCGCACGGCATCCACCACCGTGCTGACCACGGCCTTCTGGATATAGGACGCAGCGAGGGGGGCATTCCGGTCACGTTCGAGCGCCCGCCACAGCCGGATCCGGACCTCCTGCTCGATGTCGTCGGGGTCCAGGCCCGAGCGCCGGCCGCAGTGGCGCTCCACCAGCAGGCGCAGGCGCACGCCGAAGCGGTCGAGCAGGAGGCTGAGCCGGGCGTGGTGGTCGCTCGGTCGGACGGGCACGGGGGCGAACCGGGATCAGGGAGGCTGCAGCGTTCCCGCAATCGCGGCCGGACGCAAGCCCGGCGGGCGCGGCCGGGCTCAGCTCACGATGTAGCGCTGCAGCTGCGCGATCTCCTGCTGCTGCTCCTCGATCACGGCCTTGACCAGGTCGCCGATCGACAGCACGCCGACCACCTTGCCGTCCTCGACCACCGGCAGGTGACGGATCTTGCGCTCGGTCATCAGCATCATGCAGGTCGAGACCGAATCGCCCGGGGCGACGGTGGTCACCGGCGAGCTCATGATCTCCCACACCGCGGTTTCCGCCGAGGAGCGCCCGCGCAGGATCACCTTGCGCGCGTAGTCGCGTTCGGAAACGATGCCGGCCAGCTCGGCGCCGCGCATCACCAGCAGCGCGCCGACCGACTTGTCGGCCATCATCTGGATCGCCGCCAGCACCGGCTCGTCCGGCCCGATCGCATGCACCTGCGGGCCCTTGCCGGAAAGCAGGTCGCTCACCTTCGCCATGGGCTGTCTCCGGGAATCCGTGACTGCGCGGAGCGGCCAGTCTAGCGCCGCCACGGCCGGGGGGCTTGACAGTCGGCGCAATATTTCCATAATTCCGGAATTATGAAATCCAATGAAGCCCTGGCCGCGCTCGGCGCGCTGGCCCACCCGACTCGGCTCGAGTTGTTCCGGCGCCTGATCCGGGCCGGTCGCGCCGGCCTGGGCGTGGGCGAACTGCGCGCCGCGACCGCGCTGCCGGGCGCCACGCTGACCAACCACCTCAACGTGCTGCGGCAGGCGCGACTGGTGCTGGACCAGCGCGAGGGTCGCGCGATCCGCTGTTCGGCCGACTACGCGCGGATGGACGCGCTGGTCGACTACCTGCTCGAGAACTGCTGCGCCGGTGATCCCGGTGCGGCGGAGTGCAACCCTGCCGCGGGCGGCTGCACGCCGGCCCGCCCCGCCAACCGCCGGAGCAATCCATGAAGCGCTTCCACGTGCACCTCAACGTCGCCGAACTCGAACCCAGCATCCGCTTCTACTCGCAACTGTTCGGCGCCGGACCCGCCGTGCGCCAGCCCGACTATGCCAAGTGGATGCTGGACGACCCGCGCCTGAACTTCGCCATCTCGGCCATGGGCCGCGCGGCCGGCATCGACCACCTGGGCCTGCAGGTCGATACCGCCGAGGAGCTGGCGGCGCTGGGTCGCAACCTCGACGCCGCCGGGGGCGCGGTGTCGACCGAGGACGGCACCACGTGCTGCTACGCGCGTTCGGACAAGGCCTGGACGGTCGACCCGCAGGGCACGCGCTGGGAGACCTTCCACACCTTCGGCAGCGCGACCACGTACTACGCCGCGGGCGAGGCCTGCGGCGACGACAGGGCCTGTGCCCCGCCCGCGAGC
>CAZTNB010000194.1:2103-5178 GCA_964614825.1 uncultured Gammaproteobacteria bacterium
CGCCGCGCCGCGCTGCTGCTGAGGCGGGCGATGAAGCGCGTGCTGTTCGTCTGCGTGGAGAACTCCAACCGCAGCCAGATGGCGGAGGCGTTCGCGCGCATGCACGGCGGTGCCGGGGTGGAGGCGTGGAGCGCGGGCTCGCGCCCCTCCGGCAAGGTCAACCCCAAGGCCGCGCGCTTCATGGCGGAACTGGGCTACGACCTGGCTGCGCATCGCTCCAAGTCGCTGGACGAGGTCGCCGGCCTCGACTTCGACGCGGTGGTGACCATGGGCTGCGGCGACGCCTGCCCGTGGGTGCCCGCCGCGCTGCGCGAGGACTGGGCCCTGCCCGACCCGCGCGAGATGGACGACGCCGCCTATCGCGCGGTGCGCGACGACATCGGCGCGCGCGTGCGCGACCTGCTGGCCCGCCTGCCTTGAGCGCGGCGCGCGCGCTGCTTGCCGAGGCGCTCGGCAGCCTGCTGCTGCTCGCCATCGTGGTCGGCAGCGGGATCATGGGCGAGCGCTTGGCCGCCGGCAATGCCGCGATCGCGCTGCTGGCGAACTCGCTCGCCACCGGCGCCGGCCTGTACGTGCTGATCGCGCTGCTGGGCCCGAGCTCCGGCGCGCACTTCAATCCCGCGGTGACCGCGATCGCGCGCCTGGGCGGCGAACGGTTGCCGGCGCCGGCGCTGGCCTACGTCGCCGCGCAACTCGCCGGCGCCGTGGCCGGCGTCCTGCTGGCCCACGCGATGTTCGAGCTGCCGCTGTGGCAGCCGGGCACGCGCGCGCGCAGCGGAGCCGGGCAATGGCTCGCCGAAGGCGTGGCCACCTTCGGCCTGCTGCTGACGATCCGGCTCGGCGCGCGCCACCTGCCGCGGCAGGTGCCGGCACTGGTCGCGGCCTACGTCACCGCGGCCTATTGGTTCACCGCATCGACCGCCTTCGCCAACCCGGCGGTGACCGTGGCCCGCTCGCTCACGCGCAGTTTCGCCGGCATCCAGCCCGGCGACGTCGCCGGCTTCATCGCGGCGCAGGCCGCCGGCGCGCTGCTGGCCTATGGCGTGGCGCGACTGCTCCTGCCGCCGGTCGCGGCGGACGGTGCGGCAGCGGGCGCGGCGGCGTCGAGGTAGGCCGGCCCGCCGAGCTGGCGTACCTGCCGCTCGATCCACAGCGTGCGCGACAGCACGTAGCGCGACGGCCGCTGCACCCGCAGCAGCCTGGGATTGGGCAGCACCGCGGCGAGCGTGGCCGCCTCGCGCGCGTCCAGCGCCGCCGCCGGCTTGGCGTAGAAATGCCGCGCGGCGGCCTCGGCGCCGTACACGCCATCGCCGAATTCGGCGATGTTGGCGTACACCTCGAGGATGCGCCGCTTGGGCCAGGTGAGCTCGATCAGCGCGGTGAACCAGGCCTCCAGCCCCTTGCGCAGCCAGCTGCGCCCGGACCACAGGAACAGGTTCTTGGCGACCTGCTGCGAGATCGTGCTGGCGCCGCGGCGCGGCGTGCCGTCGCCGCGCTCGCGCCAGGCCTGGTCGATCGCCTCGAGGTCGAAACCGTGGTGGTAGGGGAACTTCTGGTCCTCGGCCGCCACCAGCGCGATCGGCAGCGTGGGCGCGATCCGCTCCCAGTCCACCCAGTGGTAGCGCAGCTCGAACCCGGGCTGGCCGGACCGCCACGCGGCCACGCTGCGGGCGAGCATGAAGGCGCTGGTCGGCGGCGCCACGTAACGCAGCGCCAGCACCGCCAGCAGGGACAGCAGCACGCAGGCCAGGAGGCCGCGCCAGAGCCAGCGCGCGAGGCGCCGCCAGGGCGACGCGATCGCGGCGGCAGGCTTGCGCTTTCGTTGCATACTTCCCGCCATGAGCGACCGCGACGCGCCGATTATGGAGGGGCCGGACGACTGGATGCGACGCTTCCACCTCGAGCAGGCCGGGGTGCGCGGCGTGATCGTGCGGCTGGGCGCGGTCTGGCGCGAGATCGCCGGGCGCGCCGACTACCCGCCGGGCGTGCGCACCCTGCTCGGCGAGGCGATCGCGGCGACCACGCTGTTCGCCGGCGAGCTCAAGATGCCGGGCACGCTGTCGATCCAGCTCAAGTCCGCCGGCGCCCTGCCGCTGCTGTTCGCCGAGTGCACCCGCGACGGGCACGTGCGCGGGCTGGCGCGCTGGCAGGAGCCGGTGGCGCCGGTGCTGGCCCTCGATGCGCTGGGCCAGGACGCGCTGCTCGCCATCACGATCGAGCGCGAGGCGGGCAACCAGCGCTACCAGGGCCTGGTGCCGGTCGAAGGCAGCCGGCTCGCGCAGGCCTTCGAAAGCTATTTCGCGCGATCGGAACAGTTGCCCACGCTGATCCACCTCGTGTGCGACGCCGGGCGTTGCGCCGGCATGCTGCTGCAGCAGGTGCCTTCGGTAGGCGGACAGGCGCTGCGCGCGGCAACCTCCGAGTTCGAGCGCGCCGGCCTGCTGTTCCGGACCCTGACCGATGCCGAGCTGATCGGCCTCGACGCCGAGCGACTACTGCGCCGGCTGTACGCGGAAGACGACGTGCGCCTGCACGCGCCGCAGGCGCTGGCGTTCGGCTGCCGCTGCAGCCGCGAACGGGTGGTGGGCATGCTGCTGGCGCTGGGCCCGGCCGAGGCGCATGCCGCGCTGGGCGACGATGGCCAGGTCGAGGTGCGCTGCGAGTTCTGCAACCGCCTGTATCGCTTCGACCGGGTCGACGTGGGCCAGATCTTCGCCGCCGAGCCGATCGCACCGGCGCCGCCCACGCCCCATTGAGCGGCGCCGGCAGCCGACGGGCGGCGCGGCGGGGGCGCCGCCGGCGCGGAGCGGCCTTGGAGTGGCGCCCGTCGCAGGAGTATCATTCGTGCCAAGGACTCGTCCAGGCGGCGTCGGGGAACCGGAGGCAGCCCGGCGTGGTCCCAGGCAAAGGAAGCTGAAGCGGTCGCCAGATGCGCAAGTGGATCGCCCATTCGATGCTGTCGCTCGCGTGCCTGGCCGGCGCGCCGGTCGCACTCGGCGTCGACGAACCTGGTTCCATCGTGTGGCACCTGTCGACCGATGGCGAGTGGCTCGGCGCCACCCGCGCCGATGCCGG
>CAZTNB010000195.1:0-5090 GCA_964614825.1 uncultured Gammaproteobacteria bacterium
GGCATCACGCCCGAATTCAACTGGGCGGGTCGTCCCGCGGCGGAGGCCGTGCGCCCCAGCGTGATCGACTCGCTGCAGCCGGTGCGCACGATGCGCATGCCGGAACTGCGGTTCGACGAGGCGCCGGCGGCGACGGGCGCGATCTCGCTCGGCGTCACCCGCGCGCTCGCCAGCGACACGCCCCTGGCCGAGGCGGGCGACATCGGCTTCAGCCAGCTCGACGACGGCCGCGCCGGCATCGAGCGCACGGTGATCGCGCCCTCGATCTCGCGCGCCTTCGGTGATGGCGGCAGGGTCGACGCTTCGGTGATGCTGGCCTACCAGCGCTTCGCCAGCCCGAACCTCAATGCGATCGAGGCCAGCGATGGATTGCCGCCGTCGGCGCTGCCGGTGTCGGGCAGCGAAACCTCGTATGGCTCCGGCGTCCGCCTGGGCATGTCGCAGGAAGTGGGCGCAGGCGTGTCGTTCCGCGCCGCCTACCAGTCGCAGGTCAACATGAGCACGCTGCGCAGCTACAGCGGCGTGTACGCGGATGCCGGCGACTTCGACATCCCGGCGACGCTGGATACCGGCTTCGACTGGGATCTCGGCGGCGGCAGCTCGCTGGGCTTCGGCGTGTCGCGCGTCATGTACAGCGACGTCACCCCGTTCACCAGTTCGGCGCTGCCGACCAGCCTGCTGGCGCTGCTCGGCGACGGCACCTCGCCGAACTTCGCCTGGCGCGACCTGACCGTCTACAGCGCGGCCTGGAGCTGGCAGGCCAGTGCCGACAACCTGGTCACGCTGCGCTACTTCACCCAGCAGCAGCCCGAGCCCACCTCGGAACTGCTGAACCTGGCGATGTCGGAGAGCTACACCGACAACAACTTCGCGCTGTCGCTGGACCACAGGCTCGGCGACGAGAGCGCGATCCGCCTCGGCGCCGCCTACGCGCCTTCGCAGTACTACGTCGGCAATGCCGCGTATTCGGATACCGAATCCAGCAGCGAGCAGATCGAGGTGATGGCGATCTGGAGCGTGCGCTTCTGACCCGTTTCACAGGACACAAGGGCTGAACTTGCGGGGCTCCTCTGGAGCCCCATTTTTTTGCCCGGTCCCGCGCAACGCGCCTGCCTCGCTACAGGGTCTCGGAGGCGAAATCGGCCAGGCGCGAGCGCTCCCCGCGGCGCAGGGTGATGTGGGCCGAGTGCTGCCACTCCTTGAAGCGGTCGACGGCGTAAGTGAGGCCCGAGGTGGTCTCGGTCAGGTACGGCGTGTCGATCTGCTCGACGTTTCCCAGGCACACCATCTTGGTGCCGGGGCCGGCGCGGGTCAGCAGGGTCTTCATCTGCTTGGGCGTGAGGTTCTGCGCCTCGTCGATGATGACGTAGCGCGACAGGAAGGTGCGGCCGCGCATGAAGTTCATCGAGCGGATCTTGATCCGCGAGGCCAGGAGGTCGTTGGTCGCCGCGCGGCCCCAGGAACCGCCTTCCTGCGGATCGGCCAGCACCTCGAGGTTGTCGGTGAGCGCGCCCATCCAGGGCGTCATCTTCTCCTCCTCGGTGCCGGGCAGGAAGCCGATGTCCTCGCCGACCGAGACGGTGGCGCGGGTCATGATGATCTCGCGGTAGCGCTGCTGGTCCATCACCTGCGCGAGGCCGGCGCCCAGCGCCAGCAGGGTCTTGCCGGTGCCGGCGGTGCCGAGCAGGGTGACGAAGTCCACGTCCGGGTCCATCAGCACGTTGAGGGCGAAGTTCTGCTCGCGGTTGCGTGCGTGGATGCCCCACACCGAGTGGTTGCCGTGCTCGTAGTCGTCGAGGATCTGCAGCGTGGCGACGCCCTCGCGCAGCTTCATCACCCGGAACTCGGGCTCCTCCTCGCCGGGCAGGTACAGGCACTGGTGCGGGTTCCAGTCCTCGTCCTTGCGCAGCTTGACCTCGTACATGGTGCGGCCCTTCTCCGACCACGAGCGCACCTCGGGGTGGCGTTCCCAGAAGTCGCCCGGCAGCTCCACGTGGCCGGTGTAGAGCAGGTTGAAGTCGTCCAGCGCGCGGTCGTTCTCGTAGTCCTCGGCGGGCACGCCGTAGATCGAGGCCTTGATCCGCAGGTTGATGTCCTTGGACACCAGCACCACCGGCTTCTGCGGCAACTGTTCGCGCAGCTGCAGGATCGCGGCGAGGATGCGGTTGTCCGGCACCGTGCCGTCGGCCAGCGCCGGCGTGGTCGCGGTGCGGGTCTGGAACAGCAGGCGGCCGATCTGCGAGTCGCCGCGCAGGCGCAGGCCCGAGGGCCGCACCAGCTTGAGGCCGGTCTCGATCTGGTCGGCGCCGTTGACCTCGATCAGCTCGTTGAAGAAGCGGCTGACCTGGCGCGCGTTGCGCGCCACCTCGGACGAGCCCTTCTTCGCGTGGTCGAGTTCCTCCAGTACCGTCATCGGCACGAACACGTCGTGCTCCTCGAAACGGAACAGCGAGGTGGGATCGTGCATGAGCACGTTGGTGTCGAGGACGTAGGTGCGCTTGCGTGCGGACATCATGGCGCGGTGGTCGGCGCTCCGGCGCGGCTGCTTGGAAACGGTGGCGGGCCGGGATCGCGCGGGCTTGCGCGGCGGCGGCGGAGAAGGCGGCTTGCGCGGGCTCAAGGAGCGATCGCGTCGCCGCGGGCGGCGAGGGCAGTGTCGAAGGTCGGCTGCGGCATGCGCGGGGCTGGCCTCAGTACTTCATCGGGTCGATGATGGCATCGAGGTTGAGGCGGTCGCAGAACTCGAGGAAGTCGTCGCGCAGGGCGGCGATGTGGGTCTTGACCGGGATGCCGACCGTGATCTGCGCCGAGAACATCTCGGCGCCGGTCTGCATGGCGCGGTAGCGCGAGGAGTTGAGCTGCTCGAGCGAAATGCCGCGGCTGGCGAAGAACTCGGCCAGTTCGTGCAGCACGCCGGGGCGGTCGGCGGAGACCACCTCGACCACGTAGGGGATCAGCTTGGCGTCCTGCGGCTTGGCCCCGGTGCGCTGCACCGCCGCCTTGAGGCCCTCCTCGCGCTCGAGGCGGGCGAGCCCCGATTCGAGCTTGGCCACCGCGTCCCAGGGGCCGACGGCGAGCATGGCGACGACCACGTCCTCGCCCAGGGTGGACACGCGCGCCTCGACCACGTTGCAGCCACAGTCGCTGATGCGCTTGGTCAGCGGCACCAGCGCAGGCTTGGCTTGCGGAGCGATGCAGGTGACGAGAACGAAGTTCTCGTTGGCGGTGGGGCGAGACACTGCTGGGCGCTAGTCCGGATCGAACCCCGAGAGCAGCCGCGCGGCGGGCTGCGGCGCGGCTCGCCGGCAGAATACTTGTGGGCGCCGCAACCCCGCAAGTAACATCCCGCCCTCCCTCCGATCCGGCCCGCGACCTTGCGTTTCCAGGGCAGCATCTGCGCCATCGTGACGCCGTTCAGCGCGAACGGCGCGCCCGATCCCGAGGCCTTCGACCGGTTGCTGGCGATGCACCTGGCCGCGGGCAGCGACGGCATCGTCGTGGCCGGGTCCACCGGTGAATCGGTCGCGCTGGAACCCGCCGAGGCCGACGCCCTGCTGGCCGCGGCGCTGGCGCGCCTGCGTGGCCGCATGCCGGTGATCGCCGGCTGCGGCGCGGCCTCGACCCACAAGGCGCTGGGCCTGGTGCGACGCGCCCGCGAACTCGGCGCCGATGCGGCGCTGGTGGTGACGCCCTATTACGTGCGACCGACCCAGGAAGGCCTCTTCCGCCACTATGCCACCCTGGCCGACGAGGGCGGCCTGCCGGTGATCCTGTATAACGTGCCCGGGCGCACCGGCTGCGACCTGCTGCCCGAGACCGTGGCGCGGCTGGCCGGACGCGACGGCATCGCCGGGATCAAGGAAGCGGTGGCCGACCCGCAGCGGATGCAGGCGCTGTTGCCGTTGCGGCGCGACGGGTTCTGCGTGCTCAGCGGCGACGACCCGACGGCATTGCGCGCGATGCGGGCCGGCGCCGACGGCACCATCTCGGTCGCCGCCAACGTGGTGCCGCGCAGTTTCGCGCGGCTGTGCGCGCTGGCGCGCGCGAGCGACGGCGCCGCGGCGCAGGCGCTCGACCGCGAGCTGGCGCCGGTCTATCGCATGCTGGGCGTGGAGTCGAACCCGATTCCCGCCAAGTGGTTGCTGTACCGCCTGGGACTGATCGGACCCGGCCTGCGCCTGCCGCTGGTCGAACTCAGCCAGGCCTGGCGGGAAGAAGCCGACCATTGTGCGGCGCGCATACGCCAGCTCGAGGCGGCGGCCGACCCGGCCGCGAGCCGGGTGGCCTGAAGGCGCGCCGATCGCGTTCGCAAGGAGAAGAAGATGAGGATCGATCGCCATGCCGCCCTGCTGATGGCCGTTGCCGCGCTTGCGCTGGGCGGCTGCGGCTGGTTCGGCGGCAAGACGAAGGAGTACGAGACCAGCCAGGAGACGCGGCCGCTGGAAGTGCCGCCGGACCTGGATGCGCCGTCCACCGGTTCGGCGCTCGTCATTCCCGACACCCAGCCGCCCGCGCCCGGCGTCTCCGCGAGCGCGCCGGCCACGGGCTCGGCCAGTGCCAGCCTGCCGCCCACGCCGCCGCCGGCCGAGCCCTCGTCGATCACCGCGGGCGAGGATTCGACCCTGCGCATCGCCGACGCGCCCGACGGCGCCTGGAAGCGGGTCGGTTTCGCGCTGGAGCGTTCCGGCGTGGCCGCGGTGCTCGGCAGCGACGCGACGGCCGGCACCTACACCGTGAGCGGCCAGCGCGAGGTCGCGGCGCCCACCGACCAGGGCTTCTTCAAGAAGCTGTTCGGCGGCGGCAAGCAGGGCACCGTCAGCGAGCCGGTGACCCGGGTGGTGCGCATCACCGGCGATGGCGCGGGCAGCCTGATCTCGGTCGAGGACGAGTCCGGCAACCTCACCACCGACGAGTTCTCGCGCCGCGTGATCGAAGCGCTGCGCCAGCGCCTGGGCTGATCGGCGCCACGCCACGGCGGGCGCCGCGCGGCGCCCGCTGCTTCAGCGTTCCAGCAGCTTGAGCTTGTCCGTCACGGCTTCCCATTCCTTGGCGTCGGGCGGGGCGTCCTTGCGCGTGGTGATCACCGGCCA
>CAZTNB010000196.1:0-330 GCA_964614825.1 uncultured Gammaproteobacteria bacterium
TCCCGCAGCCCGGCCGCACCAGCGCCGGCACCTGGTAGCACAGCGACTTGCCGCCGCCGGTGGGCATCAGCACCAGCGCGTCGCCGCCGGCGATGAGGTGCTCGACGATCGCCTCCTGCGGGCCGCGGAACTCGGGGTAGCCGAAGGTGCGGCGCAGGATCTCGCGCGCGGGCGTGGGGGGCGTGGCGAGGGTGGCGGGTTCGGCGACCATGGGCGCTAGCGTCGCGCGATGCGAGCGAGGATGGTAGCGCGGTTGGCGTAAAGGGTTGTAGGTAAATGGTGTTGGGTGGGAAGCGGGGTGGTCCGGGGGCCGCGGTCGCGCATGAGATG
>CAZTNB010000196.1:340-2110 GCA_964614825.1 uncultured Gammaproteobacteria bacterium
GGCTTCGGGGTTGGGCGCGACCCCCCCCCGCGACCGCGGCGCCTCGGTTCGCCGCTACCAGTGGTAGCGCACCGTGTACGTCAGCTTGGCCTCGCCATCGGCCGGGATCGTCAGCGGGAAATCGATGGTCTGGGCGTCGCGCTTGGTGAAGGCGTGGCTCTTCGCCGTCACGTCCCACGCGCTCCAGCGATAGAGGTACTCGCGCACCACCACCTCGGCGGACTCGCGCTTGCGGTTGCGCACGCTGATCTCGAATTCCTCGGTGATGGTGTCGGCCGCGTCGTCGTAGGCGAAGCTCATCTGCTTGCGCTCGCCGACGATGTCGAAGGCCTCGCCGAGCTTGACGCGCAGGGTCTCGTTGCGCGGCGTGTGCTTGATCAGGTCCTCGCCGATGAACTCGAGGCTGCCGTCGGGGCCGGCCTGGTTCACGCGCACGCGGCCGGCGGGCAAGGGCATGCCGAGGCGATTGGCTTCCTTGTTGTCGAATTCGAGGTAGGCGCCGACGCTGCCCTCGGCGGTGGCGGCGTAGCCCTGGTCGGTGATCGGCGCGGCCCAGTAGCTCCACGGCTGCGGCGCGGCGGTGAAGATGAGCTGCTTCCTGCAGGCCACGCCGTTGGCGGCGGGAAACAGCTCCAGCTGCTTGGTGGAGTTGTCGGGCAGGTCCGTGCGGCGGCCCAGCGTGTAGAGGTGGTACTCGAACAGCGAGGACTCCTGGAAGCCCTGGTCGGCCATCGCATTCATCTCCATGCGCGCGGCCTTGGCCATGCCGAGCGTCGCCGGCGCCGCGGCCGGCGCGCGGTTGACTTCGCCGGCGACCAGCTTGAGCTGCGCGCCCGGATAGGTGCCGCCCGACTGGTTGACGATGGTCACCCACGCCGACAGGTCCATGTCGCAGGCGCCGTTGGCCTCGCGCAGGGTGACGTTGTAGTCCGACCACCACGTCATGCCGGTGGTCTGGTAGCCCACGCGGGTGTCGTGCGCGCCGCCCCTGGCCGCGTCCACCAGCCACACCAGGGTGGGCTTGGTGATGAGGCCGCCGGGCAGGCTGGGGAACTCGACGTTGCTCCACTGGTTGAGGGTGAGCACCTCGCCCGTGTCCTTCGCCAGGATCAATCCGCCCTCGGCCGAGAGCAGCGTGCCGGACACGCGCACGACCTCGTCGCCGCGCTGCTGCTCGACCGTGATCCGCTGGCCGATGTAGCGCTCGATCAGCTTGGCCTGGCTCACCAGGTCGAACTGGTAGTTCTGCTCCAGCACGCGGGTGCCGGCGGGATCGGTGAGCGAGGAGAAGCTCACGGTGGTGGGGTCGATGCGCTTGGCGACGTCGCTGAAGCGGATCAGGCCGGTGCCGCGCTCGAGCGTCATGCGGCGGCCGTCGCGCACCAGGGCGTAGCCGGGCAGCGCGCCGCCGTACTGGGTGAGGCGCTCGACGTTGAGCGCGCCGGGGGCGGCGGAGCTGTAGATGGTGAGCGAATAGTCCGGCGTTTCCGCCGCGGCGACCGTGGCGGTGCCCAGGGCGGCGGCGATGGCGAGCGGCAGAAGGGTGCGCATGGCGGTCTCTCGTTGGGATGCCGAGGATTCAACGCACGATAGCGCGGCGCGGGGTTGGGCCGGCGGGCCTGGCGGGGGCGGTCGCTGCCGCTGACTAGGAATGCGTGCCGTTGGCGAGCGGCGGCGGCTTGTGGGTGGTGCGCCACGCCACGGTCCAGGCCACTGCCAGCAGCGCCGCCGACAGCAGGTACGCCGCGCCCGGCAGGTGCCAGCTCGACT